>NZ_CP031555.1:4250000-4547500 GCF_003403095.1 Thalassospira indica | reverse complement strand
CCAAATAAATCAAGGGGTTAGCTGATTAGCTAGCCCCTTGTTTTTTGTATTTGGCACAATTTTGGCACAGTAAGAAAAAAATTGGCACAGTTGCCGACAGCAAATCTCAACACGCAGCGGACGAGCTGAGGCGGTTGAAAATTTTGCAAAACCATCCCATATTTTTGTTGATGACGCGGGGTGGAGCAGTCCGGTAGCTCGACAGGCTCATAACCTGTAGGTCGCAGGTTCAAATCCTGCCCCCGCAACCAATTTCAAGGGCTTGGCCTCGCGGCCAGGCCCTTTCTGCGTGTGAGGCAACGTGACCGATGGAGCGGTCATATCTACCCGATTTGCTTCATCCATCGGTCATTCGAGGCGATCCTACGGATTGTACCGAGGGGCATTCGCGCAGAATCCACTTGCAGTCGCACAGCATCAAAAACTTGCAGGCGCGCAGATTGCTTGTCTTCAGACTAGCTGACATCCACCGTTGCAGTGCTCACGGGATTGCACAGGCATTCGCAGCAATCGACAGATGCCGCCATCCACAGTGAGCCCGTCCGTCCCACTGTAAGAACTTACAGGGTCAGGCCAAACTTTGGCGGATTTCTGCCGACCTCCATAAGACTAAGACCATTATGTCAAATGAAAGGGTCTGCTCATGGATGGAGAGAACATCCTGACAATCGACCAGCTGGTTTCGGCCTTTCCAGCCTTTGGCGAAAAGACTGTCCGCTGGTGGATTTACAACGGCAAGAGCAATGGTTTCGAGGCCTGTCTCATTCGTATCGGGTCCCGTATCTACATCGATCGGAACCGGTTCATCGAATGGATCAAGAGCCACCGCCCTGTTCGAGATGTCCCAGATGACTTCTCGAAGTCGGAGGAAGAGCTCGAAGCCATTGAATAGGCCTTCAGACAGAATGATTGGAAGCTGGACCGCATCGGTGGAGGTACCACCGATGCGGGATTCCACGCTCATCGATGGTAAGGGTTGGGATTATAGTGTGGCTGCCCGTTCTCGTCCTTGAACAAATCGTCGGTCAGATAATTGATCTTAGCCGCGCTCACCACCTGTTGCCCCTGAAAGAATAGCAACTGCGCATCCGAAGGCAGGCTCATGACTTCATTCGGCGTTACCAGTGGACGCTCGCCCGTGCCCGTTGCCAAGCTGGCTGGCTTGAACACGACACCGCTCTCGCTGGAATAGCTGATATGCGGGATCGTCGTTGACCCGCACATATGGCTCACCAGCTGTGCTGTCTCGAAGTCCGATACACCGAAGAACTGCTTGACCGTGCAATTCGCGATGATCGATTCCGCCTTGTCGCCATAGGTGGCAACCAGCTGCTTCAAATCCTGAGCGAACAGCCAGAAATTGATGCCGTATCCAGCCATGTAGGTGATACCGTCTTCGACGACTTTCATGCGTCCGAGGGCGGGGAACTCATCCAACATAAATTGGACCGGATAATCGCATTTTCCACTGTAGCCCGAGAAGTGCTTGATCAGCGTTCCCATGAACAACCGAATGACAGGTGCGTAGCTATCCAGTTTCCCAGGCGGGATTGAGAAATAGACGGTCATCGGCTCAAACAGCATCCTTGGGAGCCGGTAGCTGTTTTTCGACATCATGTGCTTCAGGCGCGGGCTGTCCCAGATCCCCATATGGGAATTGAGCGTACTCATGATGCCATCGCGCACCTTCACATCGGCGCGGAGAAACGTCGAAGCCGCGCGCTGAACCATCGCCTGATTGCTGGCGGCCATCTCCGCTAACAGCAGGTCGAATTCTTCCTGTTCCTGGGTCAGCAAATGACGCAACTGCCACATGGTCCGCTCTTCTTCGGGCAGCGTGTTCACCATGTGGAGAATCACCCCACTCAGAAGATTCTTTGCCTCACTGTTCCAGAATTCCTCATTCTGCGTCCGCTCTGGCAACAGCAGTTCGGCAAAGGTTCTTGCTTCCTCCCAAGCGTCTTCATCGTCTTCTTCGATGAAATCGAAGGGGTTCCAGAAATCCGTATCACTTTCAAAAGGTGCAAACCTGAGCACACGGTGTCCTAGTCGCCGACGCCAATCTGACGTCACAGCGTAGAGCTCCCCCTTCACGTCGTTCACGACCATCGAGCCTGTATAGGTCATGAGGTTCGGTATGACGGCCGACACACCCTTGCCCGATCGCGTCGGCGCAATCGTCAAAATGTGGCCATCCCTTTCAAGTACATTGACCGCGAACTTCCCGTTGAAGCCCGACAAACCCAGCAGCCGGAATGTCCTTTGCTCATCGGCAGCGACCCGTTGCTGGAAGGTTTCCCCCGACATGCCGATACCCGCAGCAATCATCTGCTCGGGGATCATGAAATAGGCCGAGCCGTAGGTCTGCTCCCACGGAGCGCCATACGGCTTCTTTCCTTCAGCAGCCTGCCGAGCGAGACCTTGCCGCTTCGCCTGATTGTAGCTGTCTTTATACACAGCGCCGAGGCTTCGAAAGTATGCGGGAGAGAGGAACACCAATGCGACAATCGCTGCGATGACGATCAGAACAATGAGCCCGTCCATCGTTCAACACGCCCGCGCCATTGAATAGTCTTCGCGGTGCAGTTTGCATTGGCACATTTACATTCTCCTCTAGCTTAAGCCGATGGCCTCTCTTTCTTGAAACGATGTCTCAGCTGAGCATCCGGCATAATCGTAAGCATTCCGTTGCGGTTGGCAAATCTTCGCCCATCCTTTGCCTGATGCCGTGCTTGGCGGCCTTTCCCTTGTGATGGCTGTCTAGCGTCCGGTTGACTTCCGGCGCGCAAAGGCGCGGCGGCAGTTTCTTCCCCGCCGTTCCAGAACGGCTCCTCGCGCCGCTTCGCTTCAAGAAACAGCCTTCTTGCCCTCGTTCGCTTCGCTGCCGCCCTTCGGGTGCGCGCAGCCAGCCCGTCCGCTTGGTCGAGCCTCACGAAAGGCCGCGATCAAGCGCGGCCTCCAACAGCAAAGGAGGCAAGACCAATGACAACCAAAACGAAATCACGTCGCTCACGACGCACCAATGTGGAACGCCGCGACGTTCATCAGCAGGTGACGGATAACATTATCGCCGCGATCGAAGCGGGCGCAGGTGAATGGCAGATGCCTTGGCACCGCTCAGGCAAAGGGCTCAATCGCCCGGTCAATATCGATACGCGCGCGCATTATCGGGGCGTCAATATCCTCAATCTCTGGGTCGCGGGCGAAGCCCGAGGCTATACCGAAGGCGTCTGGGGCACCTATCGCCAGTGGCAGAACCGTGGTTGCCAAGTCCGCAAGGGTGAGAAGGGCTCGCTTGTCGTTTTCTACAAGGAGCTGGAGTTCGAGGACCAAGATGCCGACACTGGCATGACCTCGACAGAAACCCGCCTGATGGCGCGGGCGTCTACCGTCTTCAACGCGGAACAGGTCGATGGCTATGAGCGTGAACCGCTCCCCATGCCGGAGAATCCCGCAACGCCGATTGAGCAGGCTGAAGCCTTTGTAGCTGCGAGCAAGGCTCTTGTGCGTCACGGCGGCGGACGTGCCTACTACAATCCCAATCAGGATTTCATCCAGATGCCCGAGCGTGAACGATTTCTCGGCACCGATACCAGCACGCCAACTGAGGCCTACTATGGAACGCTCCTTCACGAGCTGACCCACTGGACGGGGCACAAGAACCGCTGCGAACGGGAGTTCGGCAAACGCTTCGGTGACGAAGCCTATGCCATGGAAGAGCTGGTCGCTGAGCTGGGGGCGGCGTTCCTGTGCGCTGACATCGGAATTTCACCGCAGCCACGGCCCGACCATGCAGCCTATGTGGATCACTGGCTGAAGGTTCTGAAGGCTGACAAGAAGGCCATCTTCACTGCCGCGTCGCAGGCCTCGAAAGCCGCCGACTTTCTGGCTGGGCTTCGCGAAAAGGCTACTACAGCTGACCAGTTCGAGGCCGCCGCTTAGGCGGCCTCATTTCATGCTTTGAAACCCATCAGTCTCCCGTGAAACGTATGTCATTGTTCACTTTCTGTTCTTAAATGGGTATAATACAAAAAAGACGGGAGACTACATGAGGTCAGGATTGGCGGGGCACGTTACTTTCATTGTTGATACAAATCTGTTTTTAGAATGTCGCAATCTAAGCGATATTCCTTGGCACGAACTCGGCTTTGCCTCCATTGATCTGCTTGTTACTCCTACAGTCCAACAAGAAATTGACGCGCACAAAAAGAATAGAAACGGACGGACGTATAAAAAGGCTCTCGCTGCGGCGAAGCAAAATAGAGAATTGGCGATCAGCGGAGCTGAATTCCTTGTAATTCAGGAAGAAATGCCGCGCGTTTTGCTGAAGTTGATGCCATCCTCAGGGATTGATCCGGATTTGGCCCCAGAGCTTGATCGGAAGATGAACGATAACGTTATTATCCTGGGAATGCTGCAATTTTGCCGTGAGAACGCGGAGGCCGACGTTCGTCTCCTTACGCATGACACCGGACCAATGGTCACTGCTCGGAGCCATCGCCTCCCGTATTTGCCGATACCAGATACCTGGCTCTTGAATGAGCAGGACGATCCTGTCGTCCGAGATAATAAAAAGCTCCGAGCAGAAATTAAGCGGTTACAGTCTCAGGAGCCATGCATTCGAGTTGAAGCACAAGACGGAATGGGGGCGGTCGTCGATCGGATAGTCGATATTTTGGACTTCTACCCGCCGCTGACTGGTGGACAGGTTGATGCGCTGATGGATGAACTAGAGACTTTGTGTCCTGTTGAAACAGATTTTGGCTCCGCCGAAACCGTCCCAAAGCCAATTTATACGGGATTGTGTCATCAGTTTCTCGACACCGAATTCAAGCCCGCAGCAGAAAGCATAATTGAGGAATACTCCAAAGAGCTGTATCCTAAATGGCTTGCTGAGTGCCGGAATTTCCTTGATAAGCTGCATCTTAACCTAAACGGCAGAGCGAGCTTGCCGAACATCGCGTTTAAGGCTGAAAATACCGGGACCCGGCCAGCGGCGCGCTGTCTTATTCGGTTTACCGCTTCGGGCAACTTTGAGATCGAGGTTCCCTCACAAGAAGATGAAGAACCGTCGTGCAAATCGACTCGGGAACTCGCTCTTCCTAGGCCCCCCAAGCCCCCGCGCGGAGAATGGACTACGTCATGGGCGGGCGATGCTGTCAGAAGCCTAGCTACGATGATGGCGTGGAGTAATGACCCCTTTGGCCTAAATTCGCCTCATTCAAGTCTGGCAGACCGCTTGCATTTGGCGACCCAAGTCTCGGCACGAGATCCTGACGGCTTTTATTGGAAAGAGGGGAAACCCTTGATTCCGAAAAGCGAGATCGCGCTCACCTGTGAAAATTGGAGACACGGGCTTGAACCGGAGTTGTTTGATTTCCGCATCGTTCCAGCCGGTGATGAGAAGATAACAGGTGCTATCGAATGCGAAATTCATGCTGAAAACCTGACCGACCCCTTTCGTATTAAAATTCCTATTTCGATTGAATTGGTCGAACAATCTACACACGATGTAGCTCGCAACCTCTTGGGTCGCCTCCAGCCCCTCAGCTTCTCTGAAGACCGGAGTTAGGTCCGCAGAAGCTCACCAAGTGGTATATCACTCTATGCGCCACAGCGTATAAAATCACTTTATACGCTATAACGCATATTGACGCTGTATACGCTCTGACGTATAATTCTCAAAACAAGTGGGAATTATGCCATGGCGGAACTCGTCAGATCACCAAAGCAGTTAGGCGTCGCATTGCGGCGTTTTCGGCGCACGCACAACCTTACCCAGGCCGAACTGGCCAAGCGGGCAGGGGTGCGGCAGGGCACCATCTCTCAGGTGGAAACTGGGCTCGAAACGGTCAAGCTGACCACAGTCATGGACATACTGCGCGCGCTCGACCTTGAGGTCGTCATTCAGCCGCGCACCAAAGGCTCGCACAGCGACATTGAGGATATGTTCTAATGGCGCGCGCGCGCAAAAGTGCCCGCCTTTCGGTCGCTCTCAACGGGCGGCCTGTCGGCGTGCTCGACCGCGCAGCGAATGGCGCCATCTCGTTTGTCTATGACAAGGAGTGGCTCGCGGACGAACGCCGCGCCATTCCTGTCTCGCTTTCCCTCCCACTGCGGGAAGAACGCTATTCAGGGGCGGAGGTGTCGGCTTTCTTCGACAATCTCCTTCCTGACAACGACCAGATCCGGCGCAAAGTCGCCGAGAAGGTCGGGGCGGAAGGAACTGACGCCTTCAGTCTGCTCAACAAAATCGGCCGTGATTGTGTGGGCGCTCTACAGTTTGTGCCTGAAGGGGGCGAGATTACCCCACCAGGGCCACCGGAGTGCGCCCCTCTCAGTGATGCCGACGTGGCCGACATCATTCGCAACCTTGCCACGTCGCCGCTGGGCATTCGTCCCGATGGAGAGCGCGAGCTTCGTATCTCTATCGCGGGCGCTCAGGAGAAGACCGCGCTGCTCTGGGATAATGGCTGGTGTTTACCCAAGGGGACGACACCCACCACGCATATCCTAAAGCCCGAACTGGGCAAGCTGCCCAACGGGCTGGATATGACCCTCAGCGTTGAGAACGAGCATTTTTGCCTCACGCTCTGTCGGGAGCTTGGGCTCGATGTGGCGCAAAGCCAGATCGTCACTTTCGACGATGTGCGCGTGCTTGCCGTCGAGCGCTTCGATCGCTTGAAGGCCAGCGATGGCCGCTTGCTGCGCGTGCCGCAGGAAGACTTCTGTCAGGCGCTCTCCGTGCCGCCCACCATCAAGTACAATAGCGATGGCGGTCCTGGCATTCGGGAATGCCTCAACCTGCTCAACGGAAGTGACTATGCTGAAGAAGATCGCCTTGCTTTCCTCAAGGCGCAGGTCGCCTTCTGGTTGATTGGCGCACCCGACGGACATGCGAAAAATTTCAGCCTCTTCCTCACGCCCGGTGGGCGATACCGCATGACGCCGCTCTACGACATTATGTCCACGCAGCCGAACTACGCTGCAAAACAACTTCAGCGGAGGGAGTTTCGTCTCGCCATGGCCGTCGGCGACAAGCGCCATTATCACATCGACGAAATCATGCCGCGCCACTTCCTGCAAAACGCGAAGGCCGAAGGTGTGGCAGAAGAGAAAGTCGAGGCGCTCTTCGCGGAGTTGGCCAAGGAAACCGGCAACGCGATTGATCGCGCCATCTCACAAATGCCGAAGGGCTTTGCGCCCGATATTGTCGAACCCATCGCTGAGGGGGCTCACTCGCGGGTCAGTCGCATCGAGCAGCACCTTGAGCTTGCGAAAGAAGCGACCTCCTGACGTGGATATCGAAACTGTAAGAGCACGCGCCCAGAGGGCTATATCTCCTCTGAAAGCGGCGGATGCCAGCACATGCGCGCCGAAAGGATTTCTCTTCAACGCCAAGCGCACTGACGCCGGACGCACGCTGCCACCATACTATCTGGTCTACTTCCTTCTCGTCGATTTGCTGGGCTTCAAGAATCTCGGCCAATTCGAAAAGGTGGCCTGGTCCGTCCCCGTGGAATACGATGGTCAACCCTTCCTCGTGGAACACCGCAAATTTGGGCTGGGCGTGTTTGCAGCCAATGTGCCCGAGGACGAAGCGGCTGCGACCGAAATTGTCCGATTGATCCATAAGGCCACCAAAGCGGCCCAACCGTATTTTGATTGGAGGGCCGAACAGGCCGCAAAGGCCTCCAAACTCAATGTCGTCAACCGCTCGCCAGAGCTGTTTGAACGGCTGAATTTCTACCTCGATCTTTATGATGATCGGCAACGGGAAGCGGACGCACGGAAGGCCGAGAAGGTCGTCACTGATCTCAGCAAAATGAGCTACACGATCGCTTTTCCATCCGCCGAACTTTATCGCGAAGCCAAATGGCTTGGACTCTCTGCCATCGAGTGTTTCTTCAGTTGGACTGAGCACGTCTTCATCCACATCGCTATTCTTCGCGGTAGCTGCGCGACGGGTGAGGATGTCGCCAAGCTCGCAAAGGCGGAATGGTCCGAGAAATTCAAGGCAGCGCTGGATATTGCAGACCCCACCACGAAGCGATTTTACGATCAGCTCGCAATCGTACGGCGTCAGCTTCGCAACTTCGTTGCCCATGGGGCATTCGGGAAAGACGGCGAGGCGTTTCATTTCCATTCCACCGCCGGGGCTGTGCCGATGCTTTTACCCCATCGGCGTGATCGCTCGGCTTTGAAGTTTGGGCAGGGCGTTGATTTCGTGGCCGCCGAGGCCATCGCGCTCATCCGTGATTTCATTGACCATCTTTGGTCCGGCCCGCGTGAGCCTGCGAAAATCCACATTCAGGACTATGGACTGCCGCTCAACCTTACCAAGGTGGTCAATGGCGATTATGCGCGTGCCATGGCTTCAGTCGAGGCCATGGAGAGTTATGCGGATTACCAAGCGCACCTGAACGATCGCTACGCCAACATGGATTTTTGACGGGGACTAAAGCGGCGGCTGTCGCAATGCCTCCTTGCCGTGCAGCGCGTTCAGCTTTTGTCTGTTTGAGACCAGCGCCGCCAAATCTCCCTGCGCGCTTTGAACCCTGGCAGGCTCGTGCAGCATAACGCCCGTTCGGCACCGATGAGTCTTACGACGGCATCGCAGCGGGCTTCATCAATTCTCATTCGGCCTTCGCTCAACGCTCGATAGACCGCTTCGACGTATCCGCCGTTGGGCAATTCCGCCTGCACCTGGGGGTGCAGCAGAAGGTCAAGTGACCATGCAGCCGTGCTTTCGCGGACCAAGATCGCAGCGCTTTTTCGGCCTTTGCCATCGTCGATGACGGGGCGGAAGCCACTCGTGGCTGCTAGCGCAATCGTAGCCGCCTCACCGTCACCCAAAGACGGCGAGGCAGTCGTCAGCTTACCGAAAACCTCCCATCCGGCGTCGTCGAGAGACACAGCTCGCGCGACATTCTGCGCGAGGATGTCTTGGATGAACTGATGCTCGCCATTGGTCCGGCTCGTCTCGTGGCTTAACTCCCGCACCACAACGTCAGGGATGGCAATTTCGTTCGGAATAGCAGTGAGAATCCGCACGCCATGGGAGCAGGCGTGCAGGTTTATCAGTACGCTCGTATCAAGAACCAGCGGCGTTAAATCATCAGCGAGGGAGCTTGAACAGGTCATCCGTTTCGCTCTCCTCCAGTTCGAATTGATCGAGCAGGGCGCGCAAATCCAGACGCCGAATGTTCAACAGCTCCGCTAATTGCCCCTCCGACATAAGTTCGCGCTTCCAAGCAGCATATGCCATCAAGCCCATCCGATGCGACACCGGTTGGTCTGCGTCGTCCTTTATCGGGTCAGCTTTCGTGGCTGCATTGCCCAGCACATCGCGCGCCTGTGCATTAGTTATCCCGCCGTTGGCTTCAAACCACGCCCAAATGCCTTTTTTCACCAGCCCCAGTTCTTCCAGCCGGCGCACGCAGGCTTCGCGGGAAATGTTGTGCTGGTGGGCCAGCAAAATCACATGCCTTCGAGTGAGGGAGTCCGAACCAGCAATAAGCTGGCGAAACGCCTGCTCGAAACTCTTGCGGGGGGTCAGGAATGCTCGCCCAAATGCGTTCGCATACCGCTCTTCACGCGACAGGAATTGCTCGTTCTCTTCGAGAACTTCGGGGGCCTGCCGCGTGCCAATGAAATGTCCTAGCTCGTGTGCTGCTGACTGGACACGACGCTCCCACGGATGATTGGCATTCAAGAGAATGCACGCGCCCAAATTCTGGTCAAAAGTGAACAGCCCTGCGACTTTGGATTTAGATGACAGCCGTCGCTGGTACAGCCGGATGCCGAGATCCAGCTCCATCAGCGTGAAGATGTCCGCAATCGGACCTGAGCCCAAGCCAAGCCAGTCGCGCAGTCCTTGCGCATGGCTCTCGGCAAGCTCAATCACATCGCCGTCATTGATACCTCGTTCCGGCGGGTAATTTTTCGGACGCTCTATACCGAGTATGTTCTCGAGCTCGACTTCCGCTTTCACCAGATCGTTTAGAAGCTTCACGGCTTCGCCCGTGTGGTCTTCCTCGGTTTCGCGGAGGCGACGGAAGCGTGGCACAAGGTCGGTGTGCACCGCCTCTCGTCTGAGCAACGCATTGACCGAAACGCCGTAGTGGTTGGCTAACGCCTGAAGTTCTTGAATGCGAACCCGCCGGTCGCCCTTCTCGATGGAAACGAGAGTCGGGCGAGACATGCCAATCACCTTAGCCGCCTCGTCCTGACGTATTTTCACGTTTTCACGGGCAAGGCGAAGGCGACGACCGATTTCTTGTGCGGTCAGATCATTGAGATCAGCCATAACGGCCTCCCTTCGTCCATAGTGTTAGAAAACTCTCATCCCCCTGAGCTGCGACGAATGCTGCCCATTCCTCTGAGTGCCGGTTCAGCATGTCTCGGAGATTCGATTGAACGTCGACCATCGATGTTCCGAGAGCTTCCGCCAGCTCAAGCACGTAGGGCTTATGCTTCGCGTCCGGCTCTGCCGCGAAATCCGTAAGCTGTTGCAGGTGCCGCGTCCCCATAAATCCATACTCGTACAGGGTCGAAGTCGGCTGGAAACTGTTCTGCTTTGGTAGAGCACTCTCAAAGCGCGAGGCTTGAAGGTCAGAGACGCTGTACGCCGCTAGAGGCTCTTCGACGCCAGCGGCGTGCAAGCTCATGCGCCGAAGCTGGCAAGCGGCACATATACCACATTGGCGCGGCTTACCGCCACCGACACGGACATTGTGTCGTTGCTGCCAGCATGAACGAGTATTGATGACCTGTTCGGCGCTCACGCCCGGTTTTGCCAGAAATGCCGCTATCGTCTGACCTTTGGTATGCCACAGCCGAGGCTGCTCATAAGTTAGGTCAACACCCAGCAAGGCTTTGATGAACTTCTCCATGCGACGAAAGAAGGTGGGGTAATTGCGATAGTCGGGGTAGATATTCCGCAGCGGCAACAGCACGGGACCAAGCGCCCCTTGGCCACTTTCTGGCACGATGATGCGGCTGACCTTGGATAGGTGAGCCGCGATCGCGGTGATCGCTGCGAATTTGAAGCCGCGAGAACGGGCGCTGTCTTCCTGACTGGGCTTCACAGTCACGTTGAACGGCAGCCGGTCAAATGGCTGCTCGTCTTTGCGTCGTCGCGCCCGGTATTTCGAGACATGAACCCGCACCGCCACATCGTTTTCGTTGTAGAGCCCAGATACGCACCATGAGTCCAAGCCCTCGCTATAAGCGATGGCGAACTCTTTCCTCTGGTTCGGGAAGAGGGGCGGTTGACGGTCTTTGTCACTCGCGGGCGCTTCGTTTTGCACGAAGGTAAATCGCCAATCATCGCCGGTCAGATGCCGCAGGGTATCGCGGAGATGTTGCTGCACATTAGCATCAAGCCAGGTCGCAAGCTCTAACACCGGAATCGTTGCGTGTATTGGCCGCGACCACTGACGAGCGCTCCGCGCCCAGCGGCGGTCAGCATACTCGACCGCCGCGCAAACAATCAGCAAGTCGTGATGAATGTCTTTCCAGCCCTCATATGAGTAGCTGTCAAAGATATCCTTATCGCACTTTATCTCCGATCCTATGGTGGCGAAGACGCACTCTTTACGCCCGCGACGCGGCGCTTGCTTGCCAGTCTCAAGAATATGGAGATGGCGCTCCGAAACTTTCTGAAAATCACTAATCACATTCACAACTTGGGCCCTTCATCTAGACCTTCTTTTTTCTTAACGTCCTCTTTGAACGCGCCTCTGTTGCCCTCCTTGAGAGCCTCCAAAATTCGATTTCGGTCGATGCCTTGGAGAGCCTGATTGCTCCCCTCAACAAACCTATCGAACTGATCTTTTCGCATTTCGCCGCTTTGGTGAGCTTCTAGACAAGCCTCATGAGTACGGGTGCGAAACTCCCCGATACCGCTTTCAAGCGCCGCTCCGAGGCCGTTATCTATTGCCGCCTGCGATGCCTCTCCCTCGTGAAGTCGAAGTCCGATTTCACGTTGTAGGTGATCGCCAAACTCTGACTTCGGGCAGGCGTCGAATATTGCTTTGATCGACGCTTTTGGATCGAGGTCAAGCTGGCCATCTTGGCCGTATGCTCGGAGGGCCCGAATGAGCGCTTGGGTTTCGCGCAGAATACCACGCAGGATTGCGTCGTTCGCAAGGGCGCAACGGGTTTCGTGATCGACGGCGTCAGTCTGAACGGCTTCAGCGAACCGCTTAGAGCGGCTGTCGAGCTTTAGATTCTTGAATGGGCCGTCAGTCATTTGCACCCTCCTATGTTTACAATATGGGGGTATAAGCTGACAAAGTCAAGCTATATGATAAAAAAGCTGACATTATGCTTTTGCCGATGCCTTTTGGGGGTGGGGAACGCCTTCCCCTGCCTGCAACCGCCGCAAGCAGATTCTTGCGCCGTTTTCCGTCACCCCTTCGAGCGGGGAGACCCCGCAACGCCCCCGGTTTGTTACAGTGCCAATGGATTTCGACATCAAAACCGAAAATCGGTACAGCACTAAAGCCGAAAAATTATACAGGACGGGATGGTCGCAGCGCGAGCGCTGCGGCGTTCTTTGCTTGACCCTCACCTTCGAGCTTATGCCAGCCACGACCGCTTGCAAGGTCGCCGTCCGCCGCTGCCCGCGACTGTGATCGACTGGGTGGCTTAGGCCACCATTCGGGTGGCGGCGGATTTCACCCCTTCGAGCCAGCTTATGGCTGCCCCGTGCGGGGCGGTTTTCTTGCCGCTTATCGTTGGGCTGGCGCTCGCATCACCTTGGATACTGCTGTCACCGATTGTGACGCTCGCCGCTGGGCAGAGGGTCAGGCGCGATCGGCTTTGCCGATTGGGCGGGTCGGCATGGAGCCGACCTGTCTTTCGCCTTGAACCATCAAGGAGGACTGCCCCCATGAAATTAATTACTAAAGACCAACGGCTCGAGCTTTTAACGAACGGCCTGCTGAACGCACGACGCTTAGCTGAGGGCGAAGAAATCGTGCACGTCAAGCCTGTCGTGAGGCTCTTTGCACCTTGGAACGCAGCCACATGGCTGCTTTCCGAAATTGACCCTGAAGACGAAGACATCGCCTTCGGTCTGTGTGACCTCGGCATGGGCTGCCCCGAGCTTGGCTCGGTGCGCCTAAGTGAGCTGGAAAGCGTGCGCGGCCCTGCTGGGCTGCGCATCGAGCGCGACCGCCACTTCAAAGGCGAGGATTGCCTCTGGGTTTATGCGCGCGCGGCAACCGTCGCAGGGCGCATCACCGAGGACACGCGCGCGCTCAATGCCGCCCGCGACCAAGTCATGAACGACCTCAGAAAGGAGGCGCGGGCATGAGTAAGACCATGAGCACGACTAATCGAAGGGCGGTCGAAATCCATCAGATAGACTGGCAGGGGTATCGCATCGAGGTGCGCTACTGCCCCAGCTGGTCGCCATCCTACGAGGAAATCTACGGTGAGCGCATGGCGCACCTGGAAATCAGGGTGCTTGATGAGCCTCGCAGTCCGCTGCCCATGACCGAGACGGGGTATCGGTCTCATTTCATCCACGCCAAGGCCATCGAGCATGAAGGAGGCCCTGTCGCCTATGTGCGCGCTTGGCTGGAAGAGGAGGCGAAGTCGCCCAAGTGGAAGGAGCTGGAAGCTGCCTCGCGGCAAATGTCGCTTCTATAATAGCTTCCATGGCCTGAATTGCCCGTCTCAGCCCAATGCTGAGGCGGGCTTTTCTTTGTCGCAGAATGTGGAGGAGGGCGCGGCGAAGAGGTCGCATCATGGCTACCGTGTCCAAAACGCCGCTTTCCACGTCGGTTTTTGTCGGTGGGATGGCGTCTCTGAGGATCCTTTCGACTTCTGGCCGAAGTCGCCCTGGCCTTTACTTACTGGCACCCTTGCGGGGGCGGCGTCCGATGCAACGGTGCGCTCGCCAGTTTCTTCCCCGTCGCCTGACGGCGACTTCCTCGCGGAACAAGAAACAGTCCGCTTCCCGTCCTTCACTGCGTTTCGTCCCTTCGGGTGCATTCGTCCGCCTGAAGCCCCCGCCCTTTGGTTGCCAGAAAGGCCGAACGACCCCGGCCACAACCAAAATCGAAAGGACGAGACCAATGGCTTACACCAACGAAAAACACCTCGACATGAGCTGGGATGAATACACCTACGAAGTGGACATTATGCTGATTGCCGAATTCGGCGAACCCGCCACCCACGAACAGCTTTGCGACATTACCACCGCCTACAACAACGGCGTTGCACCGGGAGATGTGTTCTCAGCCATGGCCGAGGCTCAATATGGCAACGAATATGACGACCGTTTTGAAGGCTTCGGCACTTGGATTGGCGCAGCCGCTTAATCCGCACCGCTTTCAATAAAAAAACCGCCCCCATTTCTGGAGGCGGATTATCGAGAAGTGTGGCTCGGGCTACTTATCAAGGGGCAGGCCGTAGCCCATGATGGCCATGAAACCTGCGACGGGTAAGCCAACGACGATCAGAAACGGATCATCAAACCCATGGAGGAACGTCAGGTATGTCATGAAGCCAGCTGGTAGACCAAAGGCAGTCCCTACGAACCAGGCGTTCTTTTCGAGATAGGCGATAAACAGGGTCGCAAGAACTCCTGCGATGTAGAACGGTGCGTAGAACATCGTCTCGGTTGCTAGACCGGCGCAGAACCATAGCAACACCAACGGTGCGCTGAACCAATTATTGTCAATCGTCATAATAATTCCAGCCGTACTCTTTCCAAAGCAGGCTCTCCATAAGAAGAAAATATAGATTTCGGGAAAAGAGAAGAAGAAATAGTCTGAGTTAAATATATATTTTTATAATATAATTTCAACCATTTTTGCAGTTGTGAATTTTAATTCCATTCTTTTAGCGCACAGACGCATCAAATCCCTCTCAGGAATGAGAGGGCTTTTCTTTTGCTGGTGAGGTTAGCGGCGCATGGTCAGGATGAAGATGCAGCCTTTGGCAACCAGTGCAGCGAATGGTGCATCCGGCAGGATGTCGGGATGCAGGTAGACGACGAAGCAAGTGATGCCATCGCCGCTGGGGCGAGGCTCGGCATGGCCGACCGGCTGGCCGTCAATGCTGGCAATAAGAATGCCCTTGCTGTCAGACGCAAAGGTCAGGCGCGCCTGAGTGGTTGAAGTGCGAATGATGCCAGTCAGGCAATCACCGTCTTTGAGGAAAGTGCCGAGGATTGGCATGAGCTTACCCTTTCGTTCGTTGCTGCAACCTCCGCAGTGGCGGTCGCTCGCAAAGAAACAGGGATGGTCACTCAGTCATGCCACCGATGACACAATCAGCGGGGAACCCCTCCGCCGCCCGAATGGGCGAGCGGGACGGGGTTGGCGGGGCTGGGGGCTATCGCATATCTGCGACAGGCGATCCGTCAAATGTGGGAGGTTGGGAACGAGCAGGCGCAAAGCTCTTGTTACGCGGTGCGATCCGATGGTGTTGCGCTGGCTAGGGCACTCAGCACCAATCTCTCATCCGTTCTGATAACGACTATCAGAGCGAGGCTTGATTGCCTTTGGCGGGATGCGGGGGCGTCATGTCGGGATCGAAACTATCGCGGCTTCGCTCGATGGCCGTCACTGAGCTTTCAGATCGACGGGCGGTGCAGGGGTGTCTCTCAGGGGCGTTTTGTCCTGGCCGCATCCCATCGCTGCCTTTCCTCACATGGCCAGTCATTGATCCCGTCGCCAGTCGCCGCAACGGCGCACTTGCCAGTTTCTTCCCCTGACCTTCAGTCATTCCTCGCGAAACAAGAAACAGGCCGCTTGCCGTCCTCCACTGCGTTTCGGCCCTGCGGGTGCAGCGCCCGGCTGAGACGGTCTCTCATTTTGGCCATGGAAAGGCCCGCGACGGTCGCGGGCTTCCGAACCAAAACAGGAGACACATACCATGACCACCATCGCAACCTTTACCAAAACCGAGACCGGCTACATCGGCGAAATCCACACGCTGGCTCTGAAATCGAAGCTGACGCTGAGTCCCGCAGACAACACCAAGGGCAAGGCTCCCGACTTCCGCGTCATCGCTGAAGACGGCATCGAGATCGGCGGCGCTTGGAAGCGCAAGAGCAAGAGCGGCAACGCTTACCTCTCAGTTCGCCTCGACGACCCGAGCTTCACCGCTCCGGTTTACGCCAACCTCATCGAGCGTGACGGCCAGCACCTGCTGATCTGGAAGCGATAATGCCCCGCCGCCAGCCCGTCGTCCGACCTTGATCGGAGCGACGGGCGACGTGGCCAATAAACATAATCGGAAGGAACCGAACCATGACTGAAACCCAAAAACCTGAACTTGTCGAAATCACCATCGAGCAGCTCACTGTCTATCGCTACCACGTCGAGATGGGCGATGATGTGACCGACCCCGAAGCCATCGCACTGGAACGCTTTCGTGCTGGCGAGCTGCCGGATGCTGGCCCAGCTGAGGGCGAGGAGCACGAGCTCACCACCTACTTTGTTGGGCCTGTCGAGCCAGAAGCCGAGCCTTCATTGACCTACGATCAGTGGTGCGAAAAGTATCGCCCCATCGCCAATGAGCTTTGCCAGGGCGCGCCCTACGACGGGCTCATGTTCGAGACCTATGGTGCCGAACAAGAATACGTTCGCCGTCAAAATAGCGAGTGCATTTGGACACTGGTTCAAGCTGAAGACGAGCTTGTCATTTTGAGCGGCTGGCACCTCGTGAACCGCCTCGGCTACTTCATCACCGAGCGTCCTTGGGGCGGGCTTGAGGTGGCTGAAGTTACGCTGGACTGATGCCATGCGAAAACCGCCCCCATCGCTGGGGGCGGTTTTTCAACTGCCGGGTGTGGCGTCCAATTATGCGTAAGAAATACCGGCAGATACGTTTCCGCCAGTCTCCATATTGAACCAGTTGCAGAATGATGTCGTTATTTTGATAATAAGCTCTTCATCGTCTTCAACAAATTGCTCAAAAGGCGTTTCAAGAAACGCTGAAAGACCCAGGCGCACCGCCTCAACAACATCGTTTTCAGAAATCAAACGCCGCGCGGCAACCATTGCATAGTCATCAACTATCTTTCTGAGAGATTCACTATCAGGCGCGCCATTTTGGATGAGCCAATCCAATGTTTCTTTGGCCAGGAAATCAGAAATAACTTCTTCTTTTTTGTCCGCAATTAACCAATTCCATACAGTTGTGGGTAAATCACATTCGCGCAAATCAATTATACTCATAACGATATCCAGAAATTAAAATAGCCGAGAGTAAAAACTCTCGGCTATATTTTACGTTATTTCCAGTTGTTTAACCAACTCTTTTTCTTACCGCCTTTCGCGAAAAGTCCATGGCCATGGGTCTTCCCGCTTTTGTGGTAAGTTCTCTTGCCGGAAGAGAAGATGCTGCTTTTGCCGCCTGGTTCGAGGGGGAAGTGGAATTTTTCCGTTCTGCCCGAGGGGCCTTTCGTCCACTCTGCGAGCGTTTTCCCGCCTTTTCCGCGCACAATAAGGCTCTCGTTAGCCCATGGGCGTTTCTTCTTTGACATAGTTTGTTCCTACGAATGTCGTAAGGTTTAGAAAAAATGCAGAAGATGAAGTTATTTGTTTATATATTGGCATTTTTTTCAAAAATTCAATTGAACAAAAACCGCCCTCATTGCTGAGGGCGGTTTTCCGATATCAGTTTTTGTAGACGTCAGCGAGGCTGAGGCCGGTCATTGCGCCAATGCCATTATGAGGCATCGGGTCCGAAAGGCCTTTGCCCAACCGGCGAGTGGTGACGTATCCAACGGCAAAGCCGGTGCCGAAAGCTGCCATGTGCAGCAACGGGATGATGGCCAGGCCGAGGACGAATGAAAGCAGGTTAAATTCAAGTTCCATAGCAAAATGCCGCGCACGTTTCCGTGGCGGTTCCCTGTGTTTGAGGTTTGTGAAAATCAGCGTTCAAGCGCAGGCATAAGCCATGGCGTTTGAAACGGTACTGAAGGAGTGTTGATACCTAAGGTGTGGTCACGATTCTGAACCGCTTCAACCCCCGCATGTCAGTTTTTTCCGCCGCGCTTCCGCTCGCCGCGCGGCTTTTTTGGGCCGCCTCTAGGGGTGTCAGGTGTGGCCTGGTGATTTCTCCTGACGGTGTTGCGGCTCTATGTGGGGTGTTGTTCGTTGCTGGGGCTTGTGGCCTCTTGCTGTTTTCGTATGCGTATTATAGAGTGTTTCTGCGGCTTATAGCGTTGTCGTTTCTGCTATTTTCCATACAGCAGGGAGGTGCTTTGCAGCTCACGCTGACGGCAAGATGTATTTTCGCATACGAAAACCCTTTGCCCCTGACGGGCGCGGGTTTTCTAGCGAAAAGGCTCTTATGGCATTCGACCATCCCTTCGGGAGGTCTCAAGCCGAGCTCCCATCTTGCGCTTGCAGCGGGCTTGAAGGGCTGCCCAGGCACCTTGTGAAATGGCATTGGAGGTAGCCCATGGCGCGACCCAGAAAGGCTCCAGAAGACCAGCGCACCCGCGTGCTCAGCGTGCGGCTGACGGCTGATGAATACGCCCGCGTGGAGGCCATGGCGCGAGACGCTGGAATGCTTGCTGGACCCTATGCCCGCACCACCATTCTGGACAAGCGGCCGCGCTCCAAACCCGTGACCAATCTGGTGTTCGAAAAGCTCCTCTACGAGCTGACATCCATCGCCACGAACTTCCGCCAGCTTCACGATGCGACCGGCGACGAACGCTACCTGAAAATGGCGCGCTACGTTGGCGGTCACATGGTGGAAAGGCTGCTTGGTCGGAATGATCTCATCGGCCTCATCGAGGAACAACTCGAACCACTCAACGGTGCTGGTCATGCAATCAATGGGCTTGCCCGCCGCGCCAACTCAGGTGCTGACCTTGACCCCGAAGATCGCAAATGGGCCATGCAAGGTTTGAAGCTGGCGCTCGCACCGTTGGAAGAAGCGCTGGGCGAGGGCAGTCAAGAGACAGACGGGTAGGGGAAGGATGCGGTTCAAGATTCCATCCAAGCAGCCTGCTGCCTTTAAATCATCGGCGCTATATCTGGCGGGCCGCACAAACGGGCTCTCCACTGATCGCGTGGCATGGATGGAAGCCCGAAACCTTGAGACGACCGATCCCTTGGCCGCGTCCGCCATCATGGAAGCGACCGCCGCGCAGAACCTTCGCTGCAAGAAGCCTGTCTATCATTTTGTCCTGTCCTTCGATCCGAAGGATGCGCGACGGGGCAAGCTACCGCCAGAAGTGCTGCGTGAGATTGCGGGCGAGGCCATCGAGCGCATGGGGCTGACCGAGCATCAGATGCTTGTCTATGCCCACAAGGACACCAAGCATCCCCACATGCACTTCCTGATAAACAGGGTGCATCCTACCATCGGCAAAGCTTTCGACCGTCACAATGATGGGCGTAGGCTGACGGAGCTTTGCAGAGAAATTGCCCGAGAGCGTGAGCTCAATATCCCGCGCGATAAGGAACGCATTCGCGAACTAGAGAAGGTGGACGACTTCGATTTGGTCGAAAGCCTCGATACGCCAACAGAGGGTGAATATTGGCAGGCCAAGCGCGAAGAACGAGAACCTCAGATTGCCATGGGCAAGGGTGAGGTCAAAGCCCTACGAGAGAAGGTGCAGGGCCACTTCTATAATGCAAAGGATTGGCATGACCTCACCGCACGGTTGGGGGCGCAAGGCGTCTTCCTGCAACGCAAAGGTCAGGGGCTTGTGCTCGCCAAGGGTGAGCGCTTCGCCAAGCTCTCGCAGATGGGCAAGGGCGTTCGGCTGACCGAGCTGGAGGATCGCTTCGGTGAGCGGTTCGACGTGTTCATGGCCGAGCGCATGAAAGACCTCGCACGGGATGACGCGCCGGAGGCGCAGATCCCAGGCTACGAGAACATGACGCCTGCCGAACAGCGCCGTGCTAAGAAACTTCGCGAAGCCCAGCTTGCCGTTGAGCGCAAGAATGCAGACGCCGTGCTGGAGGTGGATGCCGCTGACTTAGACTACAACTACTGGAAAGGGGTCGAGGCGGTCTATCGGGCTGGTGAGCGTCGCATCTCGCGGCTTGAGCGTGATCGCGGCTGGCTGAAGAAGACGTTGCCGAATTACGAAGCCCGCGAAAAGGCTTCAGAGGCTCAATTCAACCAGTCCTTGTTCGACATCTTCCGCAACCCGGAAAAGGCAGCGGAACGCTGGTTGAAGCTGGAACAGACCTTTGGTGTCGCCGACGCCGAGCGCATGGTGAAGAAAAACGCCAACCTGCTTGGTCGGATGAACGGGGCACGATACCTAGGGGCAGACACCGAGGCGCGAGGGAACGCGAAACGAGCCTTCCGAAAGCTGCATCTGAAACGCCGTCGCTGGCGGGAGCAGCAACTCAAACTTGGGCATCATCGCGACCGTATCGAGGCCAACCGCCGTGCCTTGCGGATTGCACTCAATGACTTCGCCATGCTGCGATTGCGCGCCGATGTGCCGTTTGAATTGCGGGAAATCATGAAGGAGAAGGCGATGCGCCGCGCCAAGGCACTGACGCGCGCCACGGATAAGGCCATTCTCGCCAGCAATCTTGCTGAAGATCGCAAAATGGAATTGCTCCGCGCCCGTCGCACCTACATGGAGCGAAAGCGGGAACGCGAGCGTGACCGGGACTACAATCGCACCCAGGGGCTCGACTATCTGGATCGATAGGCCAAGCTTTTCGCGCTCCTTATTTCTCTTCGAATGGCATATTTAGGCTGAAGTCCCACAGGTCAAGTTTCTGCTGCGTAGAGGTAGGTTTGACTGTCTTCCGTGGCTTATCCAAACTTGGCTGGGGTGGCTTTGCTACTTCTTTGGCGGCTATCGTGATGCGTCCTGTTTCGTGTTCGATAATTAGCCACGGCTCGCCATAGTTGATTGTTATGAATTCTGCTGAGGAAAGACTTTTGATGAGCTGCGAAAATTGACGAAAGTTGACTGAAACTCGCTCGCTCAGACTGCCTAATGCTTTGCACTCAGAGCCAATCGCACCGCTCACGCTATCTTCGAAGGATAGGCGGCGACTTTGCGGAACCGACCACAAGTCAAGGCTCTTGAGCTTCCCAAGCTTTGACAAAACCTCGTGGAGTTCTCTTGGGTTCACGCAAATTGTCATTACAAAATACCAAAATCATAGTTACATTCATTTGTAATAATATAACAAAGCGGTGAGTGCTTTGTCAGCGATTTTCATTCTTGAGCCTCGCTCTTAATTGCCACTCCCACCAGTCGAAGTAGCGGATTTTGCGGGCACGAAAGGCCGGGAAGCCTTGAACGAACACCAGTTGGTTCCTGGCTTTCATCGTCAGAATTTCACCGGTCGTCATCAGCTGGCGCGCGCCTTCAAAAGCACCTGAATGGAAAGAGCCAGCGACGAGATTGAACGGTAGGGACGAGCTTTGGCCTTCTGAGTGCATCCGAACCGTTGCCGTTCCCAACATGTCCGACAGTAGCTTGGCGGTTTCGGGGTCTTGCACGTTGAAGGCCTGCCGCACCGCGCAGTTGGCGATCATCGAGCGCGCTTTCGGATAGGTCTTCTGGAGCTGATCCAAATCTTGCACGAACAACCACAGTTTCGCGCCATATCCGGCCAAATAGCCAATGCCTTCCTCGATAGGGCGCATATACCCAAGCGCTGGCAGCTCATCGAGCATGAACAGCACCGGCTGAGCTGGCTTGGCCATGTTCCGTGTCATCGCCACGGTGGCCAGGCCAGTCATTAGCCGCAGGAATGGGCGGTAGGCTTCGAGATACTCTGGCGGCACTATGATGAACACCGAACCCACATCATCCTTCAGGCTCTCAAAGCTGAAGGATGAGCGTTCCGTTGCTGTCCGCAATTCAGGACTCTCGAATAGTTCGGTCGCCCCTTGTGCCGTCGAGATTACCGCCGACCGTTCCTTCGGCTCTTTCTGACTAAACCCGCGCGCAATACGGGCGACGTTTTCCTGATGGCTCATTGCCATCTTCGCCAGCAGCAGTTCGAATTCCTCGCTGTCCTGCATCAGCAGGTCACGCAGCGTGCCGAGGTTCTGCTCCAGCAAGTCCCAATGGTGCCTGATATAGAGAAGCAGGCCGGTGATAAGCGTTCGCGCTTCGCGTTCCCAGTGGTTCGGCTGGGCGTGTTCGGGCACCACCAGCATTTCGGCGATGAGGCGTGCGTCATCGACCTCATAGGCAGTCGTTATGCGGATGAAATCGAGCGGGTTGAACGTCGCGCGGTTCGCCTTCGCGCCGCCGAGTGGTGCAAGCTCGTAAACTGGCCCTAGGGTTGCGCGGTATGCGCGGGCAATGTCGCTGTTCTCACCCTTGATGTCGGTCACAACCACCGAGCCTTGGTAGTCGAGCAAATTGGGAATGACACAGCCGACACCCTTACCGCTTCGCGTTGGTGCGAAAGTCAGCAAGTGGCCTTCACCTCGGTAGCGCAACATTCGGCCATGCTTGCGGCCCAAAATAAGGCCCTTGCCGGTCAGCAGCTTACCCTTTCGGGCATCCGCCAGCCCCGCGAAGCGCGCCGAACCATGGGTGTCAGGCTTGTAGAAGACGGCAGAAGCCGTGCATTTTGCAAGATAGCCAGCAAGACCAAGCACAGCGGCCATGATCCCGCCAAGCCACGCGGGTGGCGCGAAAAGGGCATAGCCAGCTAGTGCGCCGACAATCGGCAGAAGTTTCCAGCAAAGGGTCAGCATCGCGTAGAGCGACAGGATAAGGGTGCGTATGAAGCCCATGACAAAAGCCTCCAGTTTGTTGTTTCTGAAGACTTCTGCACCGCAACCCGAACCGGAAAACTGGACGGAACCAGCCAGACTGACTGATTACTGTCCATGATGGTCAGAATGGCAATTTTGACGCACTACACGCTGACAATGGCGAAATTTTCTTGGTTATTCCGATAATTTCCCGTATTTTCTACGAGGAGATGACCGAAAGGCGGTCCATGACCGACGATATTTGGACGATCAAAGAGCTGTCAGCCTACCTCAAACTGAAGGAGAAAACCGCCTATGCGCTTGTCGCAAAAGGGGAAATTCCCGGCTTTAAGGTAGGAGGAAGCTGGCGCTTCAGGCAGTCTGCGATTGACGAATGGATCGACGAGAAAGCGAAACAAACCGGAGGAAAGAGCGAGCATGGCGACTGAGTATCACGCAAAACTGTTTGCGCATGAGCTTAGCCGTCGGCATTCTGCGGCTGATTCAGAGAAGCTTGCCAGCACACTTCTAGACGCTCAGGTCGATCTCAACCCCCATCAGGTCGAGGCAGCTCTCTTCGCCTTTAAGTCGCCATTCTCGAAGGGTGCGATCCTTGCTGACGAAGTCGGCCTAGGGAAAACCATCGAAGCTGGTTTGCTCCTCTCCCAAAAGTGGACTGAGGGTAAGCGCAAAATCATCATCATTGGCCCTGCAAACTTGCGCAAGCAGTGGTCTCAGGAGATCGAAGAGAAGTTTTTCCTCCCGACCATGATTTTGGAGGCCAAGAACTACAATCGTATGATCAAGGACGGGGTGCGAAACCCATTTGAGCAAAAGGCCATTGTCATTTGCTCATTTCAGTTTGCTGCCCGTCACGCTGATGAGCTTATGCTTACCACTTGGGACCTCGCGGTCATCGATGAAGCCCATCGCCTGCGGAACGTCTATCGCGCGGACAACAAGATCGGAAAAGCCCTCAAGACAGCTCTCGAAAATTCCCCGAAGGTCTTGCTTACCGCGACGCCGCTCCAGAACTCTCTCATGGAGCTCTATGGGCTCGTTAGTCTTATTGACGACTACGCATTTGGCGATGCCAAGAGCTTCCAATCTCAATACGCCCGCTTGAGTGCTGACCAGCAGTTTGCCGAGCTAAAGGCGCGACTGAAGCCGATTTGCCATCGGACGCTACGCCGTCAGGTGCTCGAATATATCCGCTATACCAACCGCATTCCCATTACCCAGGAATTCGTTCCGAGCGAGCAAGAGCAGACGCTCTATGACATGGTCTCAGACTATCTTCGTCGTCCTTCGCTGAATGCGCTCCCAAGCAGTCAACGTACGTTGATGACACTGATAATGCGGAAGCTATTGGCATCGAGTACCTTTGCCATCGCTGGCGCGCTCGATAGCCTTGCCCGGAAGCTTGAGCGACAGCTCAAAGATGATGCTGCGCTTCGCGAGGCCGCAGATGATGATGCAGCTTCTCAAGATGAAATCTCGGCTGACTATGATGGATTTGAGGAAGAGGCCGAGGAGTGGCTCGAAGACGAGGGCGAGCCAGAGCTTCTGACTGAAGATGATATTGCAGCCATCTCAAGCGAGATCGATGACCTCCGAGCATTCCGTGATCTAGCCGTTTCAATTTCCGAGAATGCTAAAGGGCGTTCGCTTCTACAGGCTTTGGACGCCGGTTTTGCGAAGGCTCAAGAGCTCCAAGCCCCGCGCAAGGCGATCATCTTCACGGAGTCTCGCCGCACCCAGGATTACCTTGTTCGACTTCTCTCGGAGAACGGCTTCGAAGATAAGCTCGTGCTCTTCAACGGATCGAATGCGGATCCGCAATCTAAGGCTATCTACAAT
Source organism: Thalassospira indica (assembly GCF_003403095.1). Taxonomy (NCBI): domain Bacteria; kingdom Pseudomonadati; phylum Pseudomonadota; class Alphaproteobacteria; order Rhodospirillales; family Thalassospiraceae; genus Thalassospira; species Thalassospira indica. The sequence goes on along the minus strand of NZ_CP031555.1, from coordinate 4,522,957 downwards.
GCGTGGCTGGAGGCGAATAAGAATACCGACAAGGTGACGGGCTCACGTACGGCTGACATGCGTGCGGCTCTCGTGGACTACTTCCGCAACCGCGCTGAAATCATGATTGCTACGGAAGCGGCAGCTGAAGGAATCAACCTTCAGTTTTGTTCAATCGTCGTGAACTACGATCTTCCGTGGAACCCTCAACGCATTGAGCAGCGCATTGGTCGATGCCATCGCTATGGTCAGCAGCATGACGTTGTTGTGATCAATTTCCTCAATAAAAACAATGCGGCGGATCAGCGCGTTTATGAGCTCCTAGCGGAGAAGTTTCAGCTCTTTTCGGGCGTCTTTGGAGCGAGCGATGAGGTTCTGGGCGCTGTTGAGTCTGGAGTCGAATTCGAGAAGCGAGTGGTGGGCATCTACCAGAGCTGTCGGACGGCTGAAGAAATCGAAACGGCTTTTGAGCGCCTTCAGGAGGAGATGGCGGCTCGCATCGACGAGACGATGCAAGACACCCGCAAGAAGCTCCTCGAAAACTTCGACGCCGAAGTTCACGACCGCCTCAAGGTCAATCTCGATGAAGCCAAGGAATATGTGAACCGCTATGAGCGTATGCTCTGGCAGCTCACCAAGCACGAATTGCGCAGGCACGCTGATTTTGACGACGCATATCTGAGTTTCACACTCAAGAAGCCGCTTGCCGGCGTGTCATCTCCTGTTGGCGGCTATCACCTTACAAAGAAGGGGCTAGATGGTCATCGCTACCGGCTTGGTCATCCGCTCGCTCAACATGCTGTTGACCAGGCTCTTGGGCGCGACCTGCAAGGCGCTCACTTGACATTCGACTATACCTCTTGGCCACAGAAGGCCGCTGCTTTGGAGCCGTTTGTGGGCCAGTCAGGCATTTTGTCGATTGAAAAGCTATCAATCACTGGCATCGACAATCAGGACCATACGATTTTCTCAGGCGTGACTGATGAAGGCGCTACCTTGCCGAATTCGGCCGCAAAGCGCTTGTTCGAATTGCCTTGCAAGTCGTCTTCGCCTCAAGATGTGGAAGCACCCGAAACCGTGCTTCAGGAGCTGGAGGCTCGGAAGGCCGAAGTCCTCGAAGAGCTGAAGCACCAGCGTTCGGCATGGCTGGCCGAAGAGAGCCAGAAGCTGGAGAAGTGGGCAGAGGATAAGGTCGCTGCGGCTGAGAAGGAGCTCGTCGACGTTAAGAACAAGGTCAAAGAGCTCAAGCGTGAAACCCGGTCGGCTACCGATCCAGCGATGCAGCACAAGCTTCAAACCCAAATCCAGACACTCGAAAAATCGAAGCGTCGGCTTCGTCAGCGTATTTTCGAGGTCGAGGACGAAATCTTGGATAAGCGGGACGCGATGATCGCAGAAATCGAGGTGCGCCTCAAACAGACAATCAAATCAGAGCAGCTTTTCACCATCCGGTGGACGGTTGTTTAAGGGAGCCCATTCATGAGTCAGGTCGAAAAACAACGTACGAGATTGATTAGCCTATTGAAGGAGCTGTTTCAGCTCGACCAACCAGATCTCGACTTTGGCTTCTATCGCATCATGCACGCAAAGGCGGGGCAGGTGTCGAAGTTTCTGGAAGAAGACCTTCTTGGCATCATTCGCGAAGCATTTGGCGAAGCAGACGATGCCCGCATCGCGGAAGCCAAGGCAGCCTATGACGCCGCGCGCAAACAGGCCGTTGACTATGGCGCACCCGATCCTGACGCCACTGAGCCGGTAAAGAAAGCCAAGGCCGCGTGGGATGCTGCGAAGGACAGCGGCAGCAATGAGGGAGACGTTTACGACCATCTCTACCGCTTTTTTGAACGCTACTATGACAGCGGTGATTTCATGTCGCGCCGCTATTTCGCGCGCGAAACCGATGGCAAGGCCGCTCCCTATGCCGTGCCCTATGACGGGCGCGAGGTATACCTCCACTGGGCCAACCGTGATCAATACTACATCAAGACATCCGAATATCTGACGAACTTCACCTTCGATCCAACGCAGGCGAAGGAATTCAAAGAGCATCACGGAGAGCTGTTTGGCGAAAAGCCACTGAAGGTGCATTGCCGCGTCGTTTCGGCTTCCGAAGGCGAGCACAACAACGTCAAAGCGTCAGAGCAAACCGAGCGATATTTCGTCATTCACGGTGACGAACCTGTGAAGGTCGAGATCGGCGAGGCCGGAGCGCCAGAATTGGTGATCCAGTTCGAATATCGAGCCGATCCAGAGAAAACTGGACAGGACGGCACTTGGCGCAAAAAGCGCCTCGCCGAAGCCGTCGAAGCCGTGGAAGCCGCGCTACCACAAACTGACCAGGCGGAAGACTATGTGAAGGCGCTGCTAACGCCCGCGCCGACTGAGGCGGAGAAGGACCGAACGCTTCTGGCAAAATACCTGGCCCAATATACCGGCCGGAACACGATGGATTATTTCATCCATAAGGACCTCGGCGGATTCCTGAAGCGCGAGCTCGATTTCTACATCAAGAACGAAGTCATGCGGCTTGACGACATCGAAGCTGCGGAAGCTCCCCGCGTGGAAACCTACCTTGCGAAGATCAAGGTGCTGCGTCGCATCGCCCAGCATCTCATCGAATTTCTTGCGCAGCTGGAGGAATTCCAAAAGAAACTGTGGCTCAAGAAAAAATTCGTTGTCGAAACCCAGTACTGCATCACGCTCGATCGCATTCCTGAGGAATTGTATCCTGAGATCGCTGCCAACCATGCGCAGCGACAGGAGTGGGTTCGCCTTTTCGCTATCAATTTAATCGAAGGCTACGGCGAGCCATTGACCGAAGAGTTTCTGAAGGAAAACAATCGCCTCCCGTTAGACACGAAATTTTTTGGCGAAGACTGGGTGATGGACCTTCTTGCATCAATCGAAGACTTCGAACGTGAGTGCGACGGCGTTTTGATGTTTTCGGAAAACTTTCAGGCTCTTCGACTGTCAAAGGCAAAATATCAGAGCTCGGTGGATTTAGCTTACTACGACCCTCCGTATAACACCGATGCGATCCCGATCATCTACAAGAATGGCTACAAGTCATCATCTTGGGCTTCTTTAATGCAAGACAGAGTTCTCGAAGGCGGCCGACTGTTGTCTTCGTGTGGTGTCGCGGCATTCGCGATTGATGATGCCGAGCTCGTAACTCTGGACTACGTTGTGCGCGCTGCCTTGAGAAATATTGATGTCCACCGCTGCGTAGTCGAGCATTACCCTGGATCGGGCACTGGCCGATCAAATGTGTCGAGGACGCATGAATATTGTCTATTCGCCGTCCCCGATGACGTCGACGTATTGCGCGGTGAGGCTGTTGAAGATGGTGAGCGTACACGCGGCTTCAGGCGAGCTGGCACGGGTGACAATAACTTCAGAATTGGGAACCCAGGGCGTCCAGAGAGCTTCTTTGCTGTCTTGGTAAACCCGGAAACATTTGAGGTGGTTGGGGCAGAACCACCACCTGCAATTGGAGCGGAATATCCAAAGGGAGAAACCTCTGAAGGCCTTGTCCGAGTTTACCCAATCGGAGAGGACAATTCGGAACGCGTTTGGTCGCTTTCATATCTGGGTGCGCTACAGGCCATCGCCGATAAGAAAATCATATCGTCAGAAAAATTCGTTATAAAAAGAGTATTTGAGGATAAGGACCGGCGCCTGCTTCTCCCTTCTATTTGGAAGGGGAAAGAATACAATGCGACCACTGGTGGCACCAATGTTCTTTCCGCGATGTTTGGCTCAACTGGGGAATTCTCTTACCCTAAATCGGTCGGAACGATGGAACGGGTATTGGATGCATCGCTACATTCCGTAAGCAACCCTGTAGTGTTTGATGCCTTTGCCGGTAGTGGTACGACCGCACATGCCGTTTACAACAGGCAGCGAAAGCACGGCGCTAAAACCAAGTATGTTCTTGCAGAAATGGGTGGTTATACTGAGGATGTTTTGAAGGCTCGCGTCCTCAAGTCTGCGTACTCTTCAGATTGGAAAGACGGCAAACCGATAACCCGAAAAAGCCTTTCTCATGCTTTGTCCTACGTCCGTTTGGAATCATATGAGGACGCACTTAACAACTTGTCTTTGCATAACATTGTACCAGTCTCTGGCGAAGCAGAATTCCTGCAAGATTACATGCTGCGCTACTGGCTCGATTTCGAGACCAAGGGAAGCCCGTCGCTCCTAAACATCGAATGGTTTGACGATCCGACAAGCTACAAGATGAAGGTCAAGAAGCCGGGCACAGACGAGTATGTGGAGAAGTCCGTTGACCTCATTGAGACTTTCAACTGGCTGATCGGTTTGCACGTCGAGCACATTGACAAATGGCGCGGCTATGACGCTGCGTTCAAGCGAGAAGAGGATGCCGAGCTTCCGGGCGATACGAGCACCCGCTTGATGATTGACGGAAGTTTGAAGGAAACCGAAGACGGTGCATGGCGCTTCCGCAAGATCGAAGGATACACGCTTCGCACTCCCGGCGACCAAAGTGACCGTGAGCGTGCTCTCGTCGTATGGCGCAAGCTGACCGGCGACCTTGAGCAGGACAACTTGATGCTGGACGAGTGGTTCAGGAAATACCGCTTGTCGGCCCAGGATACCGAGTTCGATGTGATCTACGTGAACGGATCGAACAATTTGCCAAACCTCCGCCAGGAAGAGGAAACTTGGAAAGTCCGCCTCATCGAGGAAGCGTTCCATCAGGCAATGTGGGACGTGGAGGGCTAATCGATGGCAGGACGAAAGAAGGGCGCAAAGGCCAAGCAACTGCCATTCGGGCACAAGCTGGTTCTTAACCAATGGATTGTCAGCCTCTTCGGCTTTGATCCCTTGAAAGACCATAAGGACGGAAAGCGCACTTTGCGCCCCATCCAGCCATTGGCGAAGACCGTGAAGGATGCGCAGGAAGGCATGACGCCGGAGAACCTGCACCACTTCTACAAGGCGCTTGACCTGCATCTGCAAGATGGCGCGCAAATCACGCAGGCAGACTTGCTGCGTTATGAGCACAACATCGTAAGCCACACGCTCGCCATTAACGAGAAGCGTGATCGCCCGATCGTGTGGAAGTACTATCAGTGGCTCTCATTGCTGTTTGCGGAAATTTATCTCGACCGCTTTTTTGCGGATCGGGATGCGTTGCTGGACTCGCTCAACGCCTACGTCGCTGACTTCAACAAGTATTGGACCGACGAAGGATATGAGACGGGGATTACGCCGTACGAGCTCGCAGACTTGAACAAGCTCTGCCTTCAGAACGCAACGGGTTCGGGGAAGACGTTGCTCATGCACGTCAATTTCCTGCAATTCAGGCATTATGCTTCGAAGTCGAGCTTCAAGCATGACCTAACCCGAACTGTCCTCATTACGCCCAACGAGGGGCTTTCGCTTCAGCACGCGGGCGAGATGCGAGGGAGCAATATCTCAGCTGCGCGGCTTCTGACCGATACTGGCGACCTCCTTTCTTCAGGCAAGAACGGCCTTCGACAGGTGGACTACACTGAAGTCACCAAACTGGGGGACACGGATGGCCCCAATGTTATCGCGACACGAAACCTTGGCGACCAGAACCTGCTGCTGGTGGACGAGGCACACCGCGGCATGGGAAGCCAGGAAGAACGCGGCTGGTTCGCCAGCCGAGCACGTCTTTCAGAAAAGGGCTTTGTGTTCGAGTATTCCGCGACACTGAAGGAAGCCGTCACCGCTGCCAAACGCCCGGACATTGAGGCGTCATACGCCAAAGCGATCCTGTTCGACTATTCGTACCGCTATTTCTACGAGGATGGCTACGGCAAGGATTATCGCATCTTCAACCTGCCTCGCACATTTTCCGAGCTGGAATTCTCCTACCTGACCGCCTGCCTTTTGAGCTTCTACCAACAGCTCAAGCTCTATGAAGACAATCAGGCGATCTATGCGCCCTACAACATTGAAAAGCCGCTGTGGGTGTTTGTCGGCTCAAGTGTCACCAAGGCCATGGGCACGAAGGCTGAAAAGGCGACTGTTTCTGACGTTGGGAAGATCCTCGCCTTCATTGCAAAGTTTTTGAAGAACGAGGCGTCGTCGGCTGCTGAGATAAATCGCATCCTGACCGGGAATGCAGACCAGACAGGCCTCTTAGATGAAGATGGCGGCGACATATTCGCAGGCGGCTTCGTCTATCTCCAGCAGCTCATGCATCGCCAAGGCTGGGAACCCACTGACCTGTTCCGCGACATTCTCGACAAGCTGTTCCAGAACAAAGCTGGTGGTGAATTGTCAATCGCTCGGATCAAAGGTGACGACAATGAAATTATGCTACGCGTCGGGCAGGCTGAAGAGCCGTTCGGCCTAATCAACGTTGGCGACGCATCTGGCCTCGCAAGCCATATTGCTGATCAAGAATTCGAAAACGTAGCGGTCCTAGAGTCCGAATTTGCGGAAACGATGTTTGGACACATCAACAAGTCCAGCTCGCCGGTGAACCTCCTTATTGGTTCAAAACGCTTTGTCGAAGGTTGGGACTGTTGGCGTGTCAGCACGCTGGGCCTTATGCACGTTGGCAAAAGCGAAGGTGCGCAAATCATCCAGCTCTTCGGGCGCGGTGTTCGCCTCAAAGGTTACAACTGGTCGCTTCAGCGCAGCGGATTTGCGACGCCCACCCATCAACCTGAGCTCATTCAATACGTCGAGACATTGAATGTCTTCGGGATTGAAGCTGACTTCATGGAGCGCTTCCGCAAATTCCTGGAGGAAGAAGAGCTGCCCCGAAACGATCAGAAGCAGGTCTTCACAGTACCGCTCACTGTTACATACGATTTCGGCCAGCGTCTTAAGATGCTGCGTCCTCGCAAGAAGCGGGCAGATGGAAGGGAGTACGATTTCAAACGCGACGGCGCAGTTCCCGCATTGTCCGCTGTGCCAGAGAAGCTTCGGCAAAAAGGCGTGTCGATTGACTGGTATCCGCGCATTCAATCTTTGGAATCAAAGAAAGGAACCAAGCTGGGGGCCAAGGAAACCACTACCTTTAGCGACGCTCATTTGAGCTTTCTCGATTATGATGACCTGTTCTTCCGCCTTGAGAAGTTCAAGCGCGAACGGACATGGCATAATTTGAACATCGCGAAGCCGATGATCCAAAGCTTACTGGCAGACCGCACTTGGTACACCGTTGTGGTTCCGTCAGGGAAAATGGGCTTCTCTGAATTTTCCAACGTGGCTTTGTGGCAGGAGATGGCCGCTGAACTGCTGCAAAAATTTGCAGAAGAGTATTACAACTTTTGCAAAGCAGCCTTCATCGAGCCTCGACTTGAGCTCCGCGAGATTGAACCGGGAGACGGAAGCCTGCCCGAGACCGATGAGTATCAGCTCATTGTGGATGCCAGTGAGGCCGCGCTCATCAACGACATTCAAAGCCTGACCAAGGAAATCGCTGCCCGCAAGGCCGGAATCCTCAGAGCGGGTGACTTGAAGGCCTGCATCTTTGGAACCCATCTCTACGAGCCTGTCTTGCATGTCGCGAAAGGCAGCAAAGTGCAGATCGCGCCCGTCTCATTAAACGAAAGCGAGTTTCAGTTTCTCGACGATCTTCGCGAATACATTGAGGCTGAGAAGGACAAGCTAGCTCAAGATGGTGTTGAGCTCTTTCTGTTGCGAAATGAAAGCCGTGGCAGAGGTGTGGGCTTCTTTGAGGCTGGCAACTTCTATCCAGACTTTCTTCTCTGGCTTGTAAAGGGCGGTAAGCAACATCTCGCCTTTGTTGAGCCGCACGGCCTCCAGCATGAAGGGCCAGGCCACAAGAAGATCGAATTTCACAGAGTGATCAAGGAAATCCAAGCGCGGCTCGCCAGCGAGAATGTGGTGCTGAACAGCTTCATCGTCACACCGACGCGCTTCGGGAAGCTGAACTGGGGTAAGACCATTCAAGAGCTAGAGGAGATGCATGTCCTCTTCATGGAAGACGATGCAGACCAATACATTTCCAAGATTGTTCAGGAGATGTGCCACTAAGCGTTATTGTGAAGAGCCCCACCATTTCTGGCGGGGCTCCCGTCCAAAAAAATTGGACTGTTCGCTAGGCAGCTTCGCTGTCTGGGGCAGCCAAGCGTTGGCCTTCGAGCCATTTGTTGAACGCGCGTTTGTCGATGTAAACGCGGCCTCCGATTTTAATCAGAACGGTGTCAAAACCGTTGCGGTTCGCATGGTAAATCCACCACCTGAGCGTACTCTCGGTCACAAACGGCGCCTCTTGGGCGAGCTGCTTCACTGTCCGAAGGTCGGTATAGTCCACCGGCCATCCTCCATGGGCAAAGAAAAAGCCAAGAAAAGAAAAATCGGACTGACCGCAGCATAGCCGAGGACGGCTAAACAGACAATGAAGCGCGCGTCTGAGGTGTTCAGTCGGCCATATTGAAGATTTTGTCGTTCATCTTCTCGACCACGTCGCGGGTATGGTCTTCTGACAGGTGCGAGTATCGCTTCACCATCTGGAGGGTCTTGTGACCCAGCACTTCGGCAATCTCCAACTGGCTTGCGCCATTCATGGCAAGGTAGCTTGCCGCACTGTGGCGTAGATCGTGGAAGCGGAAGTCGATGATGCCCGCCTTTTCGCGTGCATTCTCCCACGCCTTGCGGATGTCGATAGCGCCTTTGCCGTCGCTTCGAGGGAAAAGGTAATCCGACTTGATGTCGCGCTTCGTGAGATACTTCTCTCGCCACTTGAGGTGCTCTTCGAGAACCGCCTTGAGATAGCTCACTATCGGTGCCTTGCGGGTTTCACGGTTCTTGGTCTCTCGCAGAACCGCCACTTGGCGTTCGAGATCGAGATCGCGAAGCGTCAGCTTCAAAATCTCATTCTTTCGCGCACCCGTCGAAAGGGCAAACACGACGACCGGATATAGCTGCTTGTTCGGGCTCGCCTTGCACGCTGCAAGGATGGCTTTGCGTTCGTCGTCATCGAGGAAGCGTACACGCTCTTTGGTTGCCTTCGTAATCGGGTTTACACCTTCCATCGGGTTGGCAGAACCGATCCATCCCCACTTCTGAGCGAACTTGAGCAGTATCTCCAGATTATCGCGATAGTGCTTCACTGTTTTGCGCGACTTCGGCTTGGCAGGCTTCTCGTCATCCTCAAGCTGCGCCCGTTGATCACCCGCGTTTGTCAGCTGGGCAATCTTTCTGCTGATAATCTCATGCGTCAGGAAGGAGAGGGCATACTCGCCTAGCTCTCGCTCCCAATGGTTCAGGTAAGTGGTTTCCACTCGCTGGCTCGATGGAGCCTTGTGGGGGAGAATGTCCTCTTTGTATTTTGTAATCACGTCACCGAGGGTGCGCTTCTTCGCCTCGCTCGCGGTTGAGCGGATATCGCCCCGGCGCATCCCGAGCTCAGTTTCCTGTGCCCAGGCCTTTGCATCGGTAAGTCGCTTAAAACTACGCTGAACTGGTGGATATCCGTGCATTCGGATCATCACACGATAGGTTTGCCCGTTCTTGCCCTCTCTTTTTTGAATGGTCGCCATTTACGTTTATTTTCCAGCTAGTTAAAATTTATGATACATTCTAACTGCTTATGGGGTAGGGCGCAAAGAAAATTTGGCACAATTTTGGCACAGTAAGCCCCAAAAATTGCCCGTAATTGACAACAAGCCACAACAACGGAAATGCATTAACATATTGAAAAATATACTGCCGCTTGTTGAGGATTGTTGAGAATTTTGTGGTTCTTAAATCTCATAACCTGAAGGTCGCAGGTTCAAATCCTGCCCCCGCAACCAACGATACTTGCGAAACCTCCAAGGCTCCCGCCGCGGAGGTTTTTGCATTCCAGGACCCATTCCGCAGAGATCGTTGGTTGCGCCCTCCCGCAACCAACGATCCCTGCGATAGCAGGTTGTCAAAAGCCTCGGCCTCCGAAAGGAAGTCGGGGTTTTTCTTTCCTGCAGCAAAGCGCAGGATGGCACCCAGATCTCCACGCAGTACAATGGCAAGTTCGCCGTCCTCCGGGATAAGGGTCACCTGATCCACAAGGGAACGAAACACCTCGGCAGCTTGTGCTCGCTCTTCTTCGCGCTGGAGATTCTCATAGAGCTGTCTAATTCGGTCCTGGTAGATCTGCGCCATGTTCGGGTGCAGAAAGGGCGGTGGCTCGTCGGCATTGGCCAAGAGTTCGGTTAGTTCGGCTTTGCGCGCCTCAAGCTTCTCGGCCTTGTCCTTCAGCTTGGCTGGCGGAAATCCCTGCAAAATGGCATCTACCATTTTGTCCAGCTCCCGATCGGTGCGCTCCAGCTCACTCTTCCATACTTCCAGATCAGCTCCGCGTTCCATGCGAAGGCGGTTTACCTCCTTTGTGAACTCGGCACAGAATTCCTTGAACAGTTCAGGTCCCATCAGATGCTTCCTGAGGCCGTTCAGTATGGAAGCCTCCAGTGCATCGCGTCGGATGTTCACTCGGTTGTCACAAGTGCCCTTGTTGCGGGCTGTTGAGCACCCCATGAGGTCTTTTGAGATCATCGAGTACCCCCCTCCGCAGCAGCCGCACTTTATCAGCCCCCCGAACAGGTGCTTTGGGCGACGCCGGTTGTTCATAGGGTTTGAACTCTTCTCGGATTTGTCAAAGGCAAGGCTGGCTTGCCGCGCCTTCACGGCATCCCATAGGGACCGGTCAATGACTGAGAGCTCCGGCACCTCTTGAACGACCCATTCGCTCTCCGGGTTTGGGCGCGAGACGCGCTTGCCGGTATCCGGATCCTTCATGTAGCGCAGGCGATTCCAGACCAGCTTGCCGATATAGAGCTCATTGTTCAGGATACCTGTGCCACGCTTGGGGTTTCCGTGGATTGTGGAGGGCCCCCATTCTTTGCCTTGCGGCCCAGGGACGCCCTCACGATTCAGCGTCATGGCAATGGTGCGGGAGGACTTGCCTTCAAGATAATCCTTGAAGATGCGCTGGATGATGCTTGCCTCGGCGGTGTTGATCTCCCGGTGACCGCGCTCGTCCGGATCGGCGGTGCGTACGACGTTATATCCGTAGCAGAGACCGCCTCCGGATTTTCCGCTCTCAACCCGGCCGCGCAGGCCACGGCGAGTCTTGTCGGCGAGATCCTTGAGGAACAGCGCGTTCATTGTACCCTTAAGGCCGACATGCAGATGCGTGACCTCGCCTTCGGAAAGGGTAACGAGCTTCACATCAGCATAGGACATGCGCTTGAAGATACCGGCGATATCTTCTTGGTCCCGGGAGAGTCGGTCCATCGCCTCTGCGAGGATCACATTGAAGCGGCCGTGTGTGGCATCGGAGATTAGGGCCTGAATGCCTGGACGGAGCAGTGAGGCGCCCGAGATTGCATGGTCCGAGTATTCCTCGACGATCTGCCAGCCCTGCTTCTCGGCGTAGAGCCGACACATCCGGAACTGATCTGCGATCGAGGCATCGCGCTGATTGTCGGACGAATAGCGAGCGTAGAGCGCGACCTTCATACGGCGGCCTCCTTACTTGGGGAGGCGGTCCTGTTCATGATGGGCCGTCTCGGCGTTGACAAAGTCGCGGGCGGCCTGACGGGCCAAGAGGCGGACCAGATCGCGGAGGCGGGCATCAGGCTCGGCGCCCGCGAGACACGCGGCGTCGGTGTCCGCCGCTTCGACGGAGAGATGCAGTGTCTCCGCTTTGGTTTGTCGCTGTCGTGCCAAGAGGTCGCCATCCGTTTCTCGCGCGTTGAGGTGCGCAAGACAAAGAATGACATCTCGAAGTGATCGCTCAAGGAAAAATAGTATGTAAAAACAGCGTGTTGTCGGTTTTTCTGGCGCATTACGTCGTGCCGGATCGTAGAAACGGATATAGCCTCGTCGTGAATAACGGCGGGCAAAATCGCTATTGTCTGTTTGATCGCGATGTACATCTAACCCATGCTGCCTTGACGTCGGACCCTGTGGCACATTCCGGGCTCGCGTCCATCTTGGCGTGACTGCTTGCTCTTCGGCACGGCAGTTGAAAAGCCAATGTTTCTTGGTATATATATCCTGATATAGCATGGAGATCGGCGATGAGCAACGCTGCACAGAAACGAGCGATCAAGAATTACCGCGCGCGCCTGACACAGCGCGGCTTCAAACGTTTCGAAGTCATGGCTCTCGAATCCGACCGCGAACTGATCCGCTCGCTTGCTCGCCGTTTGGCCGAAGAGGGGCCAGAAGCGGAAGAGGCGCGCGCCGCGGTGAAGGCCGTCGTGGCGGAGGAGCCGCCGAAGTCCGGTAGTATTCTGACCGCCTTGCGCCGTTCGCCCCTGGTTGGAGCCGAAGTCGAGTTCTCGCGCTCGCGCGATGAAGGGCGAAGGGTCGATCTGTGAGCCGTTACCTTCTAGACACCAACATCATCAGCAATATCGTCAAGCCGAAGCCATCTGAACTTCTGATGAAATGGATGGCAGCTCAGCGGGATGAGGACCTCTTCATCGCATCGCTGACCATAGCCGAAATCCGACGCGGCATTCTGGAAAAACCACGTGGCAAGAAGCGCGATGCACTTGATGCTTGGTTTTCAGGGCCGGAAGGCCCGCAGGAATTGTTCATGGACCGAATCTTAGCCTTTGACGACAAGGCTGCCTTGATATGGGCACGACTTATGGCGGATGGGACGTCTACGGGTCGTCCGCGGAGCACGTTGGATGTGATTATCGCCGCCGTCGCGGGAGCCAACGATTGCGTGGTGGTAACAGAAAACGAAAAAGATTTCTCCGATATCCAGTTCATCAACCCGTTACGCGGTACTGACTGATGTGCTGCCGGAACGATGAATGCGCGGGAGGCCGACATGGCTGAAACACAGATTGAATGGACAGATGCCACGTGGAATCCGGTAGCGGGGTGTTCGATCGTTACAGCCGGCTGCACCCATTGTTATGCGATGGAAATGGCCAAGCGGCTCGAAGCGATGGGTGTCCAGAAATATGCAGGACTAACTCGCAAGACGGGTCGGAGGACCGTTTGGAATGGAGTCGTGCGTGAGGATCGGCAGGCACTGACGATTCCCCACAGATGGCGCAAGCCCCGAAAGATCTTCGTTAACTCGATGAGTGACCTCTTCCATGACCGGGTGACTGATGAATTCATATTGGACGTTTGGCAAGTCATGCGTGAAACGCCACGCCATAACTACCAGATTCTGACTAAGCGTCCCGAGCGTATGGCAGAGTTGGTCAGCGACCGCATCGGAGAGGTCCTGCCCAACGTTTGGCTTGGTACGAGCATCGAAAACGCTGAAGTCGTTGATCGCATCGATGACCTCCGCCGGTCACCTGCAGCGATCCGCTTCATTTCTTTTGAGCCGCTGATTGGTGCCGTTGGCGCAATTGATCTTCAGGATATTCACTGGGCGATTGTGGGCGGCGAAAGCGGAAAGTCCGCCCGTCCAATTCGCGAAGAATGGATTGATGAAATACATGCCCAATGCCTTAAGGCAGGGACGGCATTTTTCTTCAAACAGTGGGGAACTTGGGGCAAGGACAACAAGAAGCGCTCGAAGAAGGCCAACGGGCGAGAATATCGTGGACGCACCTGGGACGAAATGCCTGCCGCCCCGCAAGCGGTTGTGTAAGAGTTTAGAGATAGGCGGGGAGGCAACATGGTCGAAAAAAGATACGAATGGGCAGATGGCGCGAAGCTCGAAGAGCATTCGCGGCGCAAACACAAGATTCTTCGTGAGTACGTCTTTGATTATCTTACCGTTCGCTGCAAATTACCCCAACAGGAACGTTTCAGGCTTGCAATAGTCGATGGTTTTGCTGGTGGGGGGCGTTACCAGTGCGGAACGCCCGGGTCCCCGCTGATTTTCATTGAAGAACTCAGGCGCGCGACTGAAGCGGTCAACACACAGCGGGCGGCGCAAGGCTTGGGCGCTATTGAGGTCGAGTGTCTTCTCATTTTTAATGATGCCAGTCGGGATGCGATTGAACTATTGAAGACCCATGTCGCACCACTGCAGGCAGATATCGCGGAAACATGCCCGAAGCTGCATCTTCGCGTAGAGTACTTGAATGAGTTCTTCGAGAAAGCTTACCCGAAAACCAGGGCGTTGCTGGAGCAGGGCCGTTATCGAAGCGTATTGTTCAACTTAGACCAGTGCGGGGATAGCCACGTCGAGCGTGACACGATCGTCGACATCATGCGGACCTATCCAGCGGCTGAGATCTTCTACACGTTCATGATCAGTTCTCTTTTGGCCTTTTTGAAAAAGGACCAACCAGATCAACTCACTGCCCGACTGGACTATCTTGGGCTCAAGACCACCGATATCGGTGAACTGAACGGGGTCATGAGCAAGAATGACTGGCTCGGCACGGCTGAAAAAATCGTTTTTGACGTCTTCAGGAGATGCGCTCCCTATGTAAGCCCGTTCTCGATTAATAACCCTGGTGGCTGGCGGTATTGGCTCATTCACTTCGCCAACGCTTGCCGTGCGCGGCAGGTCTACAACAACATCCTGCATGACAATGCAACGATGCAGGCACATTTCGGTCGGTCTGGCCTCAACATGCTGTCTTATGATCCGCGGCATGACGAAGGCATGCTCTATCTGTTCGACAGTGATGCCCGTGCGTCCGCGAAGAGCCAACTCCTGGGAGATATTCCGCGTCTTGTGACTGAGACTGGTGATGCGATGCCCGTCATGGATTTCTACGAGAGCATCTACAACGTCACACCTGCTCACGCTGATGACATTCATACGGCGATTATCGAGAACCCCGATCTTGAAGTCATTACACCTGCAGGCGGTGAGCGACGGAAAGCAAACACGATTGGGGTCAATGATGTCATCAAGGTGAAGACACAGCGCAGCTTCTTCCCGATGTTCCTCGATGCCGGTGCGGACGGAAAGCGTCGCAAAAGATGAGCGCCAGCGAAGGCCAAGATCCTGAATGGCGTGAATTCGAGCGTCTGGTTGCGCGAATAGAGGCTGATGCAGACCCCGGAAATGTGACTGTTAACTCTCCTGATCGTATCAGATGCAAGATTACAGGTCAGCTACGAGAGGTCGATGCAAGTATCCGTACGCGGATTGGAACCGCCGAAGTCCTTTTGACGATCGAGTGTCGGCGAAGGACTGCAATTCAGGATGTCACCTGGATCGAGCAACTGGCCGCGAAGAAAAAGGCGATTGGTGCAGATCGTACGATCGCGGTGAGTGCGTCTGGTTTCACCGACAGTGCCCGGAAGGTCGCCGAGCAAAGCGGTGTTTCTCTTCGAGAGCTCTCGGAAATCGCGAGTGAGGATGTCAATTCATTGCTGCAGGTAGACTTCGTGCTCTTCTGGCACAAAGCGTGCGTCATCTCACGAGTCGGCATTCGAAAATTTCGCTCGCTCGATTGGAAGATGCCAGAGCCGTCGGATGTTGACTGCACGCTACCCGAGGATACGGACCCTTTCGCATCCATCTTTCGTAACGAGGAGACCGGCGCGGCCTGGTCTTTGAACGATCTTTGGCTCCAGCTTCAGGAGGCAACTGATCCGTTTGAAGGCATAGAAAAGGCCCAGTCACCCGTTTTCCGAACGGTGTGCTTTCCCTACCCCGGCGAGGTGACCGTCACGACTCCCGACGGACCCGTTCGGTTGGGAGACGTAATACTCACCGTTGCTCTCTGGGTAGAGGCAGAACACATTCCTTTCGATGAGGCCAACAGGGTCGAGTATTCATCCGGCGATATCGATGCCATCCAGCGCGTAGAATTTTCTTCGCAGCGGCGGATGGGAAAGAATCAGCGCATCTCCTTGCAGCTGCCTAAGCACTCGGAAAGTATTCGTGACCTAAGAGCAGGATTTTTTCAGCCTTCCAACGAAAAATAGCGGAAATTATCTCGTAGGTTCTCCTCTACGTGTTGGCCCGTGGCCAGCGCAGTTTCCCACGGCCGACGCGCAACGCTTCCACCAACCTAGTATTGCCCGGCAGCCGCCCCGAGAACAGGCTGGGCTTCGGATCAAGTGCCGATTTCTTGAATGCCGCCACCCGCTGATAGTCAGGCGTCGCCATCCAGGTCCGCCCATCTCCATCGTCTGTGACAATCCGATAGAGGCCGGCAGGTGGGGCGGTCGCGGTGTCGAGCAGGCGCTTGTAGTGTTCGACCGACCATTTCTGAATGCCGCCACTCAGGGCCTCCGTTCGGAACCGCGCCCATAGCGCTGCCGTGTCGGGGGTCGGCCAATCACCAGCATCGGTGTAAGCTGTGATCTCGTCGGATTCGAGCCAGGCCCTCATCTCCGCGGGCGTGACGAAGGCTGGCTCGGCATCCTCGATTGCCGCCATGGCTGCGCGCCGTGATGGAAGGCCCGCGCGGATCAGCATCGACATCATGAATTGTGGAACGCCGGTTTCGACCGCTGCTGCGGCGCCCCCCACCACTGTTTCTGGAGACCAGCCGAGGGACATGCGGCGGGTACGAACAGCTTCCAAGGCCCAGACCAAACGATAGGTGAAGGCCTCTTCGACAGCCCGCATATTCTGAGGCCCAATATTGGCGACATCGTCGCCAGACACCCAACGGCGCAGGATGTCCTTCCAGTTGGCCGGTAGCGCGTTGGTCTTGTCGGGAATGAACGGCCGCATAAACAGCAGGCGTTCCCCGAGACCTGAAAGGGCGTCGACAAGTTCGCCGACATCTCCACTCAGCGCGGCAGCGTCAGCTTGATCGAGGAGATCGGCCAACTCGTCTGCCATGGCATCAATGGCGAGCCCAGCCTCAAGCCCGACACCCATCGCGAAATGTCCGCGCCGCGCCTCCGTTGTAGTGGACTTCCATATGAGTTCAGCGCGCGCCTCGAACACCTTCTTGTGCAATGGCGCGATGTCCTCGTCTTCTCGGGCTATCTGGCGCGCCCAGAGCGACCCTTTGAGCGCCTCGTCCAAGAGCGTTGGCAGATCCGCCCGGTCGGAGTCCAGCGCTTCAATCAATCCGAAGACAGTCGCATCGAGACGTTCGACGATTTGCGAAAGCGGTTCCTCGTCGATTGTCTCCCCCTCGTCATCACCGCCTTCATCTTCACCGTCATCTGCGTCATATTCCGCGCCGGCCGCCAAGCGCTCGGCGACTGCGGCTTCCTCCGCGGGCGATCTCCAGGCTTCGCGGGCGTTGGCGAGATATTCCCATGCGTCATCGCGCTCCAGAACGCCTTCACGGGCCAGGCGCTCAAGGATCTCTGCGACGATTTGGATGAGGCCGCTCTTCAGTGTGCGGGCCTTGGCGGAGGCAACCAACTCACGCCACTCTCTTTCTCGCCATTTGATCTTGTCGAACATCACGTGAACGATGAGGCCTTCGACGTCCACGAAAGCGCGGCCGGCTCGCCCGGAGACATTTGCGAACTCCTCGCCTTTGATCTTCTCGCCTCTGCGGACCAGATACGGCACCAGCATAACTGCAGCGTTGAGATTGAGGCCTTGCGAGAGCGTCGGCGATGCAACGATGACCTTCAAGACGCCCTCGGACAGCAGCGTTTCCAATTCGCGCAGGAATGGGCTCGGAAGCCGACCGTGATGGATTGCGACACCTACCTTCAGACTGGCAACGGCGGGGTGGTCTTCTCCCAACCACTCCTTGCCGACCTCAAGAGCGCGGGCAATCGGTGCCTCATCCTCCAGCAGCGAGCCCAAATATCCACGCTTGCAGAGGTCAACGACTTGTTTGCCGAAGCCTTCGACCCAATTGGCTTGGGTTGAAAAGATCAGCGTCCTCTTACCTTGGCCGGCGAACTCCCATGCAGCGAACAAGGTGAGATGCGACGTCTTGCGCGGATAGGGTAGTTTTTCTTTGCCTCTAGCCGGTCTCTGCACTACGAATTTATCGATGAACGGACCATTGCGATTCAGATCGAGGCGAAGCAGTGCGTCTTGGCCCCGCCAAGTAAGCGTGCCAAATCGTTGTCGGGTCGGACGCCAGTCTGAGAGCACCGGCGCGCCGGGTTCGTCGGAGCGTATCCATGCCGTGAGATCGTCTAGCTCTTCGCCACTGGGCAGAATGGCGGACAAACAGACAATCCTACGGCTCTCCGCGTCCGAGCGCCGAAGCAGGCGTTGGACCAGCGTCTCATAACGGATTTCACGCTCGCTCGGGCCGATCATATGGCCTTCGTCGAGGACGATGAGACCGACATCGTCTATCAGAGATGGGTCGCTTCGCAGTGCGAAGTCGAGCTTCTCAGGTGTCGCGATGATGATTTCGCGAGTGCGCAATGCGTCTTCATCGCCTGCCGAAAGGCCGCTGGCACCGTAAAGTGAGGAGACGCTGAAGCCGAGGGGCGCGAAGGTTTTTCTGAAGGATCGCTCGGTTTGTGCGGACAGCGCACGCAGCGGCGTGACGATCAGGACCCGGCGCGCCGACGACAGGGTCATCAACGCGGCAATCTCGGCTACCCGCGTTTTGCCTGCGCTGGTCGGTAAGGCGACAACCAGATCGTCCGTGACGTCGGTGGAGCGCCGGGCTGCTTCGCGCTGCGATGGCCACAACTCCACCTCGGAATTCTTGCGAGCATAGAGCGATGAGATGAATAGCCTGCGCAGGTCCGGGTATTTTTCCTCCGTTCCCTCCGGTGGCTCGGTCGGCAGACTTTCGTGCAGGGAATGCTGCCACAGGTCATCGATAAGGTGGCGACAGAGGTTCGATATCCACCACAGGGGGACATTCTCCGCATTGTCTGCAAGACTGACCGCGGCGTCGAGCAATGCCCTTGCTGTCTCGATCGGCTCGGCTTCGCCCGTCTCAAGCGCGAAATCAAAATACGCCAGCGCCCGGCAGATCGTCGTGTTGAGGATGGTCGACAGAACCTCATCGACATCGGGCTTTTCACCCCGCAGCATCTCGGCGATCTGCTCATCCTTGTGATCGTCGTTGTCCAGCCACTCGCGAACGAAGCCGCGCAATTGGCCGAGATCGCGCAGGATCAGATGTTGGATCGCTGTTTCGCCGGGTGAGGTGTTGAGATCGCCCGCAGTCTCATTGAAGAGCGAATAGGCAACGGCTGAAAATCCGGCGAGATGATAGGCTGCGGCAGCGATGGTGCGGCGGAAGCCTCGATCAGGCGACCCCGCATCACCATTGCGAACAAGGGCTTCGAAGGCATTGGCTGCACGCTCGAATGCCTTACTGGTCAGGTCCGAGGTGCCGGCCTGAGCACGCAGCGCCATTGCGCCCCTAAGCAAAGCAAAGCCGTGTTCCGCAAGATCCGTTTCGATCGTCGCGCCGAGCGGCGGCGCATTCGGCGGCAGTACACCGTTTTCGCGCATCAGCGACCATGCCGCGCCGCGATACAGGAGGCGTCCGAGGATGCCATCGACGGTCGCGTCCGTCAGGAAAGTTGTCAGCTCGTCAATCGTCTCCAAGATCTTCCGCCTCCTGGTACATGGCCGCGATGAAGTCCTGGTGGTCTTTGACGTGAATGTTCACGACATACTGGTCTCGATTGCTGCCGGTCGCCTCGAGATCCTGTTTCAACGAAGCGTGTGGACCGTTGCCCGATATAGTGAAAAGCATGTGATCGATGCGATCCGCCCGGAGAGACTTCAGGCCCACCTCGTCGCGAAGGCTGCGGCCCAGTGCGTTGTCGTCCGGGTCGT
The DNA here is from genome assembly GCF_003403095.1 of Thalassospira indica. Lineage (NCBI taxonomy): Bacteria > Pseudomonadati > Pseudomonadota > Alphaproteobacteria > Rhodospirillales > Thalassospiraceae > Thalassospira > Thalassospira indica. Next base: position 4,503,387 of record NZ_CP031555.1, on the reverse strand, counting down.
TGCTTTCCAGCAGGCGGTTTGCAACGAACAGCAGCGAGTCCGGCGTACACCGACCGCTATCGCGGTTGAGTACCTTGCGGGCGCTCGTGACCGTTGACTTTCCCAGTACCTTGTTGCTCTTAGCTTCCCCTTTCAGGAGCCAGAGTTTCTCGCCTTTACTGTCATACCCGGCCCCGATGAAATCATCTCCGCGCATGGCCATGTTGCGCCCGTCCTTGTAGCGGAGACGGCGCACAGGGACACGCAGGCCAATCTCCTCCTCGACGAGCTCAGTCGCGAGAATTTCGCCGAGATCGCCCGAACGACCCTTGGACGTCTGAGGCATCGCCTCGCTGAGGATCTCGGCGGCGACCTTGTATCCGAGCCGGTCCACGTCCTCCGCAATGCGTTCCAGTCGGTCGTAATGCGAACGGATCGTTTCAGCCAAGTCCCCCTGGATTTCATCGCGGCCACCATGCTTCTCGACATAGGTCCAGTAGTACTTGCGTTTGTCTTTTTCTCTCGTGGCGTCGCACCACCTCTCATACAGGCTCACGTAGGCCTCCCACGATCATTGCATCGCGAAGGTTGATCAGTCGGCAATCTTTGCACATCCGCTCAACTCCACAGACAGGACAATGGCGCCGCAGCCAGCCGGTCACCAAATGGCACAACATCCGTGCTGTCATAGAGCACGGTGCCAAAAGCAAAGCGGTCTCCGCAGGCTTCGGCCAAGGCGCGCAGCCCAGCGAAATCGCCGGACTTGACCGTGGCGCTCGCCTTCACCTCGATGCCGGCGATCATGCCGTCGTCACGCTCCAGCACGATGTCGACCTCGCGCATGTCGCGATCGCGGAAGTGATAGGGTGTCAGTCGCAGGTCCGAGGCTGTCGTCAGCTTGAGCACTTCCGAGAACACGAAGCTTTCCAGCAGGGCGCCGAACGTCCCGCGATCCGCCTTCACCCTGTCGAAGGTCAGGCCCCGCGTGCTCGCCAGCAGGCCGGAATCGAGGAAATATAGCTTCGGTGTTTTGACGATGCGCTTCAGCGCGTTGGTGAACCAGGGCTGCAGCGTCGCGATCAGAAAGACCTGTTCGAGCAGCCCGACGTAGCGCTGTCCCGTCTTGTGGCTGACATTGATGCTGGCTCCGAACTGCGAATAGTTGACCAATTGGCTGGAATGCTCGGCCAGCAAACGCACGAATTTCGGGAGCTCGGTCAGCTTCTCGACCTCTGCGATGTCCCTGAGATCGCGGGTGAGAACCGAGGTGAGATAGGATCGCGCCCAGTCCTGCCGGCGCCGCTCGCTCTCACGGGCGATCGCCTCGGGAAAGCCGCCGAGCAGGACGGAGTGGACGAGATCGTCGCCGACGATCGCTTTGCTTGGCTTTTGCAGCTTTCCCTCGAAGAGACGCTCCAGAAAGGTCGGCGTCCTGCCCTCGATCTCGGCCCGTGCCAGCGGCAGCATCTCGAGCGTTTCCATCCGGCCGGCGAGACTATCGGCGACCCGTGGCAAGGTCAGCACATTCGCTGAGCCGGTGAGGAGAAATCGGCCCGGACGATAGTCCTCGTCGACCGTCTTCTTGATCGCCAGCAGCAGGTCGGGCGCGCGTTGAATCTCGTCGATGATGGCCCTATCCAGTCCCCGGATGAACCCGGCCGGATCGGACCGCGCAGCCTCCAGCACGGTCTGGTCGTCCAGCGTGATATAGGTGCGGCCGGCTTCCCCCATCTTCTTGACGAGCGTGGTTTTGCCAGCCCGCCGTGGCCCTACAATGAGAACCACGGGCGTATCCGAAAGGGCTTCCTCCGCCCGGCGCTCTACAAACCGCTTGAACATCCCGTCCTCTAGTCTCCGACATTTGGAACTATCTGTCTCGGCTGATTGGAAGTCAATGGGTCGCTAATTGGAACCAAGAAGGTCGCGATCTGGAAGGGGATGGGAGGGGAAAGCCTTCTCCCTGGTCGGCACTGGCATTGCCGACACACCCCCATCAGCGGGGAGGCCCCGCAACGCCCCCTGAGAGTGAGAGTGCGGGCGGGTTTTCCGTGACGGGTTGAGGGCTGGAGGAGAGGCCTCCGGCGCCCGTCGCGGAGATCATTCCGATGACCATGGAGCATCGCGCGGCCCGCAAGAGCGGCCCGCGAACGAACCTTTATGACGACATTACCGACAAGATCATCGCCGAGCTGGAGGACGGCCGGCTGCCATGGGTCCAGCCCTGGGGGACGGCGGCGGCGCAGGCGCCGCTCGCCATGCCGCGTAACGCGGCCACCTCCCGGCAGTATTCCGGGATCAATGTCCTGATCCTCTGGGGCGCCGTGATCCAGCAGGGCTATCCAACCCAGCACTGGCTGACCTTCCGCCAGGCGCTGTCACTCGGCGGCAATGTCCGCAAGGGCGAGCGCGGCACCACCGTCGTCTACGCCGACCGTTTCACGCCTGAAGACGAGAAGCGCCGCGCCCGGGAGACCGGGGAAGACGCCAATAGCATCCCGTTCCTGAAGCGCTTCACCGTGTTCAACGCGGCGCAATGCGAGGGTCTGCCCGACGATATCACCGTCGAGGCACCGCCACCGCCGCCCGGGCTGATCGAGCCGCGGGTCGAGGAACTGATCGCCGCGACCGGTATCGACTTCCGGATCGGTGGCAACCGCGCCTTCTATGTCCCTTCGCAGGATTATGTGCAGGTGCCACCTCCGCAGGCTTATTTTGAGCCGATCAACTGGCACAGGACCGCCCTGCACGAGATGGGGCACGCAACGGGCCATGCCTCAAGGTTGGGGCGGGACTTCTCGGGCGCTTTCGGCACGAAGAAATACGCCTTCGAGGAACTGATCGCCGAGATTTCGAGCGCGTTCTGTTGCGCCTCGCTCGGGATCGTCCCGACTGTGCGCCATGCCGATTACATCGGCTCCTGGCTGGAGGTGATGCGCGAGGATTCGCGGGCCATCGTGCGTGCCGCCTCGCAGGCCAGCAAGGCGGCCGACTGGCTGCTGGCCCATCTGCCCGACGCCGGCACCGATGTTGAGCGGCAGACCCCGACGGAAGGGAGGACTGCGGCATGATCCTCCTGACCGACACACAGCGTGACCGTTTGCTGGCGAATGGCCGCGATCGCGATCAGGATCACATTCCGATCGTGAAATTTTTCAATCCCTTTGGCGCCGGTGTCTGGCTCGCGACCGAGCTCGACGAGGACGGCGACATCATGTTTGGCCTGGCCGACATTGGCTACCCCGAACTTGGCTCATGGAGCCTCAACGAACTGCGTTACATTCGGCTGCCCTTCGGCATGGGCATCGAGCGGGATCTGCTCTTCACGGGGGACTTCCCGATCTCGGTCTGGGCCGAGGCCGCCCGCGATGCCGGCAGCATTCGCGATGCCGAGCGCCTGCTTTATCGCTCGGGCCGTCTGCCAGGCGGGACACGCCCCGATGCGGAGCCCCGGCGTTCCTGAGATCCACGCTCTTCAGCTTCGGCGCCGCTCTCTTCGAAGGAAGAGGGCGGCGCTTCTCCTCGTGACACGGTGAAAGTTCGGCGCCCGGCCGACTGCCCGTCGGAGAACAGCACCATGACACGAAACACGAGAACACCCGCCATCGAACCGCAGCCGCTGCGGTTCTCCGCCCAAGAGCAAGCCGTGGTCTACGAGGCCCGGCAGATCCTGCTGCGCCACCTCAATCAAAACCCTGTCCTGTCGTCCTGGCAATCGGTGCTCGATTATTGTGCCCTCACCATCAGGGGCGATGTGGAGCGTTTCCATGCCCTCTATCTCGACCGGAGGAACCGGCTGATCTCAGACGAGTGCCTCGCCATCGGCACCATCGATCACGTCCCGGTCTATCCCCGGGAGGCGCTGCGGCGCTGCCTGGCGCTCAATGCCTCGGCGCTGATCATCGTCCACAATCATCCGGCCGGTGATCCCGAGCCCTCAGCCGCCGACCTCGCGATGACGAAGGAAATCCGAAATGCCTGTGCGTCCCTAGGGGTGATGCTGCACGACCACATCATCACCGGTGCTGGCCGGGAGATCAGCTTGCGTGCCCGCGGTGAGTTCTGATGGGTCTGCGTGTTCATATGCGGCTCGGCCATGAGAGGGAAAGGAGGGTGGAGGTTTCATGACGGGCTGGTTGCCGGAGAGAGAGGCTCCCCGGCGTCCGTCATGGAGACACTGACATGGCCACTGCCACGCAGAAAATCACCCTGTCGTCCTCGCGCGACATCCCCTTCAACAAGCTGGTGCTCAGCCAGTCCAACGTCCGGCGGGTGAAGGCCGGCATTTCGGTCGAGAAACTGGCCGAGTCCATTGCCCGGCGTGGGCTGATCCAGTCCCTGCATGTCCGGCCCGAGCTCGATGCCAAGGGGCAGGAAACCGGCCTTTTCGAGGTGCCGGCTGGCGGCCGCCGCTACCGGGCGCTGGAACTGCTGGTCAAGCAGAAGCGCCTCAACAAGACCGCACCGGTGCCCTGCATCGTCTCGGACGCCGGAGACGATATCCTGATCGACGAGGTCTCACTCGCCGAGAATATCGAACGCGCGCCGCTGCATCCGCTCGACCAGTTCCGCGCCTTCCAGGTGCTGCGAGAGAAGGGCATGAGCGAGGAGGAAATCGCCGCCGCCTTCTTCGTCGATGCCAAGGTGGTGAAGCAGCGCCTGCGCCTGGTCTCGGTCTCGCCGGCGCTGCTCGAGATCTATGCCGAGGACGGCATGACGCTTGAACAGCTCATTGCCTTCACAATCTCCGACGACCATGCCCGGCAGGAACAGGTCTGGGCGGCGATCAAGGATGGTTGGCAGAAGGAGCCTTACACGATCCGGCGTATGCTAACCGAGACCACGGTGCGGGCCTCCGACAAGCGGGCTCTCTTCGTCGGCATCGAGACCTATGAGGCGGCGAGCGGCTATGTGCTGCGCGATCTCTTCCAGCAGGACGATGGCGGCTGGCTCCAGGACCCGGTGCTGCTCGACCGGCTGGTCGGCGAGAAGCTGAAGGCAGAGGCAGAAACCATCGCCGCCGAGGGCTGGAAGTGGATCGAGGTCGCGGCGGATTTCCCTTATGGCCATACCAGTGGCCTGCGTCGCCTGACCGGCACCACAGTCGATCTGACCGATGACGAACGCGCCGAGCGCGAAAAGCTGCGGGACGAGTTCGACGCGCTGGAGGCGGAATATGCTGAGGCTGACGAGTTCCCCGACGAGGTTGATGCTCGCCTCGGCGAGATCGAGGAGGCGCTGGAGGCCTTCGAGGCCCGTCCGATGCGGTATGACGCGGACCAGATGGCCCGTGCCGGTGTCTTCCTCAGCATTCGTCACGACGGCCAACTCGCCGTCGAGCGCGGCTATATCCGTGCCGACGACGAGGCGGTGGAAGGTCAGGAAGGGCAGGGTGCCGATGGGTGTTCTCCCGAGGGCGGCGAGTCCGGTGGTTTGCAGCGCGCTGTCATTACGGTGGGTGGTACGGCCACCGAACCCGAGGAGGACGAAGAGCTTGAGACCATCCGGCCGCTGCCCGATCGGCTCGTCAGCGAACTGACCGCGCACCGCACGCTGGCGCTCCGGGACGTTGTGGCGATGAACCCGCATGTGGCGATGACGGCGCTCCTGCATCGGTTGGTCACCGATTGCTTTCTGCCGCATTCCACCAGAGGTTGCCTGGAGGCCCATGTCCGGGAAGTTCATTTCCCGGCACAGGCCGACGATCTGGGCGAAAGCGCCTCGGCGAAGTCCATCCAGGATCGGCATGAACGCTGGGGCGATCATATCCCCGCTGACGATGCTGCGCTCTGGGACTGGCTGGTCGATCAGGACGATGACACCCGGATGGAGTTGCTCGCCCATTGCGTCAGTTTCGGCGTCAACGCCTTGCACGAGAAGCCCAACCCCTATGGCGGCATGGGCGTCAGCCAGCACGGGCTCGACCTGCGCCTGTCCCAGGCCGACCGGCTGGCGCGGGCGACGGGCCTCGACATGGTGGCGGTGGGCTGGCGCCCGACCGTCGCCAACTATCTCGGCCGCGTGACAAAGCCTCGGATCATCGAGGCAGTGCGCGAGGGCGCTGGCGAGCGGGCGGCCCAGCTCATCGACCATCTGAAGAAGAGCGACATGGCCACCGAAGCCGAGCGCCTGCTGGCCGAAACCGGCTGGCTTCCGGAGCCGCTGCGCATGGTGGATCGCGATGCCGATATCGCGATGGATGCCGGGGTCAACACTGAGGCGGATGATCTGCCTGAATTCCTTGCCGGCGATGGCGAGGATGAAGACGCCACGGAGGACGAGGAGCAGCCAATGGTCGCCGCCGAATGATCTTCAGGTGGGGCGGCGTTCGCTGCCCCGCCTCATCTCTTCCGTTTCCGCAACTTGTCTGGTCCTCGTGACCGGGCTTTTTCTTTGGAGAACCCTGATGCCCGCAGATATCAAAAATGATAAGTGCTTCCCTAGGTCTGACATCAGAGCTTTTGATCTAATGTTCGCGCCAGTTGGGCGAAGGGCGCGTTGGATTGCTGGGCAAAGGCGATGATCCACGCCCCTTGGAGTTTGCAGTGCAAAGAAAAGGCGGCGTCGTTGGGCCGGGGATGACCCAACCGTTTGGCGTGTTTCTCGATACATTTCGTCCAGCTGCCATAGACCTCCTGCGCGGTGATCTGGAGACGCGGTTCCAGCGGGGCGGCTTGCAGGATGCTGAGCACGGGACAGGCCGGGACATGAGGTTGCGACGTCACCTCGGAGGCAATGGCGTCGCAGACCATGAGCGCACCTTCGTCAAAGCTTTCGGCCTGCGCGAAGGTCGTATCGAGCAACCGTTCCAGCCACGCCCCGGCCCAGCGTGTCGCGGCTTCGGCCAATTCCTGTTTGCCGTTCGGGAAATGGTAATAGAGCGACCCTTTCGGGAGCCCCGCCTCTTTGAGAAGCTCCGAAAGACCAACGCCCGAATACCCCTTCTGGCGAAAGAGGTTCGAGGCGGTGCGGATCAGCTTGTCGCGAGACGTTGGGTCACTCATGACAAAACAGATAGCGCCATTGGACCGATTGGTCTATTGATTGCGTAGACCAGTCGGTCCAATACAGAGGAAGAATGCAAGGAAAGCGAGAGTTTTGGAACAGGCCGCGCAGACAATCACCATTCCGGCGGACGGAGCCACACTTATCGGGACCTGGTATCCGGCATCCGATGCACCCCGGGCCAGTCTGCTGCTGCACGGGGCCACTGGTGTGCCGCAGCGCTTTTACCGCCATTTCGCCGCTTGGGCTTCCGCGCGCGGGATCAATGTCCTGACCTATGACTATCGAGACTTCGGCGCGTCCCAGACCCGACCGATGCGCGAAAGTCAGGCGAATTTCGCGGATTGGGCCGTGCACGATCAGACCGCAGCACTCGATACGCTGGCCAAACTGGCTCCGACAGGCCCCTTGTGGGTGCTCGGGCACAGTTTGGGCGGGCTTGGTCTTCCGTTCCAGAACCTGCCCGACCGCGTCACGCGGATCACCACCATCGGAGCCGGGATCGGACATTATACCGACCATCCCTGGAGCTACCGGCCCAAGGTTCTAGCCTTCTGGTTCGCGCTTGGCCCCGTGGCGACCGCCCTTGCGGGCTATATGCCGGGTAAACGATTGTCGCTAGGGGCCGATCTGCCCGCCGGTGTCTATTGGCAGTGGCGCAGATGGTGCACCCGGCGCGATTTCTACGCCTCGGACATCGGTGTCACCCTGCCGGAGCCGAATTACAGCATCGAGGGCAAGGACATCCGTATTTGCGTCGCCGCCGACGATGTCGTCGTCCCGCCGGTTGCGGTGCGACGCTATGCGGAGGTCTTTGCCTCCTCAGATGCCGAATTTCGCATCTTCGATCCCGCCAACTACGGTCTGCCCGCGCTCAAACATATCGAAGCCCTGTCCAAAGAGAGCGCGCCCGTCTGGGCCGACCTACTTGATCTGCCTCAGCCCGATCTGACCTGCAAGGCCCGCCCATGACTGATAGTGCGACACAGGATGGAACCCGCTCAGAAGTCCTGAGCACCCGCGCCCGGAAAACCATTCTCTGGGCCAATATCGCCATGATTGCGATGATCGTTATCCACGACAGCGATCACGTTCGGCAGGCCGCGAACTGGTGCTATACCATCAGCGCGCAGCTTTGGCTGGTGAATGTGTCCGTCTATGTACCGAGCCTGATCGCACTGGCGCTTTTGTGGCGCGGCAAGGGCGCGGGCGTTGCGACAATGATCAACGGTCTGCTGGTCGGCGCGGCCTTCTCCGAAGTTCACCTGTGGCGCCCCTCTATTCCGGTCTGGGGCATCTGGAATGACAATTTCTTCATTCTGGGCGTGGACTGGATCAGCTGGACGATCCTTGCGCTGACGGTGCTGGTGGGGGCGCTGGTGAGTGCTGCCGGGGCCTATGCGCTTGGCCTGCAATGGGCGGCGAGGCAGGGTGGATGACCGTTACTGTTCGTTGTCGCTGTCAGTCTGGCGCCTAAAGGCCTGCGAAATGTAGCCTAGATGTAAAAGGCGTCATTTTGCCCGTGATGTCAGATGTTAATGACCCAAAGGCGCTCGCAGAACAGAGCATGTCGTCTCAGCAAGAACACAAACTAGATTTCGATATCAACTCCAGTTTGAAGCAACGCCGCAACTTCGGTCTGGATGGGCGTCATCAGATCGACGTCGACCTCCGCGGTCTCGATGCCGACAACGAGCGCATAACGGGCCTTGCTGTCCGCTCGCCCCAGGGCTCGCCTTTCTCGCCACCAGCCCGAGATCGGGTAGACATAGAGGAAATCGCGCTCCACGAGCTCGACAGCGCTGCCCTCCCAGATATCCATGTGAATGGAGCCGGCTGAGATCGACTTCGGTCCGAAGAACCAGCCGTCATTGCCTTCGTTGATAGGGCGAGGGTCGTTTTCGCCACGGTCATCCTTGTTCACCCGGCGCAGGAAATTCCCGTCAGTTTCGCGTGCCCGCTTGAGGTCGAAGCGCAGCCCAAAAGACTGATATCGGGCAGGATCGATCGCGCTTGCAAAGCTTGGGTTCGGCTCGACAAAATATGAGAGCGTCACCTTGAGGCGCACAGGCTGGTCGCCCAAATCCTCAAGGACTTGTCGGGGCCAGGGCAAGCGGTAGACATGAGCATCCGAGAAGCGCACGCTGCCATTCTCGACCCGGAACGGTTGGATATATTGCTCGGCGACCAACGCAAGATCATCGCGGGCCGAAGCAAGGGCGCGCCGAACATCCGGTACCCCGTATCCGTATTTTCTTGCGAGCGCCTTTCTGTCCGACTTTGACGCGGTCGCGTTGAATTCCGTAAGCATATGCGGCGTCCACCGGGCGCTGTGCACGGTCAGGGCGCGGATGGTCTCTGGCCAATACTCCGGGTGCTCAGCCATGATCCGCGTCGTAAGCCGTGCCGCTTGCGCTGTCGCTGCGCTGGTTGCCCAGAACGGTGTCACCGGATGCGGAGCGATCGATTTCGCCGTGGTGAGCACCGAGAGGGAAGGGAGGCCGGACAGTGCTTCGAGCCCTGATCTGCTCAGCGCGCGGTTTCCAGCTTCAAAGACGATCTCCGGCTTGATCGGTGACTGCCCCGCGCGCCAAAGCGCGCTCGTCCGACTGTAGGGGCTGCGGTCCCCGGGAGGAGACCATCCGCGCCAGTCTCGGTAACCGGCTTCTGCGATTTCTGATTTCAGAGTTGTGCCGCCGACCGTTAGGACATTCCATGCCTGTGCAGGATCTTCTCCCGGAAACGCGTCGCCATCGGCAATGTCCTCGGCGCGCGAGCTGTCCGCGATGTTGCCGATCGCCTGGACGAAAAGGCGCCGAATATGGTCCGGGCCTTCCTCGATTGCGTCCACGCCCGCCGAGATCTGGTCGAGAGCAGAGCTCCAAGCCGTTGGCTCCGCTCCCGACCGGTTTTCATTCGTCACGGCCATGCAAAAGACCCTCGGCCGCTCGGCAGCCGATATCTCCGGAAGCGAGCTGGCGGAGGTTGTGATCGCACCATAGGAGCCGGGATCATTCTGCTCGAAGCCGTCCGGCGGAAGGATTTTGACGGACTCGAGGCGATGCGCAAGCATTGGATGCGACGCATCTCCCAACGGCATTGTCAGGTCGCCGTGGAGCGCCAGCCCGGCCATTCCGGATCCATGCCCGCTGGGACTATCATCATCCACCCCCCAATCTGCATGCACAGCGTGCATGTCACCGGGAGCTAGGGCAGGTTCAATCAGCGGATGGCCGCGGTTCACACCCGTATCGAGGAGGCAAACCGCGGGCACGTCGCGGCCTGGCCAGGTGATCCTTTCGGCCAGATCATCCACGAACGCGTTCGCCATCTCCTCGAGTTCATCCGTGAATACCGTCGGCGTATCGCTCGCTCGCCGGATCTCGGAAATGCCTCCCGTTGAAAACAGCAGCATCTCGATCGCTGCTCTGCGCCCATGCACTGGAAGAACCACGACTTCGGGGAAGTGCAGCCAGCTGTCTTCTCCCCCGACGGTCAGGCCGAGCCGCTGAGCGCTGGTCTCAACACGTTCGAGGCGGTCGGCAAAACACCATAAGGCCCACCACATTTCCGCCTGCGGATCATCGGGCAGAGCCAGAGGATCGTCGCGCCAGAACGTTCGCAAGCGCGCGGCGCGGATATGCTCGACAGGCTCGACGCGGGACTTCTTCGGGGCCTCGGCACCTTCGTCTACTTCCGTAAAGGCGTAATCCCTGAAAACCGCCTCAAAGACATCTCTGGTTTCGTCAGGGACGAAGAGGGCGATGCGACGGGCGCCTGTTTCGGAAAGTGTGACGGCGCCCTGGCGTGTCCCCTCGCGCGTCTTCTCCAGCGTGGTCGGCCCCACAGAGGGTGCGAGCTCCACCTCAAGGTAGACGCCGTCCGATGCTGGAATTCCCTCGGGTGCCCCCAAATCCTCTCGTCCGAGATCAGACGCCTCGAAGGCGGCTTCCAGCTCGCCGACAATGCGCTGCCCATGTTCCTCACGGATACGCTGAAGCGGCCGTTGTCGGGCGCTACTGCCTGGGGACTTGTAATTGCGGATAGTCGAAAGACCGCTCAGGTCGATATGTCGGTGCTCGTACTCAGCCAATGTGTCCCTGTTCTTCAGAGAACACCGTTCTCATGGCCTGGCGTTTGCGAAGTTCGCGCGTCAGATCGGCGGTGGAAATCTGATTTCGTTCTGAAAGGATTGCCGCTTTCACGGTCTCTTCTGCTGCATGGACAATCTCCGCCTGACTGAGGCAGGTGGCCGCGGCAACAATGGTTTTCCAATTGATCTTGGGATATTTCATCGGCGACAGATGGGCCTTGATAATGGCGCGCACTTCATCTGCTGATGGCATCTCGAACTGCAGAACTTCATCGAAGCGCCGTAGTAACGCGCGGTCGAGAAGAGAGGGGTGGTTCGTGGCAGCCACCAGAACACTGTCGGTCGCAGAAGGCTCTTCCATGAACTGCAGGAAGCTGTTCAGTACCCGCCGCATTTCCGCGACATCATTCGTCGCCAACCTGTCGCTGCCCACGGCATCGAATTCATCAAAGAGATAAACACCTCTGCGCTTCTGCGCTTCGTCGAAAACCAGACGCAGTTTGGCGGCCGTTTCCCCCATAAAGCGCGTAATCAGGGTTTCTAGGCGGATCACGAACAGAGGAAGATGGAGTTCGCCCGCGAGCGCCTCGGCGGTCATCGTCTTCCCCGATCCCGGAGGTCCGGCAAAGAGGAGGCGGCGGCTCGGTGTCTTCCCATGTTCCCGGAGCCAATCCCGACGCTGTTGCTGAAGCACAACCGCTTCGAGATGACCTTTCACGTCTGCATTCAGCACCACATCGGCAAGATGGATCTGCGGGTCCCGCAGATCGAGAAGGCTGTCGAGGTCTCCACGGGGTCGAGAAAAGGCGATCGGGACAGACGCCCGCGTGCCGCGCTGTGAACGTGCGGCATCCACTGCCGCACGGATATCCTCTGCGGTCGCACGGTGTCCTTGGCGCGCCTCGCCAGCCGCAACCTGAAGCGCGATGGAGAAGAACTGTTCTTCATCGCCTTCCGCCTGGCTTCTGAGCATCGCCAGTATCTGTTTCGCATTTGACACCGCGTCGCCCCAGTCGTCTGTCTTTTCGTCGAATCCTAATTGACTCTCGCGGTTTTGGAAAGATCGGCGTGATCGAAACAAGTCGCACATGGGCATATTTGTTGTGCCCACAGGTGCGCGTTGCGGGGCTTTGCCCGGCGGATCGCCCTGTATTTACATCATTCGAGCGCTGTGACCTGGCCTTCAGAACCACTGTCGCACCTCCGTCCATCAAACGGTCAGGTCGCATGACCGTCATACCGTGTACAGGGGGCGGAGGGTCACGCGGCGGCTCCAGTTCCAACTTCACCATGTCCCCGTCATCCCATGAAGGCGCGTGCCATGGGTTCGGTTCCGTCTCGGGCTTGTAACGCGGTTCCTCTGTTGATGCGGCGGCAAGGGTTGGCCGGGCGAAGCATCTGCAAGGGATATCCGGCACCTGTCAGATGCGAAAAACCAACCCCGCTTCCATTCGCAAACCTTGGTCCGATCCGTCTCTTTGACATTCAACCCCGAAGGGGTCGGCTTGACGCTTCGCGTGCCGCCCTCGGGGATTCGGAAAAAGTCCGAACGCCCTCGGGTGATTGCAGATCCGGTCAGACACTTCGGGCACCTGTCGCGCGGGGGATGGTCCCTCGCCTCCAAAGACAGGAGCCGGAACCCATGTCCTATGCAGATGCCACCGCCTTCGCCGCCAGCCTCGCCACCACTCTGATGGTCGTGATCGTCGTGTTCCAGGCCGGAGACGGCACCCACGCCGCTTGCCCCGCCGCCGAGTTCGACGGCGACGACGACATGGTGAAGCTGGAGCTGGACCCGTGGGAGTAAGGCGCGAAAGCGCCTCATCCCCGACGGCCCGAGCGCGGAGACCCGCGCTTCGGGCCGTCGGCGCCTCACGATGGTCCCCCATCGTCGGCGGCGGAACCGGGAACAAGCCCGGTCAGAGAGGAAGAGTGTGGGCCGTTCGGCCGTGACGGGTTGAAGGCCGGAGAGAGAGGCTCACCGGCGCCCGTCATGGAGTGATCCCGATGACGTTTGCCCGTTCCGAAACCTTCCGCTCCATCGGTCATATTCTGGCGGCCGATGTTCTGCCCGCGCTTTATCGGTCGCAAAAGCTGCCGCTGCGCATTTCGTGCCTCGGTGTGGCCAGCTATGACGCCAGTGACGCGGCGAATAGCTTTGACCGCGTGATCTCGCTTGGGGAACGCCCATCACCGGAAGAGGCCATTCAGGCCGGGGCCTTGCGCCTGTCGTGCGGTGATATTTGCACGGGGCCGGACAGCTTTCCGTATTTCCAGCCGCGCGTCATGCTCATTCAGGACCGCGATCAGCGCCTGGTCCTCGCCGGTGAAATCCGCGCCGGCATTATCCTCTGGCAACAGCCGGTCGCATCCGATGCCGAGGCACGCAGGATCGTGACCGAGGCCAGCCGCCTGCGCGGTATGGCATTCCGGGCATCAGATCCCGCCGAGGCGCGACGGCTGCGTTACCGCGCCGCTGCGCTGGAGGCCCGACTGGTCGATCCCTTCTGGCGCGACGCCGCGGCTGATTTGCTCCGCCTGCCACAGGTCGCATGAGCTTCATCATTTTTTACCCATTCGGCCCGGTCGTGCATCGGGCGATGTCTTCTCAGGAGACCATCATGGCCGACTATTTCACGCACTTTTCTTGCCTGCTTGACGTGGGCACCCCCGAAAACGCTGCCCGCGCACTCGATCTCTACAACGCACTGGCGGATGACACTGCCGCCGAAGATCCGCCATCGGACGGCTTCGTGCTCTCCATCCAGCCAGAACATGGTGGCACTCAGCTCTGGATGGGTGATGACGTCACCGGCGATCCCGAGCATGTCATCCAGTTCGTCAAACGCTGCGCCACCGAGTTTGGTCTGACGGGTCTATAGGGCCTTCAATACGCAAACAGTTGCTCTCGGCCGAGAATCGACGGCTTCGGCGGCGGCGCGCATGTCCTTGATCTTGCTACCGGCGAAACGGTGGACTGGATCTATACCGATGGCTGGCTGTCCACTGTGCTGGACGGAGGCGACCCCTATGCCTGACATCATCGAAACCACCGTCTATCGGTTCGACGAACTGTCCGATGCGGCGAGGGAGAAGGCTCGCGCCTGGTATCGCGAGGGCGGCTTAGATTATGACTGGTACGATACCGTCTACGAGGATTTCCAGCGTATTGCGGAAATCCTCGGGCTGAACCTCAAGACCCGAACCGTCCGGTTGATGGGCGGCGGCACACGGCAAGACCCCTGCATCTGGTTCCGGGGCTTTTCCTCGCAGGGGGACGGCGCGTGCTTTGAATCCTGGTATTCCTACCCGAAGGATGCTCCGCGCCTTATTCGGGAGCACGCACCACAGGACACCGAATTGCATCGCATCGCCGATGCCCTGCAGACGGTCCAGCGGCGCAATTTCTACCAGCTTCGCGCCGAAGTCAGTCATCGCGGCCATTATTACCACGAATACTGCATGTCGATCTCGGCCGAGCGCGACAGCCCGACCGGGCAGGACATGACCGCCGATACCGAGGAGACGATCATCGAGGCGCTGCGCGATCTGGCCCGCTGGCTCTACCGCCAGCTTGAGCGCGAATATGATTATCTGTCCTCGGACGGAGTGGTCGATGAAACCATCGCTGCCAATGAATACACCTTTACCGAAGCCGGTCGCCGCTTCGGATGATCCCGGGAAGACACTGCCAAGCGCCCCGCCGTCCGGTCGGGGCGCTTTTTTTATGCTGCGCTTTGAGAGTGAGAGGTGGGCCGGAAGTGGTCAGGTCAGGGCGGTCGAGAGAGAGAGCGCCGTCCGGGCTTGTCCTTCCCACTCTCCTGAGGTTCCCGACATGAACATGGTTTTCCCCGTGGCCGATCCGGTCACGCCGCTGGCGGCTGCGCCAGCGATCCTGGCTGCGGCCAATCATCTGCTCCCCCATCTCGAACGCGGTCAGCGCGTCGATGCCGTGACATTGCGCGGTGCGATGGAAACGGCTTTCAGCGCGTCGGACGCTACCGGCGCCTGGGACTGGAAGCTCGCCTATGAGGCCGGTGAGGTCGCTACCGTCCTTTTCTTACGCAAATACGGAAAGGCGCTTTTCCGTAAAGCCGCGTCTCCGGCTGCACGGATTTCCGTGTTGGCAAAGATCGCGGCGCTGTTGCCCACGCAGACCCGGCGTTCCGAGGAAAGCCAGAGCTTCCAGCAGTTTTCGACGCCGATCCCGCTCGGCCTTGCCGCTCTGACGGCTGCCGCCATCACGCCTGATGATAGGGTGATGGAGCCCTCGGCTGGCACCGGCCTGATGGCGATCCTGGCACAGACTGCCGGCGGTTCGCTGATCCTCAATGAACTCGCCGAGATCCGCGCCGATCTTCTCTCGTCCCTCTTTCCGGCCTGTCCCGTCACCCGATGCGACGCCGCCCAGATCGACAATCATCTGGCACCGGAGGCCGTGCCGTCGGTGGTGCTGATGAACCCGCCATTCTCGGTAATGGCCAATGTCGAGGGACGGATGGCGGATGCTGCGCTTCGCCATGTCGCCTCGGCGCTGGCCCGTCTTGCTCCGGGCGGTCGGCTGGTGACGATCACCGGCGCTGGCTTTGGCCCCGAAGCTCCGGCATGGCGGGACGCGTTCATCCGCTTGCAGGCCCGTGGTCGCGTGGTGTTCAGCGCCGCCGTCGATGGCGCGGTCTATGCAAAGCACGGCACCACGATCGACACGCGGCTGACCGTGATCGACAAATTACCCGCCGAATATCCGGCGAGTTTTCCGACCTCACCGGGAATCGCCCCCGATGTAGCCACGCTGATCGGATGGATCGAGGCGCTGGTCCCGCAGCGCCTGCCGGTATCACTACCGAAGATCGTCTTTCCCGCTTCGACCGCCGCGCCGAAAACCGTGCGGGGCTATCTGGCCCGCGCGACTGCTGCTCGGCCTGTCGCTGCTCCCGCCAAAGATCCCGAGGGCGTCGAACTCGCCTATGAGACCGTGGACTGGACGCCACCCGAAGGCGCTCGCCTGTCCGACGCGATCTATGAGGAATATGCGCTGCAATCGCTGCGCATTGCTGGCGCGCAGCCGCATCCGACCAAACTGGTGCAATCCGCCGCCATGGCCTCGGTCGCACCGCCGAAGCCCTCCTACCGGCCCATGCTGCCCGCTGACATCTGCGCGCGTCTGTCGAACGCCCAGCTTGAAACGGTGATCTATGCCGGTGAAGCCCATGCCGATCATCTCGCCGGCGCATGGACCGTGGACGAGCATTTCGACAATGTGAGCGCTGCGCCCGAGGATGCTGCGGGATCAATCCGCTTTCGCCGGGGCTTCATGCTCGGTGATGGAACCGGCGCTGGCAAGGGACGCCAGTCCGCCGCCATCATTCTCGACAACTGGCTGCGCGGTCGGCGCAAGGCGATCTGGATCTCCAAATCCGATAAGCTGATCGAGGACGCGCAGCGCGACTGGTCGGCGCTCGGCATGGAACGGCTGCTTGTCACGCCTCTGTCACGCTTCCCGCAAGGCAAGCCAATCACGTTGTCGGAAGGCATCCTTTTTACCACCTATGCCACGCTACGCTCCGACGACCGGGGCGAGAAGGTTTCGCGCGTCAAGCAGATCGTCGAATGGTTGGGGTCCGATTTCGATGGAGCCATCATATTCGACGAGAGCCATTCCATGCAGAATGCCGGTGGCGGAAAAGGAGAACGCGGTGATGTCGCCGCCTCGCAGCAAGGAAGTGCGGGCCTGCGGCTTCAGCACGCGCTGCCCGACGCCCGCGTGGTTTATGTCTCGGCGACCGGCGCCACCACAGTTCACAATCTCGCCTATGCGCAGCGCCTTGGCCTCTGGGGCGGTGAGGATTTTCCGTTCCAGACCCGCGCCGAGTTCGTTGAGGCGATCGAAGCCGGTGGCGTTGCGGCCATGGAAGTGCTGGCCCGCGATCTGCGATCCCTCGGCCTCTATACCGCCCGCTCGCTCTCCTATGATGGCGTTGAATATGAACTGATCGAGCATCAGCTCACGGATGAACAGCGCCGCATCTATGATGCCTACGCCGGGGCTTTCGCCGTCATTCACAACAATCTGGACGCGGCAATGGAAGCCGCCAACATCACCGGCAGCGAGGGAACGCTGAACCGGCAGGCCAAATCCGCCGCCCGTTCGGCCTTTGAGAGCACCAAACAGCGCTTCTTCGGCCATCTGCTGACTTCCATGAAAACCCCGACCCTGATCCGGTCCATCGAGGCCGATCTGGAAGCGGGCCATGCCGCCGTCATCCAGATCGTCTCGACCGGCGAAGCCCTGATGGAACGGCGGCTTTCCGAGATCCCGACCGAGGAATGGAGCGATATTTCCGTCGATGTCACCCCGAGGGAATATGTTGGCTCGTATTTGCAGCATTCCTTCCCGGTACAGCTCTATGAGCCGTTTACCGATGGCGAGGGGAACCTCTCGTCACGCCCCGTCTTCCGCGATGGTCAGCCGGTCGAAAGCCGCGAAGCCGTAGCGCGGCGCGACGAGATGCTGGAGCAGCTGGGTTCGCTTCCCGCCGTGCCGGGGGCGCTCGATCAGATTGTCCAGCGCTTCGGCACGGATATGGTGGCGGAGGTCACGGGCCGCTCGCGCCGGATCGTGCGCAAGGGCGACGGGGCATCGGCGCGTTTGGCGGTCGAGAACCGTGCACCTTCTGCCAATCTTGCCGAGACCTCGGCCTTCATGGATGACCAGAAGCGCATCCTCGTGTTCTCGGATGCGGGTGGCACGGGGCGCAGCTATCACGCCGAACTCTCGGCGAAAAACCAGCGGCTGCGCGTGCATTACCTCCTGGAGCCGGGCTGGAAGGCAGATGCCGCCATTCAGGGGCTGGGCCGCACCAACCGCACCAATCAGGCTCAGCCGCCGCTGTTCAGACCCATCGCCACGGACGTCAAGGCCGAGAAGCGCTTTCTCTCTACCATCGCCCGCCGCCTCGACACGCTGGGCGCGATCACCCGCGGCCAGCGCCAGACCGGCGGTCAGGGGCTGTTCCGGCCCGAGGACAATCTGGAATCCGCCTATGCCCGCGATGCGTTGCGCCAGCTCTATCTGCTGATTGTGCGCGGTAAGGTCGAGGGATGCTCGCTGGAACGGTTTGAATCCGCCACCGGCCTGAAGCTGATGGACAGCAATGGTGTGAAGGACGAACTACCGCCGATCACCACCTTCCTCAATCGCCTGCTGGCGCTGACCATCGAATTGCAGGGCATCCTGTTCTCGGCCTTCGAACAGCTCCTGCAGGCGCGGATCGACGGGGCGATTGCATCCGGCACCTATGACATGGGACTGGAAACGCTGAAGGCGGAAAGCTTCATCGTCACCGACCGGCAGGTGATCCACACCCATCCGGGCACCGGCGCGGAAACGCGGCTCCTGACGCTCACCGAGCGCAAGCGCAATCAGCCGGTCACGCTCAATGCAGCCCTGGCGGAACTGGATGATCCCCGCGCAAGATTGCTCATCAACGAGCGATCCGGTCGCGCCGCCGTGCAGATCCCCACCACCAGCGTCATGCTGGATGATGGCGAGATCGAGCGCCGTGTGCGGTTGATCCGGCCGATGGAAGCGGTGAGCATCCCCATGCGGACAATGGATGAGACCCATTGGGGCGAGGCGGACCAGGCTTCCTTCGCCACGGCCTGGAACGCGGAACTGGCAGAGGTGCCGGAGTTCACCGACAGCATCCTGCATATGGTGACTGGGCTTCTGCTGCCGATCTGGAAGCGCCTGCCGCAGGACTCCTCCCGGGTCTATCGGCTCCAGACCGACGAGGGCGAACGCATCATCGGTCGCCGGGTCTCGCCGGCATGGGCTACCAATGCTTCGACCAGTGGCGTCACCAGCAGCCTGACGCCGGATGCCGCTTATGCCGCGTTGATCGAAGGCCGCACGATCCTTGATCTCACCGAGGGGCTGCAACTGCGACGCGTCCGGGTCATGGGCGCCAACCGGATCGAGCTCACCGGCTTCACCGATACCATGCGCGATCGGCTGCGAACCTATGGTCTCTTCAGCGAGATCATCTCCTGGAAGCTACGATTCTTCGTGCCGGTGGGCGCATTGGGGCCGGAGATCATCGGCAAACTGCTCGACCGCTTCCCCGTCGAGCGCATCTCCGAGCGGGTGGCTGCGTGATGGCGCGTCTCAACGCTTCCGAACTGGCGCAGCGTCTCGGTCGCCAGGCCGAGGCGGTGTGCCGCCACTATCTCTCGAATGGGCGCAAACAGGGCAATTACTGGCAGGTTGGGGATGTACGGAACACTCCCGGCCGTTCAATGTTCGTCCGTCTGACCGGGCCGGAGGCTGGTAAAGGGGCTGCCGGCAAATGGACCGATGCTCAGAGCGGCGAGCATGGCGATCTGCTCGACGTTATCGGCGAAACCCTTGGCCTCATCGATTTCGCCGATATTGCTGAAGAAGCGCGCCGCTTCCTCAGCCTGCCGCATTTTGAACTGGAGCCTCAGTCCCGCAGGGCTCAAACACCGCCAGCACCATCGGGATCGTCCGAGGCGGCCCGTCGCCTTTGGCGCATAACGCAGCCTTTGATCGGCAGCCTCGCGGAGACGTATTTACGCGGACGCGGCATTACGGATTTACGCGGAACCGCGAACCTGCGGTTCCATCCGACCTGCTACTGGCGACCCGAGGGCGATGCGCCGACAGAGGCATGGCCCGCCATGATTGCCGCGGTGACCGACCTCGATGGCAAGATCACCGGCGCGCATCGCACCTGGCTCCAACGTGACGGCTCTGGCAAGGCGCCTCTTGATCCGCCGAGAAAGGCAATGGGAGACCTGCTCGGAAACGCCGTCCGGTTTGGCGAGGCGGAGGATGTCATGGCGGCAGGCGAGGGGATCGAAACCATCCTCTCGCTGCGGCAGGCATTGCCGATCATGCCGACGGTCTCCGCACTCTCGGCCGGACATCTCGCTGCTATCCTGTTCCCGCCGCATCTGCGCAGGCTCTATATCGTCCGCGACAAGGATCCGGCAGGTGACGCCGCGCGGGACAGCCTGGTGGACCGGGCCATCGAGGCCGGGATCGAGGCCATCACGCTCTCGCCCATGCTGGGAGATTTCAACGACGATCTCGTCAGCTTCGGCCTGGAGGCGCTTCGGGCGCAGATCCGGGTGCAGATTGCCCCTGAGGACGTCAGCCGTTTCACATAGCGCGCACAATATCCAGAGAGGGCCGTGCTCGGAGATGACCGATCCCGCCATGGGCAAGGGGTTGCGGCACCTCGGCAAGGGGGCCGCGCCTTGGCCTTCTTGAGAGGGCGAGCGGCCCACAAACGCTCCGGCCCAGCAATGGCGGCGCCCGACTGATTTCCGTCGGCGGGCAGGCCCGCCTTTACAGCGCGAAGCAAATCAGCCGGGCTTTGCCATCAAGGTCCTGAGCCAAAGGGCTCGGACTGCCAGGCCGGAGCGCCCGTGGGCTTGTCGTCGCCATGAAGGCCGCGACGGTCGCGGTCCAGCCGAAGGACACATCCCATGTATGCCCATGACGAATTCGACCCCGATCACAGCACGTCTCCCACCGGCCATGTCGTCGAAGAGCTCGAACTCTATGGCTACCGTCCCGCCGAGGGCGAGGCCGATCCCCGGATCACGCCCGAGGACAACGCCATCCAGGGCGCAGTTGCCGACATCTTCGATGCTCTGATCTCCACCATGGCCGACACCAGCCTCGATTTCGACCTAGACGAGATCATGTGGTCCACCGTCAACACCTTCCACCGCGCCGTCGAGCGGATCGAACGCAAACTCGACGACAACGAGCAGGCTCAGAAGCGTCTTCAGCGCGAACAGGACGGAAGCGAGGTGAAATCCGTCCAGTTGGAGACCCTGGTCGGCATAGGACAAAACCTGATCGAGCGCCGGGACAGCATGGAGACTTTCCGGGACACTGCCGCCGACCTCTTCCTGCGCACAACCGGCACGCCCTGGTCGCCGCGCTCCGGATCACGGGTCAACCATCGCCAGGTGACCTCGGCCATGATCGACAGCCGTGACTTCATCGCCGCAAAGCGCAGGGCCGACAACGAGGTGCTGCTACCCGCCGGGCCGAAGATCGCCTTCTCGGGCGGCGACACCACCGATCACCGGCTGATCTGGGCCAGGCTCGATCAGGTCCATGCCAAACACCCCGACATGGTGCTCCTGCACGGAGGTTCGCCGAAAGGGGCGGAACGCATCGCGGCCACTTGGGCCGACAACCGCAAGGTCGCGCAGGTCGCTTTCAAGCCCGACTGGACGAGACACGCTAAGGCCGCGCCCTTCAAGCGCAACGACCGGATGCTCGATACCATGCCGATCGGGGTTATCGTCTTCCCCGGAACCGGCATTCAGGAAAACCTCGCCGACAAGGCACGCAAGATGGGCATCCCGGTCTATCGCCTGGCGGAAGGCGGCGCGTGAGCGCTGCCTTTCTTTGAAACACACTGGAACGACAGGTTTGGGGCAGTCTCCAGCCTGTCTGTTTGACGGAGCCCGATCGGGTTGCCATCACTCACAACCTCCGCTCTTCCGCGCTGGCCGTCACCATTCCCCGGGGCCGCTCTTGGGAACCTATCATGCGTTCATTCACTAAGGAGAGGACCCCAACTGCAGGAGATTCAGCTCAGGGTATATCGGGTGCCTTCAGTCTGACGTATTCTGAGCGATCTTGTCTTGGATGAAAGGGAAACGGACCGTGGTAAGGCTATCGAGATCGTCAAAAATCACGGAAACTTGGCTTGGGGACCGACAGCCGGGAATCGCAACGACGTTGGCACCCTGAGCCAAAACCCATGCCAACGCCTGGGGCGCGGAAACCAACTCCCTAAACTCCATTTCGTTACCAGAACCATCGCGATGCGGATGCCCGCTTGTAGAGCGCTGCGCAAAAGCCAACATTGATGTCCTGAGATCATCTGGCTCTGAAGGTTCTGAACCTGTTAGGAAACCTCTCCCTAATGGGGAGAAGGCCATGAAGCAGGCCCCCCGCGCCGTGGTGGCAGCGACTTCCTCGATCTTCTGGCCGGTCACCAAGGACAGCTCGTTTTGCACAGCGCTAAGGGTGTGTTCCATCGGTCGCCCTGCGATTTGATCGGCAGAAACGCTGGAGAGCCCGAACTCGCCGACCTTGCCTGCGGAGATCAGATCCTCGATGCAGGCCTGAACTACGTCGTCCGGCGTATCGGGATCGCTACGATGCTGGAGTAGAAGGTCGATACGATCACGCTTTAGGCGCCTCAATGAGGCCTCGACAGACTGCCTGATCGCTTCGGGCCGACTATCGCGATATAAACTACCCCCAGCATCGGAATAGAGGCCGAACTTGGTGACGATGGTCGTAGTGGGGAGGCCGCAGAGCACTTCGCCCAACAACTTTTCGTTCGCGCCGTTGCCATACAGCGGTGCTGTGTCAAAAAGCGTGACACCGTTATCTAGGGCCGCGGTGATCGTCGCGACGGCTTGCTCACGGTCAACGGCTCCATAAATCCCGGTCAGCGCCATGCAGCCGAGGCCTAGGCGGCGCTTTCCCGCGAGTGCGATCGCCCGGTCTTCAGCGATCCTAGCAGGATCATTATGCTCGCGAGCCATATTCAGACACCGCGGTGTTGGTCGTCGAAAGCTGCGATGGCGAGCGCCAACGCTGCGTCCGCGCCGCCATAGCGAAGAAGGTGGCGGTCGGGCATGAACCTATCGACCACTCGGGCCACCTCCTCGGCGGCCCTCACGCGAAAAAGCACATCCCCGTCTCGCCCCTCACCGAGTTCGACGGATGGATCAAGTACCGTAACGAAAGCGAGGTCGTATTCGGGCGCCCAAGCCTCGCAGATCCTCTCCAGTGCCTGTAAGCGGGCCGGTGCTATCGACCTGGAGGTGTGCAGGAGCGCAGCCTGAAGGTATCCGAGAGCGTCCGTCACAGGACGGTCCACGAGGATGACGTCTGCCGAGATGGTGGCCTCGGTTTCCAGCTCGATGGCCCTCGCAATCAGCCAGGCCGTGCTTTCAAAGGTGTGGTCCGTAAGGATCGGGAAGCCTTTCTGCTTGGCATTGGCCGCGCTGTCGTGGACGTAGACCACGGCAAGCCCGCGCTGCTCAAACAGCTCCTTCAGCCGTGTGAGGAAGGTCGTCTTGCCGGTGGAATGCGTTCCTGCGACCGCAATGCGGAATGGTGAGCGTCTCATAGAAACGAGCCCTGGGCGCTGTCGAGAATGTCCGCACCGGCAAGAATCGCGCGCTGGTCTTCCTCTGTCCGGTCACGCAGCATGTGGTCCAGAAGGATAGCTGACAACACCGCATCAAAGGGAGCAGAATGGCTGTTCCCGCCGGTGATTTTCTCAGCCCGTGGGCTCAGGCCCAGCTTGGATCCGAGGTACTCCAGCCCGTGCTTCTCCTCTGCGGGGAGTAGGCGCCGCGCGATCTTTAACGTGTCATAGGCCGCTGTGGGTTCCCACCCTTCAAGTGCCTGGCTGAGGATGTCTACCTCGACTTTGACATTATGACCGACGATGGCCTTGTCCTCCAGCCACATTAGGACGTCATCGGCCACATCCTCGATATCGGGCGCATCGACCACGTCCTCATCCCAGATGCCATGGATGTGGGATGCCATCGGGGAGATGCCCTTCTTCGGCTTGAAGCGCCAATGCTTGCGGCGCCCGGTCAGGGTCAGCCCCTTCATCTCGGCGATCGCCAACTCGACGATCTCAGGGGGAGATTTTCCGCTGCCCTCTACATCGACAGCCCACATTATCTCGTTCAATTCCAGCCCTCCTCGGCGCGGCCGTGTCGCTCAGGCAGATGCGGCTGCGTACGATCATGTACCTGGAACCCTAAGGAATGCTGGATGAAATAGCGCTGCTGCTCGGTGCTGCCCTCAACAATCACCTTTCCTTCAGATACTTCAATCCGTCCAGGGTCCAGACCGACCATCTGGACGAGCGATGACAGCCGGTTGGGTGAGGGCCTCCGATGCCCCGCCGCGCAGATCCTGATCTGGTCCGGCGGGCAGATGTCGCATATTTCCCGGATGCCATAATGACCGTTGTAATCGGCTTCGCCGTGCGCGTAGGCGATACCACAAGAGGTCTTGCGGAAAATCGGAGCGCCAAAGTATCGACGCAGGATGTGTTGCTCGACCTCGCGCGGGAGGATCTTGCGCCTAGGCACGTCATGATAGATATCTTCGACACCTGCGGAGCGAAAGTGTGCGCGGATTTGCTCCCGATGAAACAGGCCAGTGAAGACGGTGGCGTCTGCGAAGCGCGACAGCGCACTAGCCCTGGCGATACATTCATCGGTGTCGTTCACACCGGCTATTATAGGGCGCCAGTAGAGGATCCTCTTTGTACGGCTGGCATGCTTACAAAGTACCTCAAGCGACCTTTCCGCGATTACGCTATCGACCGGTTCGAGACGAGGGTCCGCAATGCCAGACCAAGTCACCAGAACCGTGACCTTGAGATGACGTAGGCGCTCAAGGCGCTCGGCATCCTCAGGCGTGACCTTCCAGCGGGTGATTACTAGCACGTGATTTCCAAACCCATGCCCATCTAGCAGTTCGAGAGTGTGCAGCATGTGCTGCTTCACGAGAGGCAGAAAGGGGTCAGTCGCGCGATTGAATATTTGGACGGGGGTGACATGAGGAACAAATGCCCAATGCGAGATCAACGCGCTTACAGCCTCTTCATCATCCACCACGAGGTGGGGCCGCTTCATCTCGAAGTTGTCGAACATATGCCGTACGCAGTAGCCGCAATCGAGCGGGCACCCGACAACGTGGTTCAGACTGAGGCCGGACTTTCGGTATTCTACGACATTGCGAAGGGAGGCGGGTAGATTCCTGGGTGCTTTTCTAAGATGCCTTTCCCGCTCCAGATCGCCAACCGCTTCCATTGCAACTTCCTCCTCAATCCCGTGTCCTTTTCGCCAGAAGGGCGGACATTTCTATTCCGTAATGACGGTTATATATAATTTGCTCGTGGCGAAATGCCGAGAAAACGGAGCAGACTTTCGGGGGCTACGATGTTCATCCCTGTACCTCGCTCGCGCTCACCGGTATCTACAATTCTGTTAAATATGGCCATTCTGTTAGCATCCATCTCTATTCCACCCCAGACAGCCTGCTGGATGTATCTAGAAACAAAGCCAGCGAGGACATCGGCAATCTGAATGCCGATGCTGTCGTGAGAGCAAACGAACTCCAGCTCCGCTGATGCTGAGAACTCGAAATCCGCCGTCTTTAGCGGCAGCTGCATGTTTAGAGCGTTGAAACTCTCCATCACCCCCTTATTCTGGCGCAAGACGTCTCCGAACTGAAGCTGCTCGTCATGGAAGAGCGTCACGCCCGAGACCTGCTTTTCTAGGAAGCGGTTGATCCGGGCATAAACGTGGGTGAAGGATGTCAGATTTGGCAAGACCCATAGAAGCTTGCCCTTTGGTGAGGTGTCCGGGATTGGCAGTGCATTCTCCACCGCCTTTGCCTTCGGAAGCTTTCGAAAATCCTTGAGGCTGTCACGGGTAAAGCGGACGAAAGCATCGGCAACCCCTTCAGTTGGAAGCCGGCTTGTCTCAGCCCACCGGATGATCTGCTTGTAGAAGTCGCGGACCTCGGCGTAGTCACGGCTCTGGCAGCAAGCGACGAAGGCCTGGGCTAACTCAGGCGGCCCATAAATCGCCATATGATCCGCCATTACCCCCTTTATCCATAGCGAGCGCGGCTGGACGTCGCATGCCCCGAGATAGGGAACGACGATCCGATCTATGATATTCGCGATAACGAAATAGTGTTTGTCAACGGCCTCGATGAAGATCGGGCAACCGCGCTCCTCGAGCAGATCGAGAAGGTCGGAGACGAATTGTGGCCGTTCATAGGCTTGTCGAGATTTTACTTCTGGAGATTGCATGCGATGCGCTGTCCTGAGGACATTGAACCTCTCCATGAACGCATCGTCGAGCTCGCAGCCCACAGCGGCAAGCGTGAACATACGCTGCTCAAAGCCATAGGTTTCGCCCCCTGCCTTGGTCAGGTCGCCAGTATTTCCGCTTTCATCGATATAGTATGCCAAGGGCGCAGAATGGGCACGGTCGATGAAGGCTTCTGTCTGTCCCATGGTTTGACGGCCCTCTTATGCCTGTTCGAAAAGTCACTTGTTCCAACCTGAACGATCATTGATCATTTGACCAGCTAGTAGCCATCGCACTTTCAATTGCCCAGTTCGACCCGGTTGAACTCCCGAGGTCCGTGGTGAGCTGGACCACCCTTGGTCTTATGATTTCTGTAGCACCCGTGGCATTATGGCATCCATCACGCGCGTTTCACTGCGCCACTCATCGCAAGAACGTTTGGACAAATGTGGCAACGCAGCATCCCGGTCATTCGAATGCTGGTTTTGGGCGGTATGCGGATCGGCACGAGGCAGGCATCGAGGACGTGGTCGTGCAGTGGAGGCGATGGACCGTTCGAGCGGCAAATCGCACCTGTGATCGGGGGCGTTACGTTGGGCGGGGCGCCTGGAGCGTGATGCGCATGGCCTGTCACGGGTAAGCAAATCCGCCGGTGAATTCGTTGCCGGTCAGGCTGATGAGCATCCGCCGTTGCCATCGTCTCCGTTCCTTGCTCGTCCCATGTCCGCTCCATACGGCCCTTTCAATGGCCTGATCTGGCCGAAGATCGGCTACGCCTCGACCGGCTTGGCGCAACAGCGCCGCCATAGCTTTCTTCCCCTGACGGCAGAGCCGCCATTCCGCGCGGAACAAGAAAGTTCTGCCTTTGCTGTCCGGCCCCCGGCACGCCGGGGGTGCGCCGTCGGTCGTCTCCGGCCTGTCGATCGCCATCGGGCCGCAATGGTGCGGACCCGGAAACGGAAAACGGAGACTTAAAATGGCAACCATCGGCACCTTCAAGAAGGCCGGCAACGAATTCACCGGCGAAATCGTCACCCTCAGCGTCCAGGTCCAGGGCGTGCGCATCGTTCCCGACACCCGCGCCACCGGCGAGAACGCCCCCAGCCACCGGGTCCTGGTCGGCCGCGCCGAGATCGGTGCCGCCTGGTCCAAGCGGTCCAATGAGGGCCGCGACTATCTGGGCCTCAAGCTGGACGATCCGAGCTTCACCGCCCCGATCTACGCCAACCTCTTCGACGACGAGGACGGCGAGAGCTACGCTCTGATCTGGTCCCGCCCCAACGGTCGCCGCGGCGAATAACGCCGTCGCGAGGCCCCGGTCGAAAGGCCGGGGCCGACCGCCAAGCCGGGCAACCGAATCAGTTCCCGAAATTTGCAAGGCCAAAGCGGAACCGCGATGTAAACACGTCAGAATTTTAGTGGCGAATTTTCATTATGCGACTATAATAGTCGTAGTTCTGGCGTTTGCGCCGGGCCGGATGGGAGGTGATCTGCATGATCACCGCCCGACAATCACGGGCCGCGCGGGCGCTTCTTGGCTGGACACAGGAGCAGCTTGCGGATGAGGCCCGGGTATCTTTGACCGCGCTCAAGCGCCTCGAATCCGAAAGCGGGCTCGAGGTCTATGAGACCACGCGCGATCAGGTCCGACGGGCTTTCGAGGCGAATGGCATTCTGCTCCTGAATTCCGACCAGGGGATTGGAGTGATGCATGTTCAGGCGAAGGCCGCCTCAAAGGCCTGACCTTTCCGGCGGGTTTTGCAGGGAGCCGAATTGCGCTAACGCCGTGCTCACAAAACTGTCGACTGGCTGTGTTAGGTTTGTGCAGCAAACGCCGTGGGGATGCGCGTGACGATCAGCAGCTTGCAGGGTGTGCCGCCGCAGGGGGGCGTGGTCACGGAGTATGACCGTCGCCACATGGCGCAGTATATGCGTTTGCTCGATGCTGCAGACGAGGGCGCGAGCTGGCAGGAAGCGGCGCAGATCATCTTGGGCCTCGATACGCAGAAAGAGCCGGAGCGGGCGCGCCTGGTCCACGACGCCCATCTTGAACGCGCGCGCTGGTTGAGTTCCGAGGGCTATCGGCAGTTGGCGGCGGGGCGAACCGGCTGAGGAGGTGATGCGCCGTGCGCATCACCTGATGCCTTGTAGCGGGCTTCCCAAGTGATTGATCTCTTGGAATCCTTTCTCATGATCAACCTAGGGGAGAAGCGATGCCATGCAACCTGATCGCTCGAATTGGCGTGACCAGGCCGCCTACGACTATCTCGATAATCTGGCCGCGCCGGACCTCGGCTGGGAATGCCTGCGCCGCAATCCCGAATATCAGCATGATTACGCGAAGCTCGCAGGAGAACCCCCGGAGAGGGTTGATCTGATGGATCAGGTCGGCCGTCGATGGGGGTTGTGCTTTCCCGATCCGACCCGGGCTGCCCGCTTGCGTAGCGGAGGTGTTCTGGTGTCCGGCGGTCGACACGAGTGCCGTGGTGCTCGTTGCCGCCCCCGAGGCACTTGGCGGAGAGGCTGATCGTCTCAGCGAGGACATCGTCGCCTCGACGGACAGACCGTCCCCGATGGGGGAGCACCTGCGCCACAGGCTGCCGGACGGGACGTACCTGCATCTTGTCGCCCCTTCTGGGTCCCGCCACAGGCTTGTGGCCACCGTTCCTCTCGGCCCTGAGGGTCTCGACCGCATCGAGGCAATCCAGCGGCTCCTGGCGAACCAGCACCGCCGTCGATCCATCCCCCGCGACACCCGTCTGACCGCGCAACAAAAAGCGCGCCTCCGGCGTGTCCTTCAAGCCTCGGACGCCGCCTTCCATGGTGCGACCCAGAAGCAGATCGCCGAGGTCCTGTTCCGGACCGGTCGCCTGGACCGCGATGAATGGCAGGTCTCCTCGGCCCGCTTTGCCGTCTCCAGCCTCCTTCGCGAGGGGCGTGACCTGATCGCTGGCGGCTATCGCAAGCTCCTTCGCCACCAGCGCCGCCTCTAGTTCGGCGATCCCGCGCCGCGGTGTGCGGATTTACCCCTGCTACCTTCCCACTGCATCTGACCGGACGCGCTTCGCCATCGTGACCGTCATCAGCCGCTGTTTCGCGGCACTAGTCACACACAGTAGGGAGACGCCCGATGTCCGCCATCTCAACCGAACTTCCCCCGCGCTATCTGCGCACCAAGGAGGCCGCGCAGTTCCTGAGCCTGTCGGCTCGGACGCTGGAGAAGCACCGGACCTATGGCACCGGTCCCGCGTACCACAAGCTGGGCGGACGCGTGGTCTATGCGATCGAGGACCTGCAGGCCTGGGTCGGACGCGGCGCTGTCACCTCGACATCCGACCCGCGCGGGCAGGTGTTGCCGGCGAAACGCCACACGCTCGCCAATCTGCCGCAGCCCCGCCGCTTCGTGCGCTGACGCAGCGGCAATGCCGTCATGACCGATGGACGCAAACCCCGTTCCGAGCGCGGACAGCTCGATCTGTTCCGCGCGCTGCCCGGGGATTTCGCCCCCAGAGATGCGCAGGACCTCATGGCCTATCCCTTCTTTTCTCTCGCCAAGTCGAAACGGGTCGCACCGATCGACTTTGCCGCTGGCAGCGTCAGCATCCGGGTCGAAGCGGTTCCCGATCACGGCATGGCCACAATCTGGGATGCCGACATCCTGATCTGGGCGGCGAGCCAGATTGTCGAGGCGCGTGACGCGGGGCTGCGCACCTCCCGGCTGATGGCGGCCACCCCATATGAGATCCTCACCTATGTCGGCCGCGGAACCAGTGCGCGGGATTACCAGCGCCTGAAGGCGGCGCTGGATCGTCTCCAGTCGACGACGATCTCCACCTCGATCCGGCAGCCGGCGGAAGGACGCCGCCATCGCTTTTCCTGGATCAACGAATGGCAGGAGCGCAGCGACAGGGATGGGCGGCCGGACGGCATCGAGTTGATCGTGCCCGACTGGTTCTACCGGGCCGTGCTCGACAATGCGCTCGTCCTCACCATTGATCGGGCGTATTTCGACCTGACCGGCGGACTTGACCGCTGGCTGTATCGCCTGGTGCGCAAGCACGGTGGTCGGCAGCGGGATGGCTGGCGTTTCGACTTCCATCATCTTCACCAGAAGTCCGGGGCACTGTCGCCCTTCAAGCGGTTTGCCTTCGAGCTTCGCGACATCATCAGGCGGCAGCCGCTTCCGGGCTACACGCTCTTTCTCGAGACAGAGGTTGGTGGCCGCAAGCTGTTGGCTTTCGAGCCTACTCCGGGCTGTAGAAAACCTGTGAATGGGCTCGTGCTATCGGGAACCCGGGCTATCGTGCTATCGGGAACCGGAGACTCGTGCTATCAGGAACCCAAACAGGGGGTAACGCACGGAAACGAAATAGGAAACCGCCCCCTTAACTTAGAGTCTAACAAAGAGTCTAACTTTGAAGAGCGCGCGCGTGATGTGGAAAACCTCATCCGTGCCACCGCAAAAAGCCTCAGCCAGGCCGGTAAGACGAAGGCAGCCGTCGCCCCATCGGTGCCGCGAACGGCTTCCGATCAGGGTGTCGCAGCAGCCTCCGATCATCCAGATACGCCCCGCCTTCCTCTCGAATTGCCGGGAGGTGGCGAATGATCATCGCTCTGCTCAATCAGAAGGGTGGCGTCGGCAAGACGACGCTGGCGCTCCATATTGCTGGTGAATTGGCGATACAGGGCAAGCGTGTCACCCTGATCGATGCCGACCCGCAAGGCTCCGCCCTGGACTGGTCGCAGCAACGCGCCCGCGAAGGTCTGCCGCGGCTCTTCGGCACCCTCGGCTTGGCCCGTGACACCCTGCACCGCGAAGTCCCTGAACTTGCCCGCACAGTCGATCATGTCGTTATTGATGGCCCACCGCGTGTTGCTGGGCTCATGCGCTCAGCGCTGCTCACCGCCGATCTGGTGCTGATCCCGGTACAGCCCTCGCCATTCGATGGCTGGGCCTCTGTCGAGATGCTGTCCCTCCTTGGGGAGGCCCGCATTTATCGGCCGGAACTTGTCGCCCGCTTCCTGCTCAACCGCTGCAGCGCGCGCACCGTCATCGCCCGGGACACCGCCGAGGCGCTGGCGGATCACAATCCTCCAGTGCTTGCCAGCACGATTGGTCAGCGCGTCGTCTTTGCAGATGCGGCGCAAACCGGTCGCCTCGCCAGTGACATCAACCGTCAATCGCATGCTGCCCGAGAGATCGCGGCGCTGACATCTGAGATCGGGCGCCTCGGTCTTGGAAAGGTGGCGGTATGAGCGGGCGCAATGACAAGCGTGGTTTCGCCGCGCGGCCAGTCGATGCCGAGACCTGGATCAAGGTTGGCGAGGCGCCATCTGCACACGGTCGCGCGGCGGCGATCTACACGGCCCGGCTCACCATCGACATTACCCCGGACCTGCGCGGTCGCATCAAGGTCGCAGCTTTCAGCCGCGGCGTCACTGTCGCTGACATGCTGCGCGAGTTGCTCGGGCGCGAATACCCGGAACCCGAAGGAGAACCACAATGACCGGCTTTGTGATCCCTGGCGTGACCGGAGACGGATCTTTCGACGCCCATTCCGGCGGCGCGCTGACGCGCGTAGAACTGACCTGGGTGGAGAAGCGGATCGAGTTCTGGATCCGGTTCGGCCAAGAAGCCGGAACGCAGATCCTCGACCGCAGCCGCCGCATCGTCTTTTTCCGTCCCGGCGCCGTATTTGGCTTCGTCCGCTGGACGTCGAATGACTATGGAACCGTTGTTTCGCGCATCGACATCGTGCGCGCGATCGCGGCTTGTAACTCCTATCAAACGCTGCCTTTCGTACGCCCCGGTGGCGAGATTTTGTTGAAGATCGAAGGCTGGCCCAAGGTTGAGAAGGTCCTCCGCCATGTCGATGCCATCGAGGGTCTCGGCATCGGTCCTGCCGACGTCGATCCCGACCACTGGCGCCATGTCGCGCATTGGATGAAGGCGGGCGAAGCGCCGCGCGCCTATACGGCGGAACGCCATGCCGCATGGCTCCGGCGTCAGGAGGTGAGCTTCGGTTCGCGCAGCGTGTCGAACGCTCCGGTGAGGCTTTCGAAGAGGCGAACGCAATGAGCCGCGCCCGCTACATCATGGTGACGGTTGCCGCGCTCGCCGCTGTCATCGCCGGCAGCATTCCGACTGCGCCACGGCTGGTCTGGAACGCCTCGGCCAGTGTGCCAATTGGTCTCTACACCATTGCGCCGGTGGGCCGACTCGCGGCGCCAGATCTGGTCGCGGTCATGCCGCCCGAACCCTTTGCAGGTTTCATGGTCGCGCGCGGCTATGTCGGTCGCGATGTGCCGATCCTGAAGCACGTCACCGGGCTGCCGGGACAACGGATCTGCCGTGACGGCGCTGCGATCACCGTCGATGGCAGACACCTGGGGGAGGCGCGAGAGCGCGACAGCCAGGGCCGCGATCTTCCCGTCTGGCAGGGCTGCCGCACCATCGTAGAGGGCGAAGTCTTCCTGATGAACCCGGCGGTCTCTGACAGCTTCGATGGCCGCTACTTCGGTCCGTTCCCCACCTCGGCAGTGATCGGCCGAGCCAGTCCACTGTTCACCGACGAGGGTGGCGATGGCCGCCTCGTCTGGGACGCGCCGGAGCGGTGACGCGCGTCCATCGCGGGGCGCGCAAGCGACCCGCCTCCCATTCACCGCATGAGGAAGGAGCCTCCAATGCCACAGATCGGTCAATTCACCCGCACCCCGTCTGGCTATGCCGGACAACTGCGTACGCTCTCTCTCGACCTGGAACTGACCTTTGTTCCCACCGACGCCGTCGATACCGAGAAAGCTCCCGCCTATCGCATCCATCTCGGTGACGAGGAGGGTCCGGAGGTTGGCGCGGGCTGGAAACACACCGGCGAAACCGCAGGGGCTTTCGTTTCGGTCCTGCTCGATGATCCGGTTTTCCGGCATCCGATACGCGCGCGCCTGTTCCAGTCGGACGAGGAGGGCAGGGCGTGGGGGCTGCACTGGACCCGCCCTAAGAAACGCGACGAGCGGGACTGACGATGATTATGTCCCGCACCCGTCCCGCGTCGGGGAGAGGTGGCATCTGCCGCCGCCTTCTCCTCCTTCTTCTTTCCGGCCTCCTCATCCCGGTCACCGCCACGCAGCCGCTCTTGGCGCAAACCAGTGTGCCCGAACACGCAATCGCCGCGCATCCCTACGCCGCCCAGGTCACCGAGGCGTCGCAGCGCTTCGGCATTCCGACGACCTGGATCATGGCCGTGATGCGGGCAGAGAGCGCGGGCGATCTGCGTGCGGTTTCTTCCGCTGGCGCGATGGGGCTGATGCAGGTCATGCCCGACACCTGGACCGGGCTGCGCATCCGTCATGGTTTTGGCCGAGACCCTTACGATCCGCGTGACAACATCCTCGCGGGCACGGCCTATCTGCGCGAGATGTGGGACCGCTATGGCAATGTCGCGGCGATGCTGGCGGCCTATAACGCCGGTCCCGCCCGCTACGACGAATACCGTTTGGCGGATCGTCCGTTGCCGGCCGAGACGCGCGCCTATGTCGCTGCGCTTGCGCCCGTGCTGCTTGGCGAGCGGCCATCGGGCGGCACTGTTGCTGCAGCCCGGCCGCTCGATTGGCGTGAGGCGGCGATCTTCATCAGCCGCGACGACGGCGGGTCTGCGATCGGTTCTGTGTCGCCTCACCGGACGGTCGGCGGCGCTCCTTCGCCCGTCCCGGCGTTGCCGCAGGCGGGCCTCCCCCCGCAATCTGAGGGCCTCTTCGTCCATCCGGAGACTGGTGAGGTCCGGCCATGATCCGCGCGACGACACTTCGCATGCTATCGTGCTCTGGAGTGCGTTTGAGGGGACGGCCGGTGGTGGCGGGCACCACGACCGAAGGATGGCAGGATAAAAGGGCGCACGGTGCGCGGCGGTTGGGCGGTTGTTTTTGTTCATGTTTTTGCCGCGCTCCGCACCGTGTGGCGCGTGCCTGCACCGTGCGAGATGTGCCTAAGGTTCTGATATTCAGTGTAGTTTCGCACTGTGTGGGGATTTGCCATGCGCGGTGATCGCGAGTTCCGCATCCGCCCGGGGCGTATCCGCTCTACCCGGGCGCAGCAGGCCCGGCCCTTCATCGCACAGGCTCTGGCTGCCGCGAAAAAGGCCGGCGGTGGCGTCTCGCGGGCCGGGCGCGTCACCACGGGCAATCGGTCCAGATTCGGGCGCGGTCAGCGTGCCAGCATTCAGGCCAACCGCCTCATCACCGCCCGCACACGCGGCGCGGTGTTCAAGGCGCGTGTGGTCCGGCACAGCGGGAAATCCGCGCCCCTCGGAGCCCACCTCGATTACCTGCGCCGGGACGGCGTGACCCGGGACGGGGAGAAGGCCAGGCTCTTCGGGCCCGGAACGGAGGATGCCGATGGCCGGGCCTTTGCCGGGCGGTGTCGCGATGACCGTCATCATTTCCGTTTCATCGTCTCACCCGACGACGCGCCGGACATGTCCGACCTGCAATCCTTCACCCGCGATCTCGTCCGGCGGATGGAGCAGGATCTCGGCACATCTCTTGACTGGGTCGGCGTCGATCACTGGAACACCGCCCATCCGCATGTCCATCTGATCGTTCGGGGTACGCGCGACGACGGCCAGGATCTCGTGATCTCGCGGGACTACATCAAGGAGGGCATGCGGGACAGGGCACGGGATCTCATCACCCAGGAACTGGGCCCACGTAGCGATCTCGACATCCGCCGGACACTTGAGCGACAGATCGGGGCCGAGCGCTGGACGCAGCTCGACCGTCAGTTGCTGCGGGATGCAGGGCGTTCGCGCATCCTCGACATGGCGCCGGATGCGGATCGGCAGCCGGATGCGTTTCACACACTGAAGGTCGGGCGGTTGCGCCGGCTGGAAATGCTCGGCGTCGCCGACCAGATCGGACAGTCGCAATGGCACATCAGGGACGATGCCGAGGCAGTCCTGCGCGAGATGGGGGAGCGTGGCGACATCATCAAGCGGATGCATCGTGCCCTGACGGACCGGGGGATCGAGCGCGGGGCCTCGAGCTTTGTGCTTGCCGCGGAGAGGCTCGATGTTCCCGTCATCGGTCGTCTGGTCCAGCGGGGTCTCGATGACGAGCTGAAGGGGACAGCCTATGCCGTCGTCGATGGTGTCGATGGCCGGAGCCACCATGTCCGTCTGCCCCATCTCGACGCTGCCGGTGACAGCGCCGCCGGCTCGATCGTGGAACTCCGCACCTATGACGATGCGCGCGGCCAGCGTCGTGTCGCACTGGCGGTTCGGTCAGACCTGGACCTCGCTGCGCAGGTGATCGCGCCCGGGGCGACCTGGCTCGACCGGCAGGCCATCGCGCGGGAACCGCTTGCGCTGTCGGACCAGGGCTTTGGTGCCGAGGTCCGGCAGGCCCTGGACGCCCGGGGCGATCATTTGACCTCGGAGGGGCTGGCCGAGCAGCGGGGCGGCAGAGTGGTCTTTGCCCGGCGCCTGCTCGGAACCTTGCGCGACCGGGAGCTGCAGGCGGTTGGCGCGCAGCTCTCGGGGGAGACCGGGTTGCCGTTCAACAAGGCGGAAGCGGGCGACTACGTCAGCGGCCTATATCGCCAGCGTCTCGCGCTGGCTTCGGGGCGCTTTGCAATGATCGAGGGCTATGGAGCTGACGGCGCGCTCGGCTTCCAGCTGGTGCCCTGGTCCCCTTCCCTCGAAAAACACCTCGGACGGGACGTTACCGGCGTCGCGCGCGGAGACGGCGGGGTCGATTGGGACTTCGGCCGCAAGCTCGGTCTTGGCCTCTGATCAAAACACAGGAAAGGAGCGACAGTCATGTCCGCAACAAAAATCCTTTGGGGGCAGATCTCCATCGTCTTCCTCATCATTCTGGCCACCACCTGGGGCGCGACGCAATACGTGGCCGCGAGCCTCGGCTATCAGGCACAGCTGGGCCCGCCCTGGTTCGTGCTGTTCGGGACGCCCGTCTACTATCCTCCCGCCATCTTCTGGTGGTGGTATTTCTATGAGGCCTACGCGCCACCGGTCTTTGCGACAGGTGGGATCATCGCCGCCTCGGGGGGCTTCATTGCTATCGGGGTGGCCATCGCTATGTCGGTCTGGCGCGCCCGCGAGGCCCGCAACGTCGCGACCTATGGATCTGCCCGATGGGCGGAGATGGGCGAGGTGAAGGCGGCCGGACTTCTTGATCCGGATGGCGTGGTCCTCGGTCGCTATGACCGGGAATACCTGCGCCACGATGGGCCGGAGCATGTGCTCTGCTTCGCACCGACGCGCTCCGGCAAGGGCGTAGGGCTGGTCGTGCCCACTCTTCTCACTTGGCCCGGCTCGGCCATCGTTCATGACATCAAGGGCGAGAACTGGCAGTTGACCGCCGGGTTCCGGGCCCGGCACGGTCGGGTCCTGCTGTTCGATCCGACCAATCCGAACTCTTCGGCCTACAACCCGCTGCTGGAAGTGCGTTGCGGGGAATGGGAGGTTCGCGATGTCCAGAATATCGCGGATATTCTCGTCGATCCCGAGGGAAGTCTGGAGCGGCGAAACCACTGGGAGAAGACCAGCCACAGCCTGCTCGTCGGTGCGATCCTGCACGTCCTCTATGCCGAGAAGGACAAGACGCTGGCCGGTGTCGCCAACTTCCTGTCCGACCCGCAGCGTCCCGTGGAGTCCACACTCCGCGCGATGATGCGGACGTCACATCTGGGCGGGGCGGGGCCGCATCCCGTGGTCGCCAGTGCCGCCCGCGAATTGCTCAACAAATCCGAGAATGAACGCTCCGGTGTGCTGTCGACGGCGATGTCTTTCCTTGGCCTCTATCGCGACCCTGTCGTCGCCCAGGTCACGCGCCGCTGCGACTGGCGGATCGGCGACATTGTCGGGGGAGCGCGACCTGTCACGCTGTATCTCGTGGTGCCGCCATCTGACATCAATCGCACCAAGCCGCTCATCCGCCTGATCCTCAACCAGGTCGGCCGACGCCTGACCGAAGACCTGCAGGGCAAGGATGACCGGCATCGGCTGCTGCTGATGCTTGATGAGTTCCCGGCGCTCGGCCGGTTGGATTTCTTCGAGAGCGCGCTGGCCTTCATGGCGGGCTACGGGCTGAAGAGCTTCCTCATCGCCCAGTCGTTGAACCAGATCGAGAAGGCCTACGGCCCGAATAATTCGATCCTCGACAATTGCCACGTCCGGGTGAGCTTCGCGACCAATGATGAGCGTACGGCCAAACGGGTTTCTGATGCTCTTGGCACGGCAACCGAGATGAAGGCGATGAAAAACTATGCCGGGCACCGTCTGGCGCCCTGGCTCAGCCATCTCATGGTGTCCCGGTCGGAAACCGCGCGGGCCTTGCTCACCCCCGGAGAAATCATGCAGCTGCCGCCTTCAGAAGAGATTGTCATGGTGGCAGGCACTCCGCCGATCCGCGCGACGAAAGCACGGTATTACGAAGATTCGCGGTTTACCGAACGGGTCTTGCCGCCACCCGACTTGGTGGAGGTGGGCGCCTCGGGGAAGGATGACTGGAGCGGTCTGGCCGTACCAACGCAGGACGTCGAGCTGGAGCCAGTCTCCGAGACGGGACCGGAGGATGAGGACCCGACAGCGTCAGAGCGCCGTCTTCAGCCGGAGCTGGCGCAGCCTCAGCCGGTCGACAAGCAGACGCTTCTCGAGAACGAGTTTGAATTCGACCCACCCGAGGATGAGGAGGATGGCGCCGTCCGTAACCGCAGTGTCATGCAGCAGATGCGTGGTGTTGCACGTCAGATCTCCCTCAATCCCGATGATGGCATGGAGCTTTGATCATGACCACCAGCCGCAAGAAGACGAAGATTTCGGTCTACCTCGATCCTGAGGTCATGCAGATGCTGGCGGAGTTTGCCGCCCGGCGTGATCGATCCCAATCGATGGTGGCCGAGGCAGCGATCGCATCCTTTCTCTCCCCGGATGACGCAGAGCGCCGCGAGGCGGTTCTGGCCAGGCGCCTGGATCAAATCGACAGGCGGATCACCCGGCTGGAACGCGATGTCGGGATCTCCGTCGAAAGCCTGGCGGTGTTCATCCGTTTCTGGCTTGCGACAACACCGGCTCTGCCGGAACCCGCGGCCAAAGCGGCGCGGGCAAAGGCTGGGGAGCGCTACGAGGCGTTTATCTCAGCTCTCGGTCGGCGCCTCGCACAGGGGCCGAAGCTGCGGCAGGAGGTGTCGGAGGATGTGGACGGGGGGCTCAGGTAGCTGAAAGGATGTCACCTGTCTCAGCCGCAGACGTCGGAACTGTAGCCGTGATCACCGTGTCCGGGTTGATCGGCCCACTGCCGCCGTTCAGGATCGCGCCTCGCTGCTATGCGGCATTCACCATACCTGCCGTTCGATACACAGTGCAGCATTTTCAAAGGTCAGACGGGAGCGATGCGGGACGAAGCTGCCGGTCGCTCTGCATCATGCGGATCAGCATTCTAACGCGCGGCGATAGAGATCAAATCAAGCCCTGCCGCGAAATTTCCATCAGCACCTTGTCGAGATATCGCGTGTTGGTTGGCCAAACTGACCCATTGATTTGGTCTACACATTCGGCCACGGTGGCGTCAGGCAGGCTAAAGAGTAGAGCAGCTTGTTCGTCGTTAGGCTCAGCGCACAGGGTATTAGCATGAGCAATTTCTTATGACCAATGCGCATACCGATAAGTATTCAGCCGGCGAGCAAGGTCTTGGATATATCTATCAGGCGCGTCTTTCCCTGCTGCACCTGCTTCAGTTGCCGGAGGATACGACCGTTTGTCTCGAAAAGGACGATGATCTCGATTTCATTGCTACCGACGGTGGCAAGTCCCTCGCTTCACTCAAACACAAAGCAGTCGGTGACAAGTTAACCGATCTGTCGACCGATTTCTGGAAGTCCGTCAATATTTGGCTGCTGCGGTATAAGCGGGATGGTCGTGCTGCATCAAATTTGCGGTTCTTCCTGTTCACCACCGGCACGGTATCGTCGGACTCTTTCCTTGCTGGCCTCCTCCCGGATCGACCAGTCGCTTCGGGTGATGCGGCAACACTGGCCCAGCTTGCCAACGAAGCACTCAGCAAGTCGAGGTCGAAACTTATCACGCCGATTGCCGTATTATTCAATGAACTTAGCGATTCAGAGAAGCAGGACTTCCTGGAACGCGTCCTGATCCTCGATGGTAGCCCGCGCATTGTCGACATCCCGACAATCATAAGGGACAAACACATGCGAAGCATCCGGCGCGAGCACAGGGAGTTCGTCTTTCAGAGACTGGAAGGCTGGTGGACCGACGCAGTGATCAAACACTTGACTGGTGCCAGACCGGAAGGGATCTTCGGCTACGAAGTGTCGGACAAGCTCTCAAGCTTCGCCGAAGAATACAAGGCAGACAACCTTCCTATCACCTTCCGCGGAAAGCTGCCTGCCGACGAGATTGACACCGATTCAGATCCACGCCTGTTCGTGGCGCAACTGCGCGAGATTGGTATTTCCTCCAATCGGATCAGGAGCGCGATTCTGGATTATTATCGGGCGTTCGAACAACGATCGGCCTGGGCCCGCGAGAATCTGCTCGTATTGGGAGAGGTCGAGGAGTACGAAGATCGCCTCACCGATGAATGGGGTCGCTATAAAGACGTCGCCTTTGAGAAGCTGACGGACGACAGTGCGGAGGATGCGCTGCGCGAAGCCGGCGCGACTCTCTACAACTGGGCGGAATTTGAGACTGGAAAGATCGAATCTCTACGCATTCGCGCACGGGTGACGGAGCCCTATGTCCTTCGCGGCAGCTTTCACATTCTGGCGGATTCCACCCCCGGACCCAAGGTTTATTGGCACCCAAGATTTCTCGACCGACTTGGCAATGTCCTGGGGGTCGCCTCGTGAAGCGATGGGATCAGCGCCCCTTTGAAATTCGGAACCTTTTCAATCCTGCATTCTGCGGCTTGGTCCTGTTCCGTGCCCTGCACGGCTACGAGGAAGAAGACGATCGCGGCATGCCCTTTTCGCTGTCGCTGCTTGTATTGCCACTGTGCCTACACAAGGATTCGCGCGAGATAATCGCCGGCAGTCCACGCAGTTACCTGCTCAAGACCGCAGAGAAGAACCAGCAAATCATGGTGGGCTTCGCCGACCGTGTCACGCAGATGCTGCCGTATGCCTTCGAGGGGTTCGGTCTGCTTATGGAACGGGGCTGCATCGACGTCTCGGACGACGGTCGCATCCAGACCGTACCCAAGAAGGTCCGCAAGAGCGTCGATGGAACCGCCGAAACCGTCGCCTGCCAGAAGGTGGCTCGGATCGTCGGAAAGGAATTTGCACGCATTGCCGACCGGGCGACGGTTTATGCGACTTTCGGGATTCGACCATGAAGATCAGATCCATCCACATCTACAGCCATGACGGCCAGCGCCGTGACATCCGGTTTAAGGTAGACGGGCTCAACGTCATCACCGGTCGCTCCTCTACCGGCAAGTCTGCGCTCTCCGAGATCATCGAGTACTGCATGGGACGCTCCTCGTTCAACGTCCCCGAAGGCATCATCCGTGACAAGGTGTCTTGGTTTGCCGTGATCTACCAGTTCGAGAAAGAACAGGTGCTGATTGCCAAGCCAACCCCGCCAGGAGGTGGCGCGAGTTGCAGCACGGCGATGTTGCGAAGGGGTGCCCAATTGGAGGTGCCCGAGTTCAAGGATCTGGCGGTCAACACTGACGATGACAGTATTGTCGAACTGCTGTCGCGCTTGCTCGGCATTCCCGAGAACCGCACGGAAGTCGCGCCTGAGCACAGCAGAGTTAGCTACGACGCGAACGTCAAGCACACGTTCTACTATCTGTTCCAGAAGCAGGGGCTGGTCGCCAACAAAGATCAACTTTTCTATCGCCAGAACGAGCAGTTCCAACCGCAGGCGATCCGCGACACGTTGCCAATCTTGCTTGGCGTCTCGTCACACGATCGCTACGAGTTGGAATCCAGGCTGCGCTTAGCGCAGCGCGATCTGAGGATCAGCAACAAGAAGCTGGATCAGGCACGCGACGCTGTCGACACGTCGCACGAACAAGCTATCGGCCTCTACTCGGAAGCCAAGACAGTCGGGGTCATCGGCAACACCGACGAGAACCCGAATGCCGACGGGATCATCGACGCATTGAGGTTGGCTCTGTCGTGGAAGCCCGAAACCGTGCCAGACGACGACGGCAGCCGGGTTTCGTTTCTGGAAGATGAGCTGGCCCAACTGCGTCAGGATCGCCGTGATACGCAGGCCCGGATTGACGCGGCACGACAGTTCGCCAAGCGGGCGCGCGGCTACGAAAATGAGGCCGCCGAACAGATAGACCGGCTGGCCTCAATCAAGGCACTGCCGAAGAACCCCGACAGCGGCGAATGGCGATGGCCGTTCAGCGAACAAAACTTGGCGCTGGAATCCCCGGTCGCCGTCGTTCTGCTCAATGAATTGGAAACGCTCGACAAAGAGTTACGCATCGCCACCGGCCAGCGCCCCAAGCTCGAAGCCTACCTAGCCGAACTGGTCGGCAAAGCGGATGGGATCGCGGGCGATATCAAGCAGAAGGAAGCGGAGCTATCCGCGGCGATCTCAGCCAACGAAGTCATCGCCCAAATGGGTACCCGCAACAACGCGGCCGCGCGCGTGGTTGGCCGTATCAGCCTGTTCCTGGAAACGCTCCTCCCGAATGAGGATCTTGCCAAACTGGAATCGGAGAATCGCCGTCTCAACAACAAAGTTAAGCAGCTTGAGGAGCAGATAGGCGCTGACGACAGCAACGAACGCCTGACCTCGATCCTCAACAACATTTCCGCACAGGTGTCGCAATACATCCAGAAGTTCAACGCCGAATTCGGTCCTTACCCTGCGCGGCTCAACCTGCCGAAGTTGACAATCGTCTTCGATCGACCCGAGCGTCCTGTGCCAATGGGCAGGACTGGCGGCGGCGAGAACCATTTGGCCTACCATCTGTCAGCATTGCTCGCCCTGCATCTATTCGCGGCTCAGAACAACCGTCCGATTCCGCGCTTCCTGTTGATCGACCAACCAACCCAAGTCTACTTCCCCTCCGAGCAGGTATACAGGGATGCCGATGGTTCGGTGCAGAAGACGGAAGCCGACGCCGACCTCGATGCTGTGCGCCGGTTGTTCGAGCTGTTGCTGAAGTTCACCCAAGACGATGTTCCAGGCTTCCAATTGATCGTCACTGAGCATGCGAATCTTCGTGATCAGTGGTTTCAGGACGCACTCATCGAAATACCATGGACTAAACCCCCCGCATTGGTCCCAGAGGATTGGCCGCAAGAAAAGGAGAACTGAGCAGTTGAACGATCGCAATGCCCTGAAGCGCATCCCATCGTTTTCGTCGACCCGGTTTCCTCTCTTGATCACCTGCACCGTGATCGAGTTGCCGCGCGCTTGGCCGAAGTGGGCGCCAGCCGCCAGGTGATCGTGTTTACGCATGACATGGCCTTTCTGCTGCTACTCGACGAAGCGTAAGCATGCGCCGAGGGCCGTCTGGCGGGAATGCTGTCTTTCAGGCTACCGGACGCCCTTATGGACGCACACGAAGCCCCCCGCATTCAGGTTTTGGCGGTTTCCGACTTTGGGCGCCGTCGCCGTTGGACGGATGCCGAGAAGGTCCGGATTGTTAAGGAGAACTACGGTCCAGGCTTGAAGATGGCCGAGAAAGCGCGA
This sequence comes from Thalassospira indica, assembly GCF_003403095.1. Lineage (NCBI taxonomy): Bacteria > Pseudomonadati > Pseudomonadota > Alphaproteobacteria > Rhodospirillales > Thalassospiraceae > Thalassospira > Thalassospira indica. Next base: position 4,460,700 of record NZ_CP031555.1, on the reverse strand, counting down.
CGGCATGAGATTTCGCGGTCTGTGCTCGCCGGCATTCGAGTTCGCCAAGAGAAGGCCGCATGATATTGCTCTGTCGTGCCAATGAGATTTCTGAGAGGCTCTCACAGAGTGGAGGTGTTTTATGCAATACAATCGGGAAATGGCTGATTTGGCGTCGGAACTTTTCCGTGTCTTCGCCCAGTTTGAACGCCGATCATCTCCGTGTGCCCACGCAAGGTGTCGCCCTGACGGGCACGGCACTGCTCTTCAAGGTAGGCGTTGAAGCTCTCCCAATCCGGGAAGTGGGGGATCGGCACCATGTGGTTGCGGCGCACGTAGCCCACCATCCCCTCGACATTGCCCTTGTCATTCCCTTTGCCCGGCCGCCCGTAGCGGTCTCGGAACAGGTAGTGCGACAGCAATCCGCTGAACTGCGTCGCGCGGACCCGTGTCCCATCCGGCTGGATCTTCGAGACCAGGCAACGGTCGTTGTCATAGAGAACCGACAGAGGCACCCCGCCAAAGAAGGCAAAGGCATGCACATGCCCGTCCATCCAGGCCTCCGCCGTCGCCGCCGGATAGGCCCGCACGAAGTAGGCATCGCTGTGCGGCAAATCCAGGACGAAGAAGTGGGCCTTTTGTTCGACACCCCCGATCACAACCAACGCTTCGCCAAAATCGGCTTGCGCATGGCCCGGCGGATGCGCCAGCGGCACGAACATCTCACGGGTGCGTCGTTCACGCTGCCGAACGTAGTCCTTGATAATCGTATAGCCGCCGGTGAACTCGTGTTCCGCCTTGAGCCGCTCGTGGATCCGCTTCGCTGTGTGGCGCTGCTTGCGAGGCAACTTCTTGTCCTCTTCAAGCCAGCCGTCGATGATCTCGCTGAACCCATCAAGCTTGGGACGCTTGATCTCCTTCGTGCGCCGGTATCCCGGCGGCGATGAGAACGCCAACATCTTGCGAACGCTGTCGCGCGATATGTTGAAATGGCGCGCCAGATCCCGCTGGCTCATCCCCTCGCTGCGCGCCAGCCTGACCTTCAGATAAAGTTCCACGGTGTAAATCTCCTCGCCCTCCCTGCTGCCGCAAGAAGGGAAAAAGTGGACGACTTTTACGCCGCCCGCACCGCCAATACGACGGCGCTACCGTGGTCTAATTTTGCACCGCCGTTCTCACATGAACCACTTCAACCAGAGGCTGTTCCGGTTTTCGAGTCGGTGCTTTCTTCTTTTGGTGGACGGATACGGAAAAGAAGTGCGTAAAGTACCGGCACGGCGACAAGGGTCAGCACCGAGGCAAACGCGAGGCCACCCATTATCGTCACCGCCATAGACGCGAAAAACGCATCCGGCAGCAGGGGTATCATGCCGAAGATCGTCGTGCCTGCGGCGAGCACCACAGGGCGTAGACGACTGACCGAACCGTCAATCACTGCCTTGTAATCCGCCACACCCTCTGCGCGCTGAACGTCGATCTCTTCGACCAGAACGATCGCGTTCTTCATCAGCATTCCCGACAGCGAAAGGAAGCCGAGCAGAGCAGTGAAGGTGAAAGGCAGGCCGGTGAAAAGCAGCCCGAGCACCATGCCCGTCACGGACATTGGCACGACAAGCCAAAGGATGAGGGGTTGGCGCACCTTGTTGAACATGAGAATGGAGATTGTCAGCATGACAAGGAAGCCTAGGGGAAGCTGTTTGCCAAGGCGGGTCTGGGCGTCGGTTGAACTTTCATACTGGCCACCCCACTCCATGCTGTAGCCGTCGGGACGCGGGAGTGCCTCGATCTCGGCCCGCACGCTTTTGAAGGCCTCATCGGCGGTGAGATCCGCCCGTGCACCGCCAAGGGCAGTAATGGTGCGTTCGCGGTTGCGCCGGTGAATCAGCGCCTCGACGAGGCGCGGCTCGAACCGTTCCACAAGGTTGGCCATGGGAACGTAGGTGCCAGCACCATCGGACCAGGCCGACAGATCCCGAACGCGGTCAACCCCGTCCCGTTCGGTCGCGGGCAGCCGCAGGTGGATCGGGATGACCTCGTCGCCTTCGCGCAATTCACCGACCCGCAAGCCCGACGTTCCGTAGCGGACGGTATCGGCAATCGCGCTGCGCGTGGCCCCGGCCAGCCGCATGCGCGACTCATCGACGATCGGCTCAACAAGGATTTCGCGCTGGCGCCAATTGGTGCGCGGGTTGGTAATTGTGCCGGCGGCCTCGTATATCCGTAATGCATCGTCGGCGAGTTGGCGCAGAACGACCGGATCGGGACCAGAGAACCGGACCGCCACATCGGCACCGGAGGGCGGGCCGAAGACAAGCTCTTCGACCCGGACGAGCGCGTTGGGAAATTCGGCCGGCAGATCACGATTCAATCGATTGGCCATAGCCGGGATCGCCTCGGCGTCGGCCACACGAACGATAAGCTGGCCATAGCTGGCATCTGCCTGCTCCGGGTTGTATGTCAACATGAATCGGCTCGCGCCGCGCCCCACCAAGGTCGTCACGTCGGTCACCTTGTCTTCAGACAGGATCAACTGTTCGAGCCGTTTCATTTCACGGTCGGTGACGTTGATGTCGGTCCCTTGCGGCATCTGGAATTCGACATAGAAAAGCGGGGTATTTGACGCCGGGAAAAAGGCCTGCTTGACCTGCCCGAAGGCCATCACCGACACAATCGTGATTCCCACGATTACAAGCACAACCAGCACACGCGCGCGCAGCACGAGCCAGAGCAACCCGCGATAGATCGCGTAGAACGCGCCCTTGTAGGGATCATCCGAGGTATTTTTTTTTGGCGCCTTGAGCAGCAGCATGCCGAGATATGGCGTGACCGTAACAGCCAGAATCCAGCTCATCAGCAGCGAGATGGTGATCACCGCGAAGAGCGAGAACAGAAACTCGCCGGTGGAGTCCGGCGAAAGTCCGATCCCGGAAAAGGCCATGATCCCGATCACGGTGGCTCCAAGCAGCGGAATGGACGTGGAACTTTCGGTCTCGGCCGCAGCTTTTATCGCGCTCTTTCCGCGCGCCATGCCGATCACCATTCCTTCGGTGATCACGATGGCGTTGTCGACCAGCATCCCCATCGCGATGATCAGGGCACCAAGGCTGATCCGTTCCATCGCGATCCCGAAGACCGACATGAAGAACAGCGTGACGAACACAGTGAGCCCGAGCGTCGTGCCGACCACCAGGCCGGCGCGCCAGCCCATTGTGATCATCAGCGCCCCGACAACGATGGCGACCGACATCGCAAGGCTCAGGAGAAAGCTGGAGACGGCCTGATCAACGACGACGTGCTGTTCGTAGATCGGCGTGACTTCGACACCTTCCGGCAACTCAGCCTTCAACGTCTCAAGCCGGGCCGAGACTGCCGCGCCAACTTCGACCACGTTTCGGTTCGTCAGCGCCGACACCCCGAGGGTGAAGGCCGCGGTGCCGTTCTGCCGGATGATCTGACTGGGCTGTTCCGCCTCGTCGCGGGCGACGCGGGCAATATTATGGATCGCGACCTGCCCAACCTCTCCGGCCGCGCCAAGCCGCAACTCCTCGATCCCTTCGGGGGTCACGTAACCTGGCGGCACGGACAGTCCTATCCGGGCCGGCCCCTCGGTGATCTCGCCATTATCGAAGACAAGGTTCTCATCGTTCAGCACGCTCAGAACCTGGTTGGGCGGAAGGCCCAGCTCTGTCAGGCGCGCGGATGGAATCGAGATCGTGATCACCTCTTCGGTGAGGCTCTGAACCTCGACCTTGGCGACACCGTCGACGGTCACCAGCCCCAGCCGCAATCGCGTAGCCAGATCCCGCTCTTCGCGCGGGGTCAGACCTTCGGTTTTCACCGCGTAGAACATGCCGTAAACATCGCCGAAATCATCGTTGACGATGGGCGCGCGTGCGCCTTTCGGAAGGTCACCCTCCACGTCGCGGATGCGCAGGCGCATCTCGTCCCAGACCTGCGGAATCTCATCCGGGCCATATGTGCCCTCGATCTCCACGGTGATTTGCGCCATGCCCGGCATCGACTTGGATTCGACCCGGTCAAGCTGCTTCATCTGCTGCAGCGCGTTTTCGATGACGTCAGAGACCTCTTCCTCGACCTCGACTGCTGTCGCGCCGGGATACGGCACGAAGACTAGCGCGGTCTTGAGCGTGAAACTCGGGTCTTCAAGGCGGCTCACGGTGTTCAGCCCCCAATACCCGCCAAGAAGGCAAAAAAGGATGAGGAGCCAGACCGCCACGGGCCTCTGGATGCTTGCGCCGGAAATGCTGAATGCCATGGATCTGTTCGTGTCCTGTCAAGGGGGCGGGATCAGAGCCCCGCAACCGTCACGGTCTGATTGTCGCGAAGCCGCCACCACCCGCCGGAGACGACCAGTTCATCGCCTTGGAGACCTTCCAGAACCACGATCTCGTTATCGACGGGAAGGCCCAGACGCACGGTCCGGCGCGTGACCTGCCCCGACTCTTCGTCGTAAATCCAGACCGAAGGCTCGGTTCGGCTAGAGGTATCGATCGCCGACACGGGGACCATGGCGGATTGTGCACTGGCTTCGGCCGCCGCATTTGAAAGACGCACCCTGGCCGTCATCCCCGGCAGAAGACGCGAGTCGACATCACCCCGGATGGCAAATTCCACATCGTAGGTCTGCGCCGTGCGGTCGGCATCGGTTGCAAAAGACCGAAGCATGAGCGGAGCCGTGTAGCCGGGCACGGCTGGAAAACTTGCCACGAGATCGAAGGCGTCGGGTGCGCTGCGTGCGACCGCCGCCAATTCTTCCGGCAGAGAGATCATGATCCGCATCTCGCTGACATCCTGAAGACGCGCAACCGGCGCCGCGGAGGTGACGTTGACATATTCCTCGATGAAGGTGCGCGCCACGATTGCATCGAAAGGCGCGATGATCTGCGTCTGTGAGAGGCGCCGCTCGGCCTCGCGCAGCGCAACTTCGGCCTGCGCGTATTCGGCGCTGGCCGTTTCGAAGCGCGCTTCGGCCGCAACCCCCCGTTCGGCAAGGCTTTTCGCGCGCTCGAGCTCGGATTTCGCCAGGTCAAAGGCGGCCCGCGCCCGATCCACCGCAAGTTCGAAATCGACCGGATCGAGTTCCGCGATCAGATCGCCTTCGCTGATCTTGTCGCCCGGATCCACCTCGAGGCGCAGGACCTGTCCAGAAACCTGGAAAGCGATGTCTACGGTGCGGGCTGGCGCGACCCGCCCGGCAACGGTGCGGCCACGCGTGACGGTGCGACTTGTTGCTCGGGTCACTTCTACTGTGACCTTCCGGTCGTGTTCAGCCCCCTCGCTGGTTTCGGCCGCAGGCTTTGTCGCGTCAGTCGTTGTCTGGGCCCGGACATCGGTCCGGAGCGCCGGAAACACCGACAAAACCAGCAGCGCCGCAGCCGCGATCACGGTAACCGATGCGATCCGTTTCCAGCTCTGCTTCATTCTATTCGAGTTCATCGATCAGGGTCCTTAATCTTTCGATGACGCGACCACGGAGATCCGCCCCGCCGTCTGGCAGCTTGAGAAGTTTCTGGAAGCGCACCCCCTGAATCGCCCAAAAAACCACCATGGCACCCTGCGGGTCTTGTGTGTCGGACAGGATACGCCCGATGTCGTCGCTCAATTCTCCCCGCAGCGGATCGAGCAGTTGCGGATCTGACGCCGCTGTCGCGAGGATCGCCATCGACAGGTCATCATCCACCTCTTGCGATTGCAGAACCGTTTCGAGATGACCACGCAGGGTTCGCGCGGGGTGCCGCTCCGGCACGCTCTCCAGCAGCTCCCGGTGTTCGGCCAACATCGCATCGAGCAGCCCCGAGAGCAGGGCCTTCTTTGTCGGGTAATTGTAAAGCACGCCCCCCTTGCTGAGGCCCGCCTCCTTTGCAACCGCGTCGATCGTTATCTTTCCCGCACCTGCACGCGCGGCGATCACGCGCGCAGCAGACAGTATCCTGCGAGACGCGCTTCTGGTTTCTGCTGGGGTCATGTGTTCACTCAAAACTGTACCGTCCGGTCGGTGCATCTGCGTGGGTAGCTAGTGTCCGGCACCATCCGGGTCAAGTGTTCAACCGGATCCGTCACCTTGAGGCGCGGCATGGCACCTGTCGAAGCACCAGAAGGCAAGCTGTTGGGCCTCCCACGCTATAAGTCATTGCGTCGGCCATATACCCCCAGAAAAGCGTCAACCGCCCTCTTTGAATGCTCAGATGCATCGACGGGCTGGTCGACGGCCAGCAATCGCGGCATGATGACGCCGGAGATGGACAGGTGAATGAACTGACTGGCGGCGTTTTGAACGTTTTCACCTGCATTCCCCAAGTGGCGTGTCGTTTGAGGTGAAGATCGCCTATATCCGAGCGCTAGACAAGGATTTTCTGCCGCAAGCGGCACTTGCGGTCGCGCAGACTGCTGGATCTGGACGGATCAGACCGCGAAGCCGCTGTTTCCTTGCCCAGGGGCGGCGTTTTTCAGCGCAGCGGACAGATCTGTCCAGCCGCTTTCGTTCAGTTTGAGCGTGGATCGCGATCATGCGCATAGCGGTGGCGCTCGCAATCGGCGGATAGCGGCGAGGATGGCGCGTACCATCGTGCCGGTGACAGCGACCTCGGCCAGCTGGAAGGTGATGGTGCGGGCGTGACGGACCACACGTGCCCCGATCTTGATCAGCTTCAGTTGCAGGCTGGTCAACGACCAGTCGGCCATGGCCTCGGGCAGCTCGATGCAGCGCAAGAAGGTGGCCAGGTTGTACGCCAGGGCGTGCAGTTGCAGCCGCACCTCATTGTCGCGGAACTTCCGGCACGACAGCCGCGTCCAGCGAAAGGCGTATTTGCCCTCTTTGATGTGCTGCTCGGCGGTGCCGCGCTGGTTGTAGAACCGCACCACCCAGTCCGGCTCCATCGGCAGGTTGGTGACGATGAAGCCGACACGCGGGAACAGTTCGCCCGGATGCCATTCGATCTTGGCGATCACCCGGCGTTCCTTGTCCCAGGACGCCGCCTGATACTCGAATTCCTCGAAGAACCGCTTGACCTTGGTCAGTGACGGCCGCCCGACAGGGCGCGTTAGCCGATGCGCGATCTTGTCCTTGAGGACCGCGTTTGCGGGCAGCCGGATGGCGTAGAAGAACCGCGCTTCTTCCAATCGCTCATAGATCGCCGGGATCGCGTAGGCAGCATCGGCCCGGAAGAACCTGCCACCAAGGTCGCGCTCCGCGTAGCGCGCAATGACGGGGTCGAGAACATCACGCCAGCCATCGGCGCTGTGGACGTTGCCATGGCGCAGGGCGCAGCGTTCCAGCATCCCGAACTGGTTGAACAGAAAGTTGGGGTGATAGCAGCTACAGTCGAAATGGCCATTCCAGGCGGACCCTTCCTGGTCGCCATGGGTCGGGCTGACCGAGCTGTCCATGTCCAGAACGATGTACTTCAGCCCGTTACGGTCATGGAACCGGTCGATCCATTGCCCGTTCAGGTCGGCCAGCGCGGCACGGTTCCCGGCCAGAGCCAGCGTCTCGGTCTCGAACCGTCCCATCTGCGATGCCGAGGCCGCTTGTGCATCGACCGCTCTGCCGCCGACAACTTGGCGCATGACCGGATCGCAGGCGAGACGGTTGGCGTCGTTGACATCCTCGTATCCGGCCAGCCGCCCAAAGACTGATTGCCGGAACAGGCCGTCGAGCCGATGGACCGTGTTCTTGCCAGAGCGAGTATCGCGCAGCGCCGCTGACGCCAAATCGGACAACCCGAGCGCGTCATCAAGCTCGCGCATCACCAGAAGGCCGCCGTCGGAACTGAGCTGCGTGCCGCGAAATTCCAGCCGCACGCGAGGGTCGAAATCCACCCGATCTGCCCGTTGCAAGCCCGCACCCTCTGGGTGATCCATGAAACGCGCCCCTCGCAGCCTTCAACACCATGTTTTATATAGGAAATATAATGGTCAGGACAGCGAAATCAGCGCCTTACTTGGGAAATGTGGGTTGAATACTGTCTGAAGGTAACCGGCTACTGCGTTGCTGGCCCTGGCAATGCCGCTAATCCCGACTGGACACGATTTGCCCGTGAACTGCCTCCCCTTACAGAACAAGCGGGTGCGGACGTTGCAGTAGCCATCGCCTACATGCTGGGACATCCTCCGAAAAAGCAGGTCTATGTGGATGATGTGCTTCAATGGCGCATTGTTGCTCCGCAGGCGCAGAACGAAAACGACCTCATCTTCCTCTATGTCAGGCGCGTCCGGAACAACCTGTTTCACGGGGGAAAGTTTAATGGGCGTTTCTTCGACCCTGAGCGGAGCAGGGAATTGCTGGAATATTCCATCACGATTCTGATGGCAGCGATCATTATGTCACCGCGCATGTTGGAAGCCTACGAGCATAGAACCGACTGATGAATTGAAGCTGTTCTTGTCCCCGTGCTTTACCAACCTCCCATTTCGTCATTCAGCATCCGTACTTGGGCTTCGCGCAGTTCTTCCATCGTCTGGATCGTCGGGGTGATCTCAAGCTCATACATGGGGATCTGCCAGCGCTCATACAGGGTCATAACGTCCCCATCCTCCGCGCTCTCGGAGATCAGTCCGGTCGCTTCCATCTGTTCCAGCGTTGCCTGCATTAGCGCTTTTGACGTGTGCAGGGTTTGTTTCTCGGTGAACCGTGTCCCGCTCCAGATGGATGCGACGATGCGCAGGCCATCGAGGCTGAGCACCCCAAGCCGCTGCATAGCATTGGCAACCCGCAGCGCGTCGGATTCTTCCGGCCCAAACAGTGACGGCCGGGTTCGCGGTTCGTGCCAAGCCAGTTCGCCGTTGTCGTATGACTGAATGTCCGCGTACAGAGCGCTTTCCCGTTCGTGGACCGGCCCGCCCGGCAGGATAAACTCTCCCGCGAATCCCTCCAGCGTGTGCTCTTCGCATTCGGTTTGCAAATAGTGCTGGAGCTGGGCAACGCTCACAGGCTTCCAACTCGTCGCCTTCGCGTAAATGAGCCGTGCCAGATGATCGTAAAACCAGCGCATCAGCTTGCCGATATGCTGGTTTACCTGGGCCGGGGGGCAACGAACAATGTCCATTAGGATCAGGATTTTCGCGGCTTCTTCATCCGAGAAGCTGACCATCACGTCTTCTTCCCTAGGACGATCATGTAGGCGAGCGGCAGCATCCTGAAAGCCCTGAGCGCTCGCAAGTAAAATAGGCAAACCTTCAGCAATGAAGGCCAGCCGGTCCTCGTGCCTCATCTGGCACAATCGTAGCCCCTTTCGAAGGCCTATGTCGGGTTTTCTTGCCATGCTGCATGTATAGCGGGAAGCTGCCCGTCACGTCGATCCAAAGGGTGCCTGTGAACGACGGCTATCACCGGTCTTTGCGGGTGCGATGCTGCCCCCTCACCGGCAGCTATCCGCCCGACGGGTCGGTCACGGCCAAGGTCTCGCTGCGGCGCGCGCGAACGGCGGCAATTGCCAATTGCTGCAGGTGCTTTGCTGCTGCGCCGCAAGTCGGCTCACCGCCGATTCTGTGGAAAAACACCCGTTTGCTGGCGCAGAATGCGGCGCCCAGATTTGAGCGCGAGCGCCTTTCCTGTCAGGCTTTTCGCGGTTGCTGCGGTGCAGGAAGGAGCTTGGCCATCTTGCGGAGGTTTTGGGCGGTTGCGGCCAGGAGGAATTCGTCATTTGCGCCGCATGGGCCACGTAATCGGAGCCGGTTCAGGCCCAAGATCCGTTTGAGGTGGGCGAAGAGCATCTCGACCTTCTTCCTCAGCTTCATCGAGATGACGTATTGCTCGGTTTTGGCGATGTCGCGGGCGACCTGCCGGGCATCCTCATGTTATTCACGGGTGATCTTGCGCGCATCCGCGTTGGGGCAGCACTTTGCCTTGGATGGACAGGCCTGGCAGACCTCTTTCAGCGCCCGATAGCGCGCTGTTCCCTTGCCTGTCGGCCCCCGGTTCGGGTCGGAATAGTTCCGGCGGAATTGCTTCAGCTCGTGCCCCTCGGGGCAGAGGTATTGGTCGTTTGCAGCGTCCCACTCGAAGTCGGCGCGGGTCCAGGTGCCATCGCTGCGTCCAGACTTGTCGAGGACAGGAATGTGGGGCGCGATTTTGCGGTCGACCAACCAGCCCAGCATTGGAGCGGTTCCGTAGGCGGCGTCTGCAATCAGACGCTCGGGATGGAGGTCGAACCTGGCTTTGACGCGCCCCAACATGGTCTTGGTTGAACCGACTTCGGCTTGCCGGTTGGACCGCGTCGCTTCAACATCCACGATGACGCCGTGGTCCGTGTCGATCAGGTAATTGTCGGAATAGCTGAAGAATGCCGGTCCCTTACGGGCGGCCGTCCATTGGCTGGCCGGGTCGGAATGCGACGTGAACTTGGGCTGCACCTCGCTGGCGGCACCGAACGCCGCCTCATCCAGGGTGGCGAGATACTCACGCACAGCGCGGGGCGCGTCGTCCGGATCGACCTGCGCCGGATCCCACTCTTCCTTTGGTGTCGAGTTCTGCTTGTTGGCATCGGCCTCAATCAGACTGGCGTCGATGGCCATGCGCTGGCCGCTGACCAAGCCCTCTTCGATACAGCGGGCCACCGTGGTCTCAAACAGGTGCCGCAGCAGTTCGCTGTCGCGGAACCGTCCATGCCGGCTCTTGGAAAATGTCGAGTGATCCGGGACGCGATCGCTAAGGTCGAGGCGGCAAAACCACCGGTAGGCAAGGTTCAGATGCACCTCCTCGCAGAGCCGCCGTTCTGACCGGATGCCGAAGCAATAGCCCACCAGAAGCATCCGGATTAGCAGCTCGGGATCGACCGAAGGCCGACCGGTGTGGCTGTAGAAATCGGCAAGGTAGGTGCGGATCCCGGACAGGTCGACGAACCGATCAATGGAGCGCAGCAGGTGGTTCTGCGGAACATGATCCTCAAGCGAGAACTCGTAGAACAGCGCCGGTTGCGCCTCCTGCCGCGGTCCCATCATCGCCGATCCTCCCACCCTCTTCAGGAATTGAATCAGCCGACGGCCCTTCGATCAAGCGCGAGTTTTTCAACAAAATACGCCCGAAACCACCAAGTTCGCATGACGGTTGCCACGACGCCTTCCTTCTGAAGTGGATCTGGAGGCAAAGTCGCCGTTTTCCTGTCTTTACACGCCACGCTACTACCCCCTCGGAAACCTGTTGAGCTGTAGGCATTTACGGCTTTCTTAATCGACCCCGATCCAGGGCGGCCTGTTGGAGGCGCCCGCAAGGGAACGGGGCCGGCATGGGAAAGACTGATCAGAGACCAGAGGTGATCCGGAGAGGCGCGCGGATGCTGCGCACCGCGCTCGGGCCGGCGATCGCCGGGTTTCTGGACGACCCCATGACCGTCGAGGTGATGCTCAACCCCGATGGGCGGCTCTGGGTCGACCGACTTTCCGAGGGGCTGGCCGACAGCGGCAAGATGCTGAGCGCAGCAGACGGCGAGCGCATCGTTCGACTGGTCGCGCACCATGTCGGCGTCGAAGTTCATAGCCTGTCCCCGCGCGTTTCCGCGGAACTGCCGGAAACCGGCGAGCGCTTCGAGGGGCTGTTGCCTCCCGTGGTCGCGGCGCCGACGTTCGCCATCCGCAAACCCGCCGTCGCCATCTTCACCCTCGAAGATTATGTCATCGCCGGAACCATGACCTTTATGCAGGCCGAGGCGCTGCGCCAGGCGGTTGCGACCCGTGCCAATATCCTGGTGGCGGGGGGTACCTCGACCGGCAAGACCACGCTGACCAATGCACTGCTCGCCGAGGTGGCCAAGACCTCCGATCGCGTCGTGATCATCGAGGACACCCGAGAGCTTCAATGCGCCGCGTCGAACCTCGTGGCGATGCGCACCAAGGACGGTGTTGCCAGCCTGTCCGATCTGGTCCGGTCCTCGCTGCGCCTGCGCCCCGATCGTATTCCGATCGGTGAGGTGCGTGGCGCCGAGGCGCTTGACCTGCTCAAAGCCTGGGGCACCGGCCATCCCGGCGGCATCGGCACCATCCATGCCGGTACCGGGATCGGCGCGCTGCGTCGTCTCGAGCAACTCATCCAGGAAGCCGTCGTCACTGTGCCGCGGGCCATGATCGCGGAGACCATCGATCTCGTGGCCGTCCTGGCCGGGCGCGGTTCCGCGCATCGTCTGGCCGAACTTGCCCGCGTCGAGGGCCTGGGGCCGGAGGGCGACTACCGGATTTCACCTTTCATTTCAGAACCCACCACTCACGAACCAGGAGACCTCGAATGATCCGTCACGCCCTGCGCATCCGCCAGCACATCGCCACCGCGGCCACCGCCACCTATGTCAGCCTGTTCATCGCCCCGGTCGCTCATGCCTCCGGTTCTTCCATGCCCTGGGAAGCGCCGCTGCAATCCATCCTCGACTCCGTCGAGGGGCCGGTGGCCAAGATCGTGGCGGTGATCATCATCATCGTCACCGGTCTGACACTGGCCTTCGGCGATACCGGCGGCGGATTCCGGCGCCTGATCCAGATCGTGTTCGGCATCTCCATCGCCTTTGCGGCCTCGTCCTTCTTCCTGAGCTTCTTCAGCTTTGGTGGCGGAGCGCTGATCTGATGGCGGTGAGTTTCGAGGTCCTCGACGCAGTTCCGGGGTTCAGCGTTCCGGTCCACCGCGCGCTGACCGAGCCGATCCTCCTCGGCGGCGCACCGCGCTCGGTTGCCATCCTGAATGGCACGCTCGCCGGTGCGGTCGGCCTCGGGCTTCAGCTCTGGCTGGTCGGAATCCTGATCTGGGCCGTTGGCCACATCGCAGCTGTCTGGGCGGCCAGGCGCGATCCGCTCTTCGTCGAGGTCGCGCGCCGCCATTTGCGCATTCCCGGTTATCTCTCGGTGTGAACCCCCATGATGAATCTTGCTGAATACCGCCGCACCGCCTCGCGCCTCGCCGACTACCTGCCCTGGGTGGCGCTGGTCGGGGAGGGCGTGGTCCTCAACAAGGACGGCTCGTTTCAGAGGACGGCGAAGTTTCGGGGGCCCGATCTCGACAGCGCCGTCGCGGCCGAACTGGTCGCGGTCGCCGGCCGGCTGAACAACGCTTTCCGTCGCCTCGGTTCCGGGTGGGCGATCTTTGTGGAAGCACAGCGCTCTGAGGCCGCGACCTATCCGGTGAGCACCTTCCCGGATGCGGCATCGGCGCTGGTCGATGCCGAGCGCAAGGCCGGTTTCGAGGAGGAGGGGAGCCATTTCGTCTCCGGCTATTTCCTGACGCTCCTCTGGCTTCCGCCTGCCGAGGACGCGGCGCGTTCGGAGTCCTGGCTCTACGAGGGCCGCGAGACCTCGGGTGTGAACCCTTGGGAACAGGTGCGCGGCTTCATCGACCGCGCCGATCGCGTGCTGGCGCTGCTCGACGGCTTCATGCCGGACTGCCACTGGCTCGATGACGCCGCTACGCTGACCTACCTGCATTCGACGATTTCGACCAACCGGCACAGCGTGCGCGTGCCCGAGGTGCCGGTCTATCTCGACGCGCTCTTGCCTGACCAGCCGCTGGCCGGCGGCCTGGAGCCGCGCCTGGGCAATCACCATCTCCGCGTCCTGACGATCACCGGCTATCCCGGCGCCACGACCCCGGGCCTGCTCGACGAGTTGAATCGGCTGGCCTTTCCCTATCGCTGGTCGACCCGGGCCATTCTCATGGACAAGCTGGACGCAACCAAGCTGCTGACGCGGATACGCCGTCAGTGGTTTGCCAAACGCAAGAGCATCGCCGCGATCCTCAAGGAGGTGATGACCAACGAGCAATCCGCGCTGGTTGATACAGACGCGGCGAACAAGGCCGCTGACGCAGATATGGCCTTGCAGGAACTCGGCGCGGATCTGGCTGGCATGGCCTATGTCACGGCCACGATCACTGTCTGGGACGAGGACGTCCGCCGCGCTGACGAGAAACTGCGGCTGGTCGAGAAGATCGTCCAGTCCCGCGATTTCACCGTCATGGTCGAGACGGTCAACGCCGTCGATGCCTGGCTCGGAAGTCTGCCCGGCCATGCCTATGCCAATGTCCGGCAGCCACCGATCAGCACATTGAATCTCGCCCATATGATCCCGCTCTCGGCGGTCTGGGCGGGGCCGGAACAGGATGAGTATTTCGGCGACGCTCCGTTGCTCTACGCCAGGACCGAAGGCTCCACCCCGTTCCGGTTTTCTCTCCATGTCGGGGATGTCGGTCACACCCTCGTCGTCGGCCCGACCGGCGCGGGAAAGTCCGTGCTGCTGGCACTGATGGCGCTTCAGTTCCGCCGGTATCCGCGCAGCCAGGTCTTCGCCTTCGACTTCGGCGGCTCGATCCGCGCCGCTTCGCTCGCCATGGGAGGCGACTGGCACGACCTCGGCGGAGAGCTGACCGAGGCGGACGAGAGTTCCGTCTCGCTACAGCCGCTGGCCCGCATTCACGAGACGTCGGAGCGCGCCTGGGCGGCCGACTGGATCGTCGCCATCCTGACGCGCGAGAACATCCAGATCACTCCGGATGTGAAGGAACATATCTGGACCGCGCTGACCTCGCTGGCCTCGGCCCCTGTGGGCGAGCGGACCATGACCGGCCTCGCGGTCCTGCTGCAGTCCAACGAACTGAAGCAGGCGCTTCGCGCATACTGCGTGGGTGGACCCTATGGCCGGCTGCTCGATGCCGAGACCGAACAGTTGGGATCGGCGGATGTGCAGGCTTTCGAGATCGAGGGGCTGGTGGGAACCGGCGCGGCGCCCGCCGTCCTTTCATACCTGTTCCACCGGATCGGTGATCGGCTTGATGGACGCCCCACGCTGCTCATCATCGACGAGGGCTGGCTGGCCCTTGATGACGATGCCTTCGCGGAGCAGCTCCGCGAATGGCTGAAGACGCTGAGAAAGAAGAATGCTTCGGTGATCTTCGCGACGCAGAGCCTCAGCGACATCGACGGCAGTTCCATCGCGCCGGCGATCATCGAAAGCTGCCCGACACGGCTCCTGCTGCCGAACGAGCGGGCGATCGAGCCGCAGATCACCGCTATCTATCGTCGCTTCGGCCTCAATGACCGGCAGATCGAGATCCTCGCGCGGGCCACGCCCAAGCGCGACTACTACTGTCAGTCGCGGCGTGGCAACCGGCTGTTCGAGCTGGGCCTCAGCGACGTCGGTCTGGCCCTCTGCGCGGCGTCGTCCAAATCGGCCCAGGCGCTGATTGCCGAGATCTGCGCCGGACACGGCCAAGACGGCTTCCTCGCCGCCTGGCTGAAGGCGCATGGCCTCGATTGGGCCGCCGAGCTGATCCCCGACCTCACCAATCTCACCATCGACGCGGACGGGGCCTTTCCGGCCACTGCTGTTGTTGAGGACGCCGACATCGACCTTGAAGAAGAGGAAGTCACACCATGACACGCAAGATTACGTTTCGGTTCGCCGGCCCGTCGCTGTTCGCCCTCGCGCTGGCGATGCCCATGGCCATGTCGCCCATCGCAGCGCCGCCCGCACACGCGCTCTTCGGCATCGGCGGGGGACCTTTCATCGTCTACGACCCGACCAACCACGCGGAAAATCTCCTGACCGCAGCGCGGGCTCTGGAGCAGATCAACAACCAGATCGCACAGCTCCAGAACGAAGCGCAGATGCTGATCAACCAGGCGCGCAATCTCGCCAACCTGCCGTATTCCGCGCTCCAGCAGATCCAGCAGAACGTCAGCCGCACGCAGCAGCTCCTGGCGCAGGCGCAGAACATCGCCTTCGACGTGCAGAGCATCGACCAGATGTTCCAGCAGGACTATGGCAACCTTTCCCTGACGGCGACCGACCAGCAACTGATCGCCGAAGCCCGGTCCCGTTGGGAGAACACCGTCGTTGGCCTGCAGGATGCCATGCGCGTGCAGGCCGGAGTCGTTGGCAATATCGAAGCCAATGGCGCCGAGATGTCCGCGCTCGTGGGGCAGAGCCAGAACGCGGTCGGTGCTCTGCAGGCCACGCAGGCGGGCAACCAGCTCCTCGCGCTGCAATCGCAGCAGCTCTCAGATCTGATCGCGGTGATCTCGGCAAACGGCCGCGCCAACGCGCTGACTGAGGCCGAGCGCGCCACCGCTGCTGAACAGGGCCGCATCCAGCGCGAGCGCTTCCTGACGCCGGGCTCGGGCTACCAGCCAGGCAACGCGCAAATGTTCAACTGAGGCCGGGAGGGGAGACGATGGAGGGGAAGGTGCTGGCCCGGATCGCGGCCATCGTATTCGTAGCGATCGCGATCACAGCCACGGTGATCGAGATGACACGCGAGGAAGCTCCCGTGTCGGCCAGCAGTGCGCCCGCGCTCCAGCCGTCTGCCGATCCTCTCCGCGCGACGCTGCGCCGGTGCCAGCAGCTTGGCGAGGCCGCTTCCAGCGATGCCGATTGCCTCGCCGCCTGGGCTGAGAACCGTGACCGGTTCCTCGGTCGGACGCCTGCATCTGACGCGCCGCAGCATTCGGGAGATCACTGAGCCATGGGTGGAACCGGCGTCATCGACAACTTTCTGGGCATCTTCACCAGCTACATCGACAGCGGGTTTGGGCTGCTTGGCGGCGAGGTCGCCTTCATCGCCACCACGCTGATCGTCATCGACGTGACGCTGGCGGCCCTGTTCTGGGCCTGGGGCGCCGATGACGACATCATCGCCCGGCTGGTGAAGAAGACGCTCTTTGCCGGGGTCTTCGCCTATATCATCTCCAACTGGAACAACCTCGCCCGGATCGTCTTCGAGAGCTTCGCGGGCCTCGGTCTGATGGCCTCGGGCACCGGGTTTTCCGCCGCAGATCTTCTGCGCCCTGGCCGCGTGGCCCAGACCGGGCTAGAGGCCGGGCGACCGCTGCTCGAAAGCATCTCCGATCTGATGGGCTGGGTCGCGGTCTTTGAGAATCTCGTCCAGATCCTCTGCCTGTTCTTCGCCTGGGCGCTGGTGATCCTCGCCTTCTTCATCCTCGCGGTGCAGCTCTTCGTTACCCTGATCGAGTTCAAACTCACGACCCTCGCGGGCTTCGTGCTGATCCCCTTCGGCCTCTTCGGCAAGACCGCCTTCATGGCCGAGCGCGTGCTGGGCAACGTCATTTCGTCCGGCATCAAGGTTCTGGTCCTCGCCGTGATCATCGGCATCGGATCGACGCTCTTCGGCCAGTTCACCGCAGGTTTCGGCGGCGTGACGCCGACCATCGATGACGCCATGGCGATTGTTCTGGCCGCCCTGTCTCTGCTGGGCCTCGGAATCTTCGGCCCCGGCATCGCCTCAGGTCTGGTGTCCGGCGGGCCCCAACTCAGCGCGGGGGCGGCCATAGGCACCGGCCTTGCCGCTGGTGGCGCTGCGATCGGGGCCGGAGGGGCAACCATGCTCGCAGCACGCGGAGCTGGATCTGCACTCTCCGGAGGCGCCGCCCTGGCACGTGGCGGCGCCTCCGCGGCGGGTGCTGCCTCGAGCGCCTACACGCTTGGCTCGATGGGCGGAGGTGGTCTCCCCGGCGGGATGGCTGGTGTGGCGCGCGCCGGGGCCGCTGCCGCGGCATCACCGCTCAAGAAGGCGTCCTCTCGCGCGGCTGGCGGGATCCAGTCCAGCTACGCCGAGGGCGTCAAGGGCGGTGTTGCGGCGACGGGCGGAACCACCTCGATGGGCACGGTCGGCAGCGCGGCATCCGAGCCTGGCAGCTCCGGCCCGTCCTTCGCCGATGGCCCGCCAGCCTGGGCGAAGCGCATGCGCCATAGCCACGCCGTGAGCCATGGCGTGCGCGCTGCGGCCCATGCCGTCCGGTCGGGCGACAGCCACGGCTCGGGCTCCTCCGTCAATCTCTCCGAAAGGGATCGCTCATGAACCTCTTCAGGCGCTCCGCCACCCATTATGGCAAGACACCTCAGCCAGAGACGCCCTATCAGAGGGCCGCGCAGGTCTGGGACGAGCGTATCGGCTCCGCCCGCGTCCAGGCCCGCAACTGGCGCTACATGGCCTTCGCCAGCCTGATCCTAGCGGCGGGCTTTGCTGGCGCCCTGGTCTGGCAATCTGCGCGTGGTACCGTCGTACCCTGGGTCGTTCAGGTCGACGCGCTCGGCGAGGCCCAGGCTGTCGCGCCGGCCTCGGCCGACTACGAGCCCACCGATCCGCAGATCGCCTTCCATCTTGGCCGTTTCATCGAACAGGTTCGTTCCATCCCCGCTGACCCGATCATCGTGCGGCAAAACTGGCTGCGCGCCTATGAGTTCACTACGGACCGTGGCGCGGCAGCACTTAACGACTTCGCCCGCGCCAACGACCCGTTCACCCGCGTCGGTCGCCAACAGATCGCTGTCGAGGTGTCCTCTGTCATCCGGGCCTCACCGGGATCGTTCCGCGTCGCCTGGACCGAGCGCCACTACGAGAACGGCCAGCTTTCCACGACCGAGCGATGGACCGCGATCCTGACCGTCTTGATCCAGACCCCGCGCAGCGCCGAGCGCCTGCGCGCCAATCCCCTCGGAATCTATGTCAATGCGATCTCCTGGTCGCGGGAGATGGGCCAATGACTGAACAGCATCTTCATGCAACCAGGTCTCCGGACATCAGGACGCCGATGTTGGTGGCCTTGTTGCTTTCCGCATCCATGCTGGCGGGGTGCGCCAGTAACCCGGTACCGGAATTCAGCTACGACGAGTCCGTGCCGCCGTTGCCCACTCCACCTGTCTCGGTCACCGAGAAACGCCCTCGGCCGCTGCATACGCCGCCCGTCTGGATAGTGGCGCATGGCGGAGCGGCGGCAGGCACACCGACCGGACGTATCGAAAACGCCAATGCCGCCGCCCGGGTCGAGCCGCGCCGCGAGGGCTACTACAATGCGATCCAGATCTACCCTTGGTCGGAAGGCGCGCTCTATCAGGTCTATGCCGCTCCCGGTCAGATCACCAACATTGCACTCGAGCCAGGCGAACGTCTGACCGGCGCGGGTCCGATCGCTGCGGGGGATACCACGCGCTGGATCATCGGCGACACGGAGAGCGGGTCCGGATCCACTGCCCGCGTCCACATCCTCGTCAAACCGACGCGGGACGACATCTCGACCAACCTGGTAATCAGCACTGACAGGCGGGTGTATACGATCGAGCTGCGTGCACGCGAGGCGCTCTACATGCCCTCGGTTGCCTGGGCCTATCCGGCAGCGCCTCGTGGTGGGCGACAGGCTGTGGCAACCGCGCCGACCATTCCGGCGCCCTCTGCCCGCAATCATCGCTACGGCTTGCAGATCCAGGGGGAAAGCCCGCCCTGGCGCCCGGTTTCTGTCTTCGACGACGGCCGCCGCGTCTATGTCGTTTTCCCGGCTGGTATCGCCCAGGGCGAGATGCCGCCGCTCTTCGTGCTCGGCGCCGACGGAGAACCACAGATCGTCAACAGCCGCATTCACCGGAACGTGCTGATCGTGGATCGCCTCTTCGGTGCGGCGGAGCTCCGGCTGGGGGCAGGAGACCGCCAGCAGGTGGTCCGGATCGTGCGCATGGAGGAGCGCGAGGCGGATGCGCGGGCGGAGGGGGATGCGCGAAAGGGAGGGGCGTCATGAGTGACACCGATCCCGCGGCTCCGATGCGTCTGCGTCCCGATCCGCCCCGCGTGACCAGACTGTCGCGCAAGGTTCTGGCCGGTGTCGGAGCGGTCGCGCTGTTGGGAATCGGGGGGGCGCTGATCTATGCGCTCCAGACCCGTGAGGCTGGGCCGGGAGGTGGAGAACTCTATTCCATAGACAACCGACCGGCAGCGGACGGCCTGGAAGGGCTGCCGTCCGACTATACCGGCCCGGTTCTGGGACCCGCACTGCCCGGTGACCTCGGGCGACCGATCCTCGATGCGCAGGAGCGCGGAGTGCCCGTGACCCCTCCGCCGATTGTGGGCCCGACCGTCGATCCGGAAGCGGAGCGCCGCAGGGCAGAGGAGGAAACCGCGCGTCTGAGCGGTGTCTTTTTCCAGACGGCATCTGGCAGGGCGACGACGGCCGGGGTCGGCGTGAACCTTCCGGGTCTGGGCGGCACCGAACAACCCGAGGGCAGCCGGCATACTTCTTTCCTCAACGGTCCGGTGGACCGGCAAACCGTCGCATCGGATCGCATTCAGCCGCCAGCCTCGCCGTACATCCTTCAGGCCGGAGCGGTGATACCCGCCGCGCTTGTCACCGGCATTCGCTCCGATCTCCCGGGGCAGATCACCGCGCAGGTCACCGAGAATGTCTATGACAGCCCGACCGGATCGCTGCTGCTGATCCCACAAGGAACCCGCATCATCGGCCAATACGATGACGGTGTGACGTTCGGCCAACGCCGCGTGCTGCTGGTCTGGAACCGCCTGATCCTTCCCGGAGGCCGGTCCATCGTTCTCGAACGTCTGCCGGGCGCGGATGCGAGCGGCTATGCCGGCCTCGAGGATGGCGTCGACTACCACTGGTGGGATCTTATGCGCGCAGCGGGTCTGTCCACGCTGCTCGCGATCGGCGCGGACCTCGCCACCGATGACGAAGACCGCCTGGTCCAGGCGATCCGCGATGGCGCGGTGGACACGATCAACCAGGCCGGACAGCAGATCGTCCAGCGTCAGTTGCAGGTCGCGCCGACACTGACCATTCGCCCGGGGTTCCCGGTCAGGATCATCGTCACCCGCGATCTGGTATTCGAACCGGCAGGAGGTTGATCATGTCGAAACTGAAGCTTGGGCCGCTGCCCGATGACAAGCCGGTGAAGGTGACAGTGGAATTGCCCGCGACCGTTCATCGCGATCTTGTCGTCTATGCCGAGGTGCTGGGACGGGAGACGGGGCAACCTGTTGCCGATCCTGTCCGGCTGATCGTTCCCATGCTCGAAAGGTTTATGGCAACGGATCGCGGCTTCGCAAAAGCACGTCGCTCGCCCCAATCTGCGAAGCCGCTTGCCTAAGCTTCGCGGCCTTGGCAGATGCCGCCTTTGCCATGGAGAGCAACCTGCGGAACGAGGGATTGTCGTTCGCCGGAGACCAGACCGCCGAAAATGGAAGCATCTCGCCGGCGATGGGCCGGTATGTGATGTCTGGAAGCGCGGCCACTGTCATGGCCTCGCTTACCAGCGTAAGGCCCTGGCCGATCGCCACCAGAGGCAACAGATTGTCCCGGCCGACCGATTGAACCTGGATTTCGGGATGCCGGCCGAGGTCCGCCAACTCCCGCACCAGATGGTCATGGATCTCCTGGCCCGGCGCAGCTTCGCTGACGATGAAGGGCTCATCGGCGAGGTCTCTCCACATCACCTCGTCCAAAGCCGCCAGGGGGTGGAGATCGGGCAGCACAACGAAAACCCGCTCGGACCACAGAGGCGCCCGGTCGCATCCGGGCCATTCCCGGTCGCCGGTCAGGAAGGCGACGTCGAGGCGGAACTGGCGGATGGCCGCGACGTGTTCGGCAGGATTGCCATCGATCAGTTCGATCCTGACGTCTTTATGAGACCGACCATAGCTTGCCAGCAGCTTTGCCAAAAAGCCCGAAGCGATGGACGAATAGATGCCGATCCGCACTCGTCCCTGCTCGGATCGTCCTGCGGCGGCAACTTCGTGAGCGCCTTCGTCTATCGTCTTGATAGCCCGACGCGCGCGATGAAGGAAACGCTGCCCCGCAAAGGTCTGCGATACGCCCCATGCGTGCCGGTGAAAGAGTGACGCGCCCATCCTGTCTTCGAGGTCGGCGATGCAACGGCTGATTGCCGATTGCGATAAACCTAACGAACTCCCTGCCTTTCGGAAGCTGCCATGTTCGGCAGCGGCTATGAAGTAGCGAAGGTGACGAAACTCGATGGAGTCAGGGAACTTGGCGGTCTCCTTCATCCGAGGGCCGCCGTCCGGATCATATGCTCACGGACCATAGGCAAGCCAATTGTCCCTCTCCGATTGTCGAGCATTCACGCGATGACGAGATGTATCGCGCGTAGCGGGTCACAGCCAGATTATACAACATTTGAACACATAAACAACTGTTCAATATTTGTATGGAGACGGGAGATGATCGAGAGAGGCGATGCCACCGCCAGTCCATCATGCCGGGGTCTTAAAACGAGCCCGTGGCGCTTGAGGATCGCGGTCTTGGCATGTCGGATGCTTGCGGCTTACAACAGTGGCAAGGTCAAGCAGATAGTTTCTGAACTTTGCCTCTTGACCTTCCAACGGTGGAAAGCCCCATTTCCCAGAGGACTCAAATCAAGGAGCCCTCCATGTATCTCTTCACCGTTCCCAACATGACATGCGGCAGTTGCGCCAAGTCGGTAACCAAGGCGCTGCAAAGCGTTGATGCCGCCGCGAAGATCGAGACTGATCCGCCCAAGCGTGAGGTCCGTGTTGAATCATCCGCGACCGAGGCGGACCTGCGTGCCGTTCTCACCGAAGCGGGCTATCCGGCCGAAGGCGCCGCGGCGGCCGCCTGATGCTACCTCCTGCCTACTGATCGCGAGCGCCAAGCCGCTACCGAAGGTGTCCCCAGGTTCATAGCAGTGTCAAAATGGGCAGTCCTTGGACTGCCCATTTTGTTTTCGAGGATGAGCCAGATCTTCAACGTCGAAGGTGTCAGCATTGCTCTGTACGCGGTCACTGCCCATCGGCTCTAGAGGCTCCGGGCAGATGGCAAAAAAATCGCGCAGCCGGTTGACAGACATATACTTGAACACCTATTCAATTGTTGACTTGATGTAATCGGAAACGAGCAATGGCAAACTCATCACACTCCCACAGCGACCATGACGGTCACGACCACTCCAAGCACGACCATAGCCACGGTGGCAGCCACGATCATGACCACTCGCATGTCCCGACAGTCACGAAGGACAACGAGCGCAAGATCCTCATTTCGTTCTTCATCATCTTCACTTTCATGATCGTGGAGGCCGTCGGCGGCGTGATCTCGGGCTCGCTCGCGCTGCTTGCCGATTCCGGCCACATGCTGACCGACGCAATTGCGCTCGGCCTCGCCTATGTCGCCTTCCGCCTCGGCCGCCGCGCCGCCGACAGCCAGCGCACCTTTGGCTATGCCCGCTTCGAGGTAATCGCCGGCCTGGTCAACGCCCTTACACTGTTCGGCATCGTCGGCTTCATCGTCTATGAAGCTATCGAACGGTTCCGGGAACCCCAGCCGGTCCTCGCTGGCTCGATGTTCGTCGTTGCCATTATCGGCATGCTCGTGAATCTCTTCGTGCTTTGGTATCTGACGCGCGGAGATTCCGAGCACGTCAACGTCAAGGGCGCCATCCTGCACGTCATGGGCGACCTGCTCGGCTCGGTCGGCGCGATCGTTGCAGCTATCGTGATCTGGTATACGGGCTGGACCCCCATCGACCCCATCCTGTCGGTCTTCGTGTCCCTGCTGATCCTGCGCAGCGCATGGAGCCTGCTCAAGAACACCTTGCACATCCTGCTCGAAGGCGCACCTGTTAACGCCGGAAGCACCCAGATCTCCGAACATCTGCTCAAGACCGTTCCGGGGCTTCAGAAAGTCAGCCATATCCATGTCTGGTCGCTGACCTCCGGTCGTGTGCTGGCGACGCTTCAGGTGCAGCCGACGGAAGATGCCGATATTCGGGGTGTCTGCAAGCAGGTCGAGCATGAGTTGAAGAGGAAGTTCAGCATCGAACACCCGACGATCGGCATCGACTGGGACGGTATGGCCAGTTGCAGCCTGGAGGAGCCGAACACCGCAGCGCTCTCCCATGCGGGTCATTCGCACTGACCGGCTCCACTTGAGGGAAGGGTTCATTCGAAAGGTCGTGTCCGTCAAGGTGGTGTAAATTCCCGGATGGCCTGAGGTCATGATCAGGCGGCTTTCGTGGTAATGCTGAGAATGGGGTCGATCTCCTCCTTGTCGATCTGGGCGAAGGCCTCGACCATCATGTAGCGGCTTGATGTCTGCCAGTCGTCGTTGGCTTCGAACAGGACGGCACCGATCAGACGTGTGATGGAGGCTTCGTTCGGAAAGATCCCGACGACGTCGGCGCGACGCTTCACCTCTTTGTTCAACCGCTCGATGGGGTTGGTCGAGTGCAGCTTGGTGCGGTGCTGGCGGGGGAAGGACATGTAGGCCAGAACATCGTGCTCGCTGGCATCCATGAGGTCTGCGAGCTTTGGCCAGCGGGGGCGCAGCTGTTCTGAGACCTTGTGCCAGATCTCACCAGCATGGGTGCGGTCAGGCTGGTCGAAAGCCTGGCGGATCGCCGCGGCGACCACAGTGTGCTGGCCCTTCGACACGTGGGCGAGTGCATTCCGCATCCAATGAACGCGGCAGCGTTGCCAAGTCGCCTCGAAGACGCGAGCGATGGCAGCCCTGAGCCCCGTGTGCGCGTCGCTGATGACCAGGCGCACGCCGTCCAGTCCCCGAGCTTTCAAGGAACGCAGGAACTCGGTCCAGAATGTCTCGGCCTCCGACGGCCCGATGCCCAGGCCGATGATTTCCCTGCGCCCCTCCGTGTTGGCTGCCACGGCGATTATGGCCGCGACTGGCACGATACGCCCGCCCTGGCGGACCTTGAGGTAGGTCGCGTCGAGCCAGACGTAGGGCCATTCGCCGGTCAACGGGCGGTTCAGGAACTCGCCGACCCGCTCATCGATGTCCTTGCACAGCTTCGACACCGTGCTCTTGGAGATGCCGGACAGGCCCATCGCCTGCACCAGCTCGTCGACGCGACGGGTGGAGACGCCGCCGATCCACGCTTCCTGGATTACGGCCACCAACGCCTGTTCAGAGGTCTTCCGAGCCTCGAGGAAGCCCGGGAAGTAGCTGCCCTGCCTCAGCTTCGGTACCCGCAGGTTCAGCGTGCCCAGACGGGTATCGAGCGCGCGCTCACGATACCCGTTCCGCCATGTCGTTCGTTCGCCGCTGCGCTCGTGGCGCCCAGCACCGATCAAGCTGTCGACATCGGCCTCCATGATCAGTTGCAGCACCGCCTCGGCGATAGTGCGAAGGAAATCGCCCTGGTCATGCTTGGCCATAAGCTCGGACAGGTCCATGTTCGTCTTGGTCATCGGGGTCTCCGTGTGATCCGTGGTTGAAGTCGCCAAACTCCACCTCGATCATACACCTCGGTGACCACCCGGGATTACACCTTCGACGGCGCTGAAATTACACCACGTGCGTGGACGCTACCATTCGAAAGATCGGAAAGGTAACGACGTGAATACGGCAGAACCTATCTCATCGCAGGATCTGAACTTTCTGGCCGAGGCCTTCCGCCTGCAGGGATCACCCAGCAGGCGGAAGATTCTCCTGCATTGCGAAGACAGTCCGAAGTCAGTGACCGATATTTCCGAGGCGCTGGAGCTATCCCAGTCACTCGTTAGCCATCACCTGCGTCTTCTCCGTGGAGCGCGGCTGGTGACGCGCGTTCGCCATTCGAAGCAGATGTTCTATGAGGTCACAGACAGGCATGTCGGTGACATCCTGCTCGACATGCTTTCCCATGCGCGTGAGGAAAGACGGAACGATCCGCAAAGCGACGGCATTGCTCGCCACTCATGAGTCCTGAATTTTCCCGCAACACCACGAAGCCGAAGCGCCTGCTTGCGGCAATGTTTGCTACCTCTCGATAGCCGTGCTGCCAAGATCGGCTCGTTACAGGTCGGCCAGACATGAGGCATTTGTCTGCCGGTGCCCTCGACGCCTACAGCCGGCTTCGGATGCTCTCCATCTGGTCAATCTCCTCGCGCTGCGCCCCGATGATTGCCTCGCACAGCGTCTTCAGTTCTGGGTCAGCGAGCTTCGCCTCACGGCACATCAGGATCGCCCCGGAATGATGCGGGATCATCGAGTCGATGAACTGGCCGTCATCAATCAGTGCCTGGCTTCGGGTCGCCCAGAAGGAACCGGCCGTCAGGAGGGCGAAGACGACATAAAGGACAATATTCACGCTGGGGTTCGGAAACATGCCCGGCATCGTCGCTAACATGAAGATGCCCATCGGTGCCCACATGGTTATCGCCATGTAGAGCATGTTCAGATTGTTCCGGAAGTCGCCCCAACCGTCGATCATCGAAAACATCACGACATACATGACGACGAGGCCAAGGATCATGTTGATCCAGAACATCAGATAGGGACGGCCATGGGAGCCGTGGCTATTCCCCGAATGCCCCCCATGAGCCGTGTGGCCGCTCGCCATTTGATCGTCCTTTCGCGGTTGTCAGTGTCCAATGCCCATCGGCTTGAAGATCATCCAGACCGCCATGCTGATCATCATGAGGTTCTCGGTGAGCGACACGAAGCCGAGCGGCACATTGCTGTCGCCGCCAACGCAGGCGCATTTCAGCTCGCGCTTGTCGATATAGACCGCCTTGAACACCGAGACGGCGCCGATGCCACCGATGAACAGCGCGACGGGGATCGACACCCACATCAGCGCGCCGGCCATCATCAGGACACCGGCGAGTGCCTCCGCGAAGGGATAGATGTAGGCATATCGGACCCATCGCTGCGCCAGAAGGTCGTAGTTCAGGAACATGGTAGCGAAGCCTTCCACGTCCTTCAGCTTCTGAAGGGCAAGAAGGCACATCGCGATGGCGATGAACCATTCGGCGGCCTGGACCGTTGCGAGGTTTCCGAACGCCGCCCAGCTCGCGGCCAGCGCCATCAGCGCGGCCATCGCGAACAGCGCGATCACCGGCTTGTAGGTGACGGCATCCTTGTCCTTGACCTCGCCGCCGAAGAACCGGACGAGATCGTCATACCCGCCGATCCGCTTCCCGCCGATAAACGTCTGCGGCGTCGATTGAACATTATGCTTTGCCTTGAAGGCGTCCGTTTCGGCGCGGGTCGTCAGATGGTGATCGTCGACCTCGTAGCCTCCGCGCTTGAGCAGATCGAGCGCCTTAAGCCCGTAAGGACAGGTATGGTTTTCCATCACCATTCGATGAAGCTCGGCGCGTTTGGCAGCATGGGTCGCCATTGTCTGATCCCTTCGATCTATAGTTTCGCCTTTGCGAACACCTCGACCAACTCGTTGAACTTAGCCCGCTGAAGGTCGGCATCGCCCGAGGCGATCGCCTCCTCGACGCAACAGGCGGCATGCGA
The DNA here is from genome assembly GCF_003403095.1 of Thalassospira indica. NCBI lineage: Bacteria > Pseudomonadati > Pseudomonadota > Alphaproteobacteria > Rhodospirillales > Thalassospiraceae > Thalassospira > Thalassospira indica. The sequence continues at coordinate 4,433,710 of NZ_CP031555.1, read as the reverse complement.
TCGCAACACCTGGTTCTCCACCTTCGACAAGGCGGCTTTGACCGCGTGGATCTGGTTGAGAATGTCGATGCAGTATCGCTCGTCCTCGACCATCTGACCGACACCGCGGACCTGGCCGGCGATCCGGTTGAGCGACGCAATGATCTGCTTCGAGTTTTTATTGCACATCCATCTACCCCTACCCGGTATGGGTATATATACGTTTGAGGAAAGGTTTCGTTCCCGCAAAACCCAAGAGTTTTGCCGGCCTGTCAGCATCGAAGCAAATAATTGTGGGAGTTCCGATGGACGATACTGCAACTGTCCGGCGCAACATCACCGTGCTGACCGCCGCGCAGGCGCTCGGAGGATCGAGCGCGCCGATCGTCATGTCGCTCGGCGGCCTGGTCGGCCAGCAGCTTGCCGACAACCCCGCATGGGTGACGCTGCCGGTCAGTCTCTTCGGTCTCGGGCTTGCAATCGGCACGCTGCCGGCCGCATTCGTCATGCGCGCCTGGGGACGCCGGGGCGGTTACCTGTTCGGTGCTTTATTCGGCGTCGCGGCGGGTCTCATTGCCGCGCTTGGCATCTTCGCGACATCGTTCCTGCTGTTCTGCGTCGGCTGCTTTACCGCCGGTCTCTATGGCTCCTACGTCCAAAGCTATCGCTTCGCCGCTGCCGACGCTGCCGAGGGCGCTTTGAAGGCAAGAGCAATCTCCGAGGTGATGGTCGGCGGGCTCATTGCCGCCGTCATCGGTCCGCAACTCGTCATCTGGACACGCGATTCCTTCCCCAGCACGCCCTATGTAGGCAGCTTCCTCAGCCAGGCGGCGCTTCCGCTACTCTCCATTCCCATTCTCCTGATGCTGCGCACGCTGAAATCGGCTTCGCAGTCGGCGTTGGAAAGCTCGGGCAGATCCCTAATGGAGATACTTCTGATGCCCCGCTACATGCTGGCGGTCGCGGCCGGCGTCGTCTCCTACGGTCTCATGGCTTTCGTCATGACGGCCTCACCGATCGCGATGGTCAACACCGGCCATTCGGTCGACAGCGCCGCGCTGGGAATCCAGTGGCATCTTCTGGCGATGTTCGCGCCGAGTTTCGTTACTGGACGTCTCATGACGCGCTTCGGCAAGGAGCGTGTGACGGCGGCAGGGATGCTGCTCATCGCTGTCTCGGCCGTGGTCGCGCTGGCGGGGCTTGAGCTGATCAATTTCTGGGGGTCTCTCGCTATCATGGGGATCGGCTGGAACTTCAGCTTCATCGGAGCGACGGCGATGGTCACCGACTGCCACACCCCCGGCGAGCGTGCCAAGGCACAGGGCGCGAACGACTTCATGGTGTTCGGCGCGACCGCCGCCGTCTCGTTTCTGGCAGGCAGCGTCCTGCACAGCTCGGGCTGGGCGACGATCAACTGGTTGCTGTTTCCTCCGGTCGCCCTGATCCTCGTGCCTTTGCTCTGGCAGGCGGCGCGTAAGCCGCAAGACTGAACCCAATGTCCCCGCCGTTGCCTTCGGCTGGAACATTGCAGAGTTAAAACCGCACTCAGCGCCTTCGCGGTCGAAGGGCGGAGGATGCGGTTATTGCAGCGAGCGACTAACCGCGCCGGAACGAGGCCGGATCGAAAGATCCTCGTTGTCCTGGTCGGTTTCAAGGCGCTGGAGGATCGGGCAATGCGGGCGATGGTCCCCATGGCAGGCATTCACCAGCATGGTGAGCGAGTGGGCCATGTCTTGCAGAACCACGATCTTCTTCTCCAGCGCGTCGATATGGCCTTGGGCCAGGCGCTTCACTTCCGCGCTCTGCCGCGTCTCGTCGCGCCAGAGGTTCAGCAAGTCGCCGATTTCGGCCACCGAAAAACCGAGGTCGCGCGCGCGGCGGATGAAGCGCAGCATGTGGACGTCGGTATCCGAATAGTCGCGGTAGCCGGAGTCCGTCCGGTCGGCGGCCGGGATGAGGCCGGTCTGCTCGTAGTAGCGGATCATCTTGGCCGAAACGCCTGATGCCTTTGCTGCCTGTCCGATGTTCATCATCAATCTCCCGTATGGTGCGACAGCCGACCCTTCATATAGGGTCGGCTGTCTGGTTCTTCAGTTCGCAACCTTGAAAGTCTTGAGCCGCAGCGCATTGCCGAGGACGAAGACGCTCGACAGGGCCATGGCGCCGGCGGCGAAGACCGGCGACAGCAGGATGCCGTAGCCCGGATAGAGCAGACCGGCGGCGACCGGGATCAGGGCCGTGTTATAGGCGAAGGCCCAGAACAGGTTCTGCCGGATATTGCCAATCGTCGCCTTGGACAGCGCGATGGCGTTCGGCACCCCGGTCAGGCTGCCTGACATCAGCACCACGTCCGCCGCCTCGATGGCGATGTCCGTCCCCGTGCCGATGGCGAGGCCCACATCTGCCTCTGCCAGCGCCGGAGCGTCGTTGATGCCGTCGCCGACGAAGGCCACCTTGCCATACTCGGCCTTGAGGCGACGGATCGCCTCGACCTTGCCGTCCGGCAGCACTTCCGCCACCACCTCGTCGATGCCCAGGCGGGCCGCGATGGCCTTGGCCGTCCGCTTGTTGTCGCCGGTGATCATTGCGACCTTCAGGCCGAGGTCGTGCAGCGCCTTGATCGCGGCAGGCGTCGTCTCCTTGATCGGGTCCGCAACGGCAATGATCGTCGCCAGCTTGCCGTCGATCGCGGCATAGAGAGGTGACTTGCCCTCGTTGCCCAGACGTTCGGCGACCTTGGCGAAGCCCGCCACATCATGGCCGAGTTCGACCATGTAGCGGTCCGCGCCGATCTCGACACGCTTGCCGTCGACCACGGCCTTCACGCCGAAGCCAGTGACCGACTCGAAGTCCGACACTGCGGGCAGTGCGATGCCTTCCGCCTCGGCCGCGTCCACGATGGCGCGGGCGATCGGGTGTTCCGACTTGGCTTCAACGGCTGCGACCAGGCCCAGCACCGTCGTCCGCTCGAAGCCGGCGGCCAGTTCGAGGTCGGTCAGGGCCGGCTTGCCTTCGGTCAGCGTGCCGGTCTTGTCGACGGCTACCACCTTGGCATCCTTCAGCAGTTGTAGAGCTTCACCCTTGCGGAAAAGCACGCCCAGTTCCGCGCCCCGGCCGGTGCCGACCATGATCGAGGTCGGCGTCGCCAGACCCATGGCGCAGGGGCAGGCGATGATCAGCACAGCGACGGCATTGACCAGCGCGAAGGTCAAAGCGGGCGAGGGGCCGAAATAGAGCCATGCAGCGAAGGTGAGCGCGGCGACGGCGAAGACTGCCGGCACGAAATACATCGTCACCTTGTCGACCAGAGCCTGGATCGGCAGCTTCGAGCCTTGCGCTTCCTCGACCATGCGGATGATCTGCGACAGCACGGTATTGCCGCCGACCGCCGTGGCGCGGATCGCGAAGGCGCCCTTCTGATTCACGGTTCCGGCAACGACCTCGCTGCCGCTCGTCTTGGACACCGGGATCGGCTCGCCGGTGATCATGGATTCGTCAACATAGCTTTCGCCTTCGATGACCTCGCCGTCGACCGGGATACGGTCGCCGGGGCGGACCTCCACGACGTCGCCGGACAGCACCGAGTCGATCGGCAGATCCACCGTATTGCCGTCACGGCGCACGCGCGCCGTTTTGGCCTGAAGGCCGACCAGACGCTTGATCGCTTCCGAAGTGCGGCCCTTGGCGCGGGCCTCCAACAGCCGGCCGAGCAGGATCAGCGTGACGATGACCGCTGCGGCTTCATAATAGACGTTCACCGTCCCGGCAGGCAGGAAGCCCGGCGCGAAGGTCGCCACCAGCGAATAGAGGTAGGCAGCGAGTGAGCCGACGGCGACCAGCGAGTTCATGTCGGGAGCCAGCCGCCAGATCGCGGGAAGGCCCTTGTCATAGAAGCGGATGCCGGGCACGAACAGTACCAGCGTCGTCAGCACGAACTGAAGATACCAACTGTTCTGCATGCCGATGGTCGCGGCGATCATGTCGTGCGCGCCCGGAATGAGGTGCGACCCCATCTCCAGGATGAAGACCGGCGCGGTCAGCACCGCCGCGATGGTAAAATCGCGGGTAAGCTCCCGGCGTTCGGCTTCCTTCTTCTCGGCGCGATCATCGACCTCGGCCTGGCTCGACCCGGTTGCCGCTGCGATCACCTTGGCGTCGTAGCCCGCGTTCTCGATTGCCGCGATGACGGCCGCCGCGGCGGCGGTTCCCTGGATCGTGGCCTTCTCGGTTGCGAGGTTGACGACGGCGTTGGTGACACCCGGCACGGCCTTGAGGGCTTTTTCGACACGCCCGACGCAGGAGGCGCAGGTCATGCCCTCGATCGCGACCTCAAGCGAAGCCGCCGCCGGCGCAGTGAAACTTGCCGAAACCGCGTAGCCTGCGTCTTCCACGGCCTTCACGACGACCGCTCGGCCCACCGGGCCGTTCGTCGTGATGCTGGCTTTCTCGGTAGCTAGGTTGACCACGGCATTGGCAACGCCGGGGATGGCCTTGAGGGCCTTTTCCACCCGCCCCACGCAAGAAGCGCAGGTCATGCCTTCGATCGGCACCTCAAGGAGAGCAGATTTCGGCGCACTGAAGCTGGCCGGCACTTCATAGCCAGCTTTCTCGACAGCCTTGACGAGCGCTATGCGATCAACCGTGTCGTTCGTCGTGATGCTTGCCTTCTCGGTCGCCAGATTGACGACCGCGTTGGCGACGCCGGGGACGGCCCTCAGGGCGCGCTCGACACGGCCGACGCAGGATGCGCAGGTCATGCCCTCTATAGGCAGGGAAATTGCTGCATTCATCTTGTCCGCAGCTCGAACAGGGGCATCCATTGCCGCCTCCTTTCTAAGTCAGAATTCGAGTTCGGACACTGATATGCTCCTTCCAACGATGGGAAGGTCAAGGGTAAAAATTACTTTTCGATTCCTCTTGACCTTACCATCTTTGGAAACCCCAACTTAAGGACCATGAGAACCGAACCCAAAGGAGAAAGCTCATGGAACTCAAGATCGAAGGCATGACCTGCGGCGGTTGCGCCAAGTCCGTCACCAAGGCGATCCAGTCGGTCGATCCGACCGCCAAGATCGACACCAACCCAGCCCAGCGGACAGTCAAGGTCGAGACGACCGCAACCCCCGCTGTCCTTCAGCAGGTTCTCGAAGAGGCTGGGTATCCGGCGACCGTGAATTGAACAGGAGCAAGATCATGCACAAGCTGACCCCGATTTTCATTGGCGGCGCACTCGCCATCAGCGCCGGCCTCGCCATCGCACAAAGCCAACTGAACACGGATACCACCATGCAAGGCCACGAAATGCCGGGGCATTCGATGCCGGCCTCCGACAACCCATCCACGCAGGCTTATATCGAAGCCAATGATCGCATGCACAAGGACATGATGGTCGAGTTCACCGGCGATGCCGACATCGACTTCATGCGCGGAATGATCCCGCACCACCAGGGCGCGATCGACATGGCGCGGGTCGTTCTGCAATACGGTACCGATCCTGAGGTTCGTAAGCTGGCCGAGGACGTGATCTCGGCCCAAGAAGGCGAGATCGCCATGATGCGGGAATGGCTCACCGCACGCGGGCAATAAGAATCGCACCCGCGGCAACGCCTCGCAGATCCACAAATTTGGGGGCATTCTGCGAGATCGCCCATACCGGGCCGGGCTGTCCAGTTTGAAACGGCACATGAAAAGCCAGCAGCGAAGTCGTTCGCGGCTGGCTTTTGTCACTGGCGGACTCGGACCGCGGCAGATCACTCTACCGTCGCTGCCGCCACTTGCTCTTCCGGCGTGAAGAAGACATCGGCGTGCATGTCTTCGGGACGCAGGCCCCGCGCGAAAACCACGTCCATCGCCGCATCGACCATCGGGGGCGGACCTGCAACATAGGCTTTCCACCCGTCGAAGTCGGCGAGATCCTCGACCACCGCATCGGTCACGAAGCCGTGCCGATGGAGTGCTGCCTGCATATCCGACAGGACAGCCGTAAAGCTGAGGTTATTATGACGGTCCGCCAGTGCCTCGAAATGCTCGACGAGATAGAGGTCGCGCGCGCCGCGTGCGCCAAAGTAGACATGGATCGGCTGCTTCATGCCGTGAGCAAGGGCCGTTTCCACGATCGACTTGATCGGCGCCAGACCGGAACCGCCAGCGATGCACAGGATCGGGCCGGAATGATGCTGACGGAGGTAGGAGGAGTCTAGCGGAAATTCGAGCGTCACCTTGTCGCCGGCTTTCAGCGCGTCATGGACGTGCTGTGACGTGATGCCCCCCGGAACCTTGCGAATGTGGAATTCGAGGCTGTCGTCGCCGTGACGATTGGCCATGGAGTAGCTGCGCGCAGGCACACCATCGAATCCGACCTGGGCATACTGACCGGCCGTGAAGAGCAGGGGAGAGCCGTCGGCAGGCGCGATCCGAACCAGCTTGATGTCGTGAGTGAGGTCATCGAGGCCGATCACGATGGCATCCAGCCGTCGAGGAGCCGTAACGGCATCATCGTCATCGCTGCCCAGCCAGGCGACTGCCGCATCGGTCTTCGGCACCGCACGGCATGCCAGGATCAGGCAATCGGCCTTCTCTTCCTCGCTGAGGGCGAAGCGAGAATGCTGGAGCAGCTCCACCTTACCCTCGATCAGGCGGGACTTGCAGGAGCCGCAGCGGCCGGACCGGCAACCGTGAGGATAGGGGATGCCGGCGGCGAGCGCGGCGTCGAGAATTGTTTGGCCCTCATGGACCTCAAGGCTGGTCCGCGCCTGCCGGATGTCAACAAACTTGCTCGTCATCTGCGTCTCCTCACAGGCTCCCGGCGAGCCCGAGCGCCTTGACGAGGCCCGGCTTCTGGCTCGGGAAGGTCCCGTAGAAGACGTCCGATCCGATGATGGTGATCGGAGCGACCCGGACGCCGGTCCGGGCCTTTGCCTCCTCGGCGATCTTCGGGTCGGTGAGGTCGCGTTCCTCGTAGGCGAGGCCCTGTTGGTCGAGCCAGCGTTTGAGCGTGTGGCAGTCCGGACAGGTCGGTGTGGTGTAGATGAGAATCTGGGGGGTGCTGCTCTCCGTCATCGGTCTTGCCTTTCTCTGAATTCGACATGGTTGCCCCGCTGCCTAGCCGCGTAACGGCGGGCGGATTTGGCAGGATTGTCGTCAGCGTGCGGCTTCCAGCGCTTGTAAGGTCAAGACTGTTCTTGCGCGGAAAAGGAAAATTCGAGATGTGACGCAGGGGCAGAGAAGGGCAGCGCCAACTGTCCCGCCGATCGACAGCGACCGTGTTTCGCATTGTAATTGCGCGCCCATCCGGTAGATTGGGCGGGACCAAACAACGCGGACAGCTCTTGGCGGTCAAATGCCGGCAGGTTCCGTCCCAAAACTCAGGTAAATCTAGCAGATGACTGCTCTCAAGAAGACAAACATCAAAAAGCCGGACGAACGTGCGATCTCCGCACATGCGGAGGCTGAAGGCCATCTCCTGCTTCCTTCGCTCTCACAGAACGAGGTCACGATCCTGGCGGAAACGTTTCGGCTGCTTGGCGATCCCTCACGGTTGAAAATCCTGTTGAGTTGCGTCCCGGCGCCGATCTCGGTGGGCGACATCGCCGAGCGGCTCGACCTGTCCGTGACCCTCGTCAGCCACCATCTGCGCCTGCTGCGCGGGGCGCGTCTCGTCAAGGGCGATCGCCAGGGCAAGCAGATCTTCTACGAGATCGCCGATCATCACGTCAGCCATGTTCTTCAGGACATGGCGACGCATATTTCGGAGGACCATGCGGACGACTGATCTGCCGGGAAAACAGCACTATTTTCAAATGAACACTTGAATAGCTGTTCAAGTGTGTTATTTACTCCTTCCGAAGCCGCGCATGGCGTCTGAGCACGCGCGCCCGCTGCGGCGGCCGGAAAGGAGATCGGAATGACAACTGGACTTTCAACGCCGGGCGCTGATGAGCGGCTCGGCTTTCGCGTCGACGGCATGGATTGCGCAAGCTGCGTCGGCAAGATCGAGACGGCCTTGGGCCGTCTGGGAGGTATCTCCGAGGTAGCCGTCAACTTCGCTACCGAGACACTCTTGCTATCCCGCGATGCGACGAGCAAAACGACCTCGAAGGATATCGCCAAAAAGATTCGCTCGCTCGGGTTCGACGTGACGGAACTGCCGGCTTCTGCGATTCCCGCCGCGCCTGTGCAGCGCTCCGACGCCCATGCCGGTCATGATCACAACGGCTGCGCCGGCGATCACGGTGCTTGCGGTGGCGATCACGACCACGCTCACCACGATCATGATCACGGCCACGGTGGCTGCTCTGGACATGATCATGCGGGCCATGCGCCAACTCCGCGCGCCGCACCGGTCTCTCCGCCCAATGTCTCGATGCGCGTCGAGGGGATGGATTGCGCAAGCTGCGTCGGCAAGATCGAGGTCGCGCTGGCGCGGATGCCAGACGTTTCCGACGTGCGCGTAAACTTCACGACCGAAACGCTCGAACTGACGCTCGGCGCCGGCGCGCTCACCAAGGTCGCGGACATCGAAAAGACGATCAAGAGCCTCGGCTTCGGGGTGTCCAACACACGCGAGCTTTCGGCTTCGTCCGATGCGGCCATCGACGTCGAACCCGCGCCAGCGATGCGCAATCAGCGCTGGTGGCAGACCCGCAAGGGCAAGCACGTCATCGGCCTCGGCCTGCTGATGGGCTCGGCCTACGTCGTTGCCCAGTTCATCCCGCTTTATGCGGAATGGATTTTCGCTGCTGCCGTCATTGCCGGTGTCATTCCCTTTGCTCGCAAGGCGTTCGCGCTCGCGACCTCGGGTTCTCCCTTCTCCATCGAAACGCTGATGGTCGTCGCCTCGATCGGCGCCCTCGTGATCGGCGAGGCTGAGGAGGCGGCGGCGGTCGTGTTCCTGTTTGCTGTCGGCGAGCTGCTCGAAAGCGTCGCGGCCGGGAGAGCGCGTGCCGGCATAAAGGCTCTCGCGTCGCTGGTGCCAAAAACGGCTGTTCTCCTCGACTCGAATGGCGGCCAGCGCACCGTGCCGGCATCGGCGTTGCGAGTGAATGATCTCGTTCTCGTGCGGCCGGGCGACCGCGTGCCGGCCGACGGACAGATCCTACAGGGAACCTCCAGTCTGGACGAGTCGCCCATTACCGGCGAGTCGGTGCCGCGCTCGAAGACCACTGGCGAAAGTGTGTTCGCCGGTTCGATCAATGTTGATGGTGTCCTCCAGGTCAGTGTCGAGAAGACTGCCTCTGACAATACCATCTCGCGCATCATCCAGCTAGTTGAGCAGGCGCAGTCGGCCAAGGCCCCGACCGCTCGGTTCATCGAGAACTTCAGCCGGTATTATACTCCGGCGGTGATGCTGATCGCCGCGCTGATCATCACCGTCCCGCCGCTGGCGATGAACGGCGATTGGGACACGTGGATCTACCGTGGTCTCGCCCTTCTACTCATCGCATGCCCCTGCGCGCTCGTTCTTTCGACGCCTGCAGCGATCGCCTCGGGCCTCGCCGTGGGTACGCGCCGCGGTCTGCTGATCAAGGGCGGCAATGCGCTCGAAACGATTGGCAAGGTTCGCGCCATTGCTTTCGACAAGACGGGAACGCTGACCGAAGGCAAGCCGCGTGTCACCGAGGTTCTCGCGCTCGGAAACAATGAAGAAAGCGATGTCATTGCTCTGGCAGCGGCGGTTGAAACAGGTTCAAGCCATCCGCTTGCCAAAGCAATCATCGGACGCGCCGAAACCGACGGTATCGCCGTTCCGCTCGCTCGGGACGCATCGGCGACCGCCGGCAAGGCCGTGCATGCGACTGTAGCCGGGCGTCGCCTCGCAGTCAGTTCCCCGACCCATGCCGCCAAGGCGGCAACGCTCGGCGCGCTGGAACGCAGCGCCATCGAGAAGCTCGAGGATCTCGGCAATACGGTTGCCGTTCTTTTCGACGAGCAGGCAAGGGAAGTCCTCGGTCTCATAGCCCTGCGCGACGAACCGCGCCGTGACGCGCGCGAGGGCGTTGCCCAGCTCAAGGCGATGGGCGTTCGCTCCGTCATGCTGACCGGAGACAACCAGCGCACCGCCCAGGCGATCGCCAAGGGTCTCGGTATCGAGTGGAGCGCCGAGCTGCTTCCGCAGGACAAGCTCGATCTCGTCAACGAGATGAAGCGGAAGACCAAGGTGGCCATGGTCGGCGACGGCATCAACGATGCTCCGGCGCTGGCGACGGCGGACGTCGGGATCGCCATGGGCGGCGGAACCGATGTGGCGATCGAGACCGCGGACGCCGCCCTGCTCAAGAGCCGTGTCACGGACGTTGCCCATCTCGTCGCGCTTTCGCGCGCCACCATGGCCAACATCCACCAGAACGTGATCTTCGCTCTTGCGCTGAAGGGAGTGTTTCTCGTCACCAGCGTCCTTGGGCTTACTGGCCTCTGGATCGCGGTACTCGCAGATACGGGCGCGACCGCCATTGTCACACTGAACGCTCTGCGGCTCCTGCGGTTCAAGGGTGCCAAATCCCCAGAGGATAGCGGCCGTGACGAAGGAATGCCTTCACGCCAGCTTATCGCGGCCGAAAGTCACTAATTCCCTGCACTAAAGACGTCGCCAGTCATCAAGACTGGCGGCGTCGGCCAACCGGGCCTGCTGGTTCACCGATCTAAATTTGGGAACGGCGCCGGCTCGAAGATGTCGGCGAAGTACGGAATGCGGCAGTCCGCGGCATGAACTGATGATCGCGTCAAGGGCCTATACGGAAATCGTTTTCCAAAGGTCTTGACCTTCCTATCGTTGGAAACCGCACCTTCGTCGAAAATGCACTCGCCGCGCCCTGGTCGCTGGGTACGCGCGCCCTATGAAGGTGAACGAGAATGAGTAAAAAAGCCGCCGCTCTGCGATTGGTCGGTGCTGCTATCGCGGTCGGTACTCTTGCAATCATATATCGAGAGGACATTGGCCCGTATACAAAGGGCCTGAGGTAGCGTCCACGCACGTGGTGTAATTTCAGCGCCGTCGAAGGTGTAATCCCGGGTGGTCACCGAGGTGTATGATCGAGGTGGAGTTTGGCGACTTCAACCACGGATCACACGGAGACCCCGATGACCAAGACGAACATGGACCTGTCCGAGCTTATGGCCAAGCATGACCAGGGCGATTTCCTTCGCACTATCGCCGAGGCGGTGCTGCAACTGATCATGGAGGCCGATGTCGACAGCTTGATCGGTGCTGGGCGCCACGAGCGCAGCGGCGAACGAACGACATGGCGGAACGGGTATCGTGAGCGCGCGCTCGATACCCGTCTGGGCACGCTGAACCTGCGGGTACCGAAGCTGAGGCAGGGCAGCTACTTCCCGGGCTTCCTCGAGGCTCGGAAGACCTCTGAACAGGCGTTGGTGGCCGTAATCCAGGAAGCGTGGATCGGCGGCGTCTCCACCCGTCGCGTCGACGAGCTGGTGCAGGCGATGGGCCTGTCCGGCATCTCCAAGAGCACGGTGTCGAAGCTGTGCAAGGACATCGATGAGCGGGTCGGCGAGTTCCTGAACCGCCCGTTGACCGGCGAATGGCCCTACGTCTGGCTCGACGCGACCTACCTCAAGGTCCGCCAGGGCGGGCGTATCGTGCCAGTCGCGGCCATAATCGCCGTGGCAGCCAACACGGAGGGGCGCAGGGAAATCATCGGCCTGGGCATCGGGCCGTCGGAGGCCGAGACATTCTGGACCGAGTTCCTGCGTTCCTTGAAAGCTCGGGGACTGGACGGCGTGCGCCTGGTCATCAGCGACGCGCACACGGGGCTCAGGGCTGCCATCGCTCGCGTCTTCGAGGCGACTTGGCAACGCTGCCGCGTTCATTGGATGCGGAATGCACTCGCCCACGTGTCGAAGGGCCAGCACACTGTGGTCGCCGCGGCGATCCGCCAGGCTTTCGACCAGCCTGACCGCACCCATGCTGGTGAGATCTGGCACAAGGTCTCAGAACAGCTGCGCCCCCGCTGGCCAAAGCTCGCAGACCTCATGGATGCCAGCGAGCACGATGTTCTGGCCTACATGTCCTTCCCCCGCCAGCACCGCACCAAGCTGCACTCGACCAACCCCATCGAGCGGTTGAACAAAGAGGTGAAGCGTCGCGCCGACGTCGTCGGGATCTTTCCGAACGAAGCCTCCATCACACGTCTGATCGGTGCCGTCCTGTTCGAAGCCAACGACGACTGGCAGACATCAAGCCGCTACATGATGGTCGAGGCCTTCGCCCAGATCGACAAGGAGGAGATCGACCCCATTCTCAGCATTACCACGAAAGCCGCCTGATCATGACCTCAGGCCATCCGGGAATTTACACCACCTTGACGGACACGACCGGGCCTGATGTCGCTGGTCTCTTCGACATCGGCATCGGAAGCTGAGGCACAGCCGGCGCAGATGCCCGTCCCGCAAGTTCCCGTGGCTGAAGTCATCATTCGCCAAGTTGCGGCTTCTACGGAATTCACTGGCCATCTCGAAGCGATGAAGACCATCGAACTGCGTTCGCGTGTTGGCGGTGCAATCGATACCGTGAGTGTCCCCGAAGGCGGTATGGTGCAACCTGGAGACCTTCTCTTCCAGATAGATCCCAGACCTTTCGAGGTTGCATTGAATGCAGCAAAGGCTCAGTTGCAGCAGGCCAATGTCCTGCTTGAACAAGCCGAGACCGACTTCAGGCGTACAGAATCGCTGTCTCCCAATGGTACGGTATCACGCAAAACACTCGATGACGCGCAAGCGCTGCTCGGTCAGCGCCAAGCCCAGGTAGAGATTGCCAAGGCGGCTGTCGCGGCTGCCGAGCTCGACCTTTCCTACACAAGGGTCACTGCCCCAATTGCCGGACGCGTTGACCGGGTTCTTGTCACGGAAGGCAATCTTGTTGCAGGCGGCAATGCCGGTGCGGCTACGTTGCTCACCACGATCGTCTCGGTCGATCCACTCTATGTTTATTTCGATATTGACGAGGCCACCTATCTCGGCTTCGTCGGTAATGCGCGCGCGCCCGAAACGGGCAAGGTCGCGGAAAAGCTTGTTGTCCAGCTCGGTCTGATGACCGATACAGGCTTTCCGCATACCGGCCAACTCGACTTCCTTGGCAATCGTGTCGACCGGAGTACGGGCACGATCCGCGCCCGGGCCATCGTCAGGAATTCCGACGGCAGGCTGACTCCCGGCCTCTTCGCACGGGTCAAACTCGTTACCGCGCAACCGGCTCAAACCGTTCTTATCGACGATCAGGCGATCGGCATCGATCAGGGACGGCGCTACGTCCTGGCGCTTGGCCCCGAGAACAAGGCGGAATACCGCCCCGTCGAAATCGGACCTATGGTCGACGGACTGCGCGTCGTCTCCAAAGGTCTCACTCCGACTGACAAGATCATCATAAAGGGCCTTGTGCGCCCCGGTATGCAGGTTGTCCCGCAGATGGTCTCAATGCTTCCAGGGCAGGCTGCTGACGGCGAGCGGGCCTCCGGGCAAGCGCAGGAGGCGCGTCGATGAACATTCCGCGCTTCTTTGTCGACCGCCCGATCTTCGCGGTCGTTCTCTCCGTCTTGATGCTGATCGCCGGCGGCCTGACGCTGCTGAAGCTCCCGCTCAGTGAGTACCCGCAGGTGACGCCGCCGACAGTCCAGGTCACTGCGAGCTATCCGGGCGCCAATCCCGAAGTGATTGCCGAAACAGTCGCCGCTCCGCTGGAGCAGGCGATCAACGGCGTCGAAAACATGCTCTACATGAGTTCGCAGGCAGCGACCGACGGACGCATGACCCTGACAATTGCGTTCAAACAGGGCACTGACCCCGACATGGCGCAGATTCAGGTGCAGAATCGGGTTTCTCGCGCCTTGCCCAGGCTTCCGCTGGAAGTGCAACGCATCGGTGTCGTGACGCAGAAAACCTCCCCCGACATCCTTATGGTTGTCCATCTCGTCTCACCTGATGACCGCTATGATCCGCTCTATCTGTCGAACTTCGCGATCCTTCAGGTGCGCGACCAACTGGCCCGCTTGCCGGGCGTGGGCGACGTCATCCTCGGGGGCGCTGGCGAGTATTCAATGCGGATCTGGCTCGACCCTGCCAAGGTGGCCGCGAGGGGGTTGACTGCCAGCGACATCGTCGCGGCGATTCAGGAACAGAACGTGCAGGTAGCAGCCGGCTCGGTCGGTCAGCAACCGGAAGCCTCGGCTGCCTTTCAGGTCACCGTCAACACGCTTGGGAGGCTTTCTAGTGAGGAGCAGTTCGGCGAGATCGTCATAAAGGCTGGTACGGACGGCCAGGTTACCCGTTTGCGCGACGTCGCCCGTATCGAACTTGGCGCAGATTCCTACGCCCTTCGCAGCCTGCTGGACGGCAAGCCGGCACTCGCGATGCAAATCATCCAAAGTCCTGGCGCAAATGCGCTCGACGTGTCGAGCGCCGTCCGCACCACCATGGCCGAGTTTCAAAAGGGCTTTCCGGAAGGCATCGAATATCGGATCGCCTACGATCCCACGGTGTTTGTGAAGGCGTCTCTCGAGGCCGTGGTCATGACGCTGCTAGAAGCCGTCGTGCTGGTGGTCATCGTCGTCGTGCTGTTTCTCCAGACCTGGCGGGCGTCGATCATCCCCCTCGTCGCCGTTCCCGTCTCCTTGGTCGGCACGTTTGCGCTCATGTATATGTTCGGCTTCTCGCTGAACACCTTGTCCCTCTTCGGCCTCGTTCTCTCGATCGGCATCGTGGTCGACGACGCGATCGTCGTGGTCGAGAACGTCGAGCGCCACATCGCGCTTGGAGAAACGCCGAAAGAGGCGGCGCGCAAAGCCATGGATGAGGTGACAGGACCGATCGTCGCCATCACCTCCGTCCTGTCGGCCGTCTTCATTCCATCCGCGTTCCTGTCTGGCTTGCAGGGCGAGTTCTACCGCCAGTTTGCGCTGACGATTGCGATCTCGACCATCCTGTCGGCGATCAACTCTCTTACGCTCTCTCCCGCGCTTGCTGGCGTGCTGCTGAAGCCGCACCACGGTGACGTGAAGCGGGACCTTCCTACACGCGTGATCGACTTTCTGTTTGGCTGGTTCTTCCGGCTGTTCAATCGCTTCTTCGACGGCGCCTCGAACGCCTATGTCTGGTCGGTGCGCCGTGCCGCGAGGCTCAGCGTTCTCGTCCTGCTGGTCTATGCCGGCCTGGTCGGCATGACGTGGGTCGGCTTCCAGACGGTGCCCAACGGCTTCGTGCCGGCCCAGGACAAATACTATCTCGTCGGCATCGCCCAGCTCCCGACCGGCGCTTCGCTCGACCGGACCGAGGCCGTCGTCAAGAAAATGTCGGAGATCGCACTGGCCGAGCCGGGCGTTGAGAGTGTCGTTGCTTTCCCGGGGCTCTCGGTCAACGGGATGGTCAATATCCCCAACGCAGCGGTCATGTTCACGATGCTGAAGCCGTTTGACGAACGAAAGGACCCGTCGCTTTCCGCCTTTGCCATCGCCGGCAAGCTGATGGGCAAGTTCAGCCAGATCCCCGATGGCTTCGCCGGTATGTTCCCGCCGCCGCCCGTTCCGGGTCTCGGTTCCACCGGCGGCTTCAAGATCCAGATCGAGGACCGAGCGGGCCTGGGCTTCGAGGCACTCGCCCAGGCTCAGGGTGCGATCATGGGTCGGGCGATGCAAACGCCCGAACTGGCGGGAATGCTGGCGAGCTTCCAGGTGAACGCGCCGCAGGTGCAGGTCGATATCGACAGGGTGAAAGCGAAGTCGCAAGGCGTTCCGCTCAACACGATCTTCGAGACATTGCAGGTCAATCTCGGCTCGCTCTATGCGAACGACTTCAATCGCTTCGGTCGCACCTACCGGGTGATGGTGCAGGCGGACGCACCGTTCCGCATGCAGCCCGAGGACATCGGCCGCCTTAAGGTGCGCAATTCAGCCGGCGACATGATCCCCCTCTCGGCCTTGCTCACCATCAAGCACAGCTCTGGCCCCGATCGGGTTATGCACTACAACGGCTTTCCGTCTGCCGATATCAGCGGAAGTCCCGCGCCCGGATATTCGTTCGGGCAGGCGACGGCAGCGATGGAGCGCATCGCATCGGAGACCCTGCCGCCCGGCATGGCCTTTGAATGGACCGATCTCGCCTATCAGGAGAAGCAGGCCGGCAACACCGCCATGTTTGTCTTCCCGCTGTCCGTCCTGCTCGCGTTCCTGATCCTCGCGGCGCAGTACAACAGTTGGTCGCTTCCTTTCGCGGTGCTGCTGATCGCTCCAATGGCGCTCCTCTCGGCGATCGCCGGGGTGTGGTTCACCGGCGGCGACAACAACATCTTCACGCAGATCGGATTTGTCGTTCTGGTCGGTCTTGCCGCGAAGAACGCAATCCTGATCGTTGAGTTCGCCCGAGCGAAGGAGGACGAAGGGGTCGATCCGTTGGCTGCCGTCCTCGAAGCGGCTCGCCTGCGTCTGCGGCCGATCCTGATGACGTCGCTCGCCTTCATTGCCGGCGTGGTTCCGCTCGTCATCGCCACCGGAGCGGGCGCCGAAATGCGGCACGCCATGGGCATCGCCGTCTTTGCCGGCATGCTCGGCGTAACGCTGTTCGGCCTGCTTCTGACGCCGATCTTCTATGTGGTTGTGCGCCGGCTTGCGATCAGGCGGGACCCGTCGCCCCAACAGGCGACCAAAGCCCATGCCTGAGCAGGTCGACACACGATTCCGCGCCGGGGCGGCCCATGGGCCGTCGCCGCACCCCGGCGCGGTCGGGCCTTGAGGGCCTCAGCGATAGAACACGCAGCAAATCATCAACACGCGGCTATCCGGAAGGAACTTCAAACATGGATATCGGCATCGGCGAACTCTCTCAGCTCACCGGCGTCAAAATTCCGACGATCCGCTACTACGAGCAGATCGGGTTGCTGCGCGAGCGCTCGCGGAGCAAGGGAAACCAAAGACGCTACGACCACGGGGCGGTCCATCGCCTTCTCTTCATTCGCCGCGCCCGCGATCTCGGGTTCAGCATCGAGGCGATCAAGGACCTGTTTCGACTTGCCGACGCCTCGTTCTCAAGCCCGGCCGAGGCGCTCCGCATCGCAAAGGAGCAACTCGCTGCGGTCGAGGAAAAGATCGCTCAACTGGAAACACTCGAAAAGGTGATCCAGCTCGTTGCTGAAAGCGAGAATGACGGGGATCTGATCCCGCTCGATATTTTGCCCTCTAATGACAGCGACCGCGATGGCGATGCTGAGGTGAAAGCTTCAAGCAGAGGCCGAGGATCGATTCACTAGCCTCATCCCAAGGACCTGCGAAGTTGAGATACTATTCCCATGTGAAAAGGAGCCAGAACTGCATCGTGGTCGGTGCGGGACCGGCGGGCCTGATGCTCGGTCTCCTACTGGCCCGGTCGGGGAACCGCCGTCGGACAACGCCGACCTGGTTCTCGACCTGTCCCTTCTCCCAGCCGGATGCCGGGGTGCAAGCGACGGGATCGACGAGGTAATGGCTGCACATCTGCTGGAACCGGCGGTTGTAGGCTCGGTCGCGGCCGACGAAGATCGTGTCGACCGCGGTCTTCATGTTGTCGTAGATGCCCCGCGTGCAGGTGCCCCCGAAGAAGGCGAAGGCCTTGTCATGGGCGTCGAAGACCATCTCCTGCGTCTCGCGGGGATAGGCACGCACGAACAGCATCCGGCTGTGACACAGGCGGACATGTGCCACCTTCACCGTGGTCGTCGCGCCGTCGATCACCACGATCTCGTGGCTCCAGTCGAACTGGTAGGCCTCGCCTGGATCGAAGGTTAGCGGGACATGGGCGGCCGCAGATGCCACCGCTTCCTCCTTCGACCAGGAGGCCGCGTATCGCCGGACCGCATCATAGCCACCGTCATATCCTTGAGCCCGGAGTTCCTCAAAAATGCGGATGCGAGTCAGTCGCTCGCGCTTGGGCTTCCGCGCGTTCACCGCCAGCATCTCGTCGAGCATGTCTTGCCAAGGCCCGATCTTCGGCAACGGCTGAATGGTTCGCTCATAGGTGAGCTCCGTCGCACCGGACCGGATCACCTTGCGCACCGTGTTCCGCGATACTCGCAGCTCCCGGCAGATCTGCTTGATCGACTTCTTGTCCTGAAAATACGCCCGCCGGATCTTCGCTATCGTCTCCACGACCAACATCCCACACTGTGCTCCCCGATGACCTCGGGGGCATCATCCACATCAGTGTAAGGGGGTCATTTTTGGACGCCGATCACCCCGCTACGGGGTCAATTTTGATGGTGTGGATGCCCCCGCCCGACGGCATCGCGATGTGTCAAGATGGTGATGCTGAAGTCACCATAGGGAGAGGAGGCATCCATGGATGAGATTAGCATCGTCGGCGTCGATCTGGCAAAGCAGGTCTTCCAGCTTCATGGCGCTGCGGCGGACGGGCGCGCGCTTTTCCGCAAGAAACTGTCGCGGCCACAGTTCGCGAAGTTCATGGCGGCACTGCCGCCATGCATCGTGGCCATGGAGGCCTGCGGGACCGCGCATTACTGGGGCCGGGAACTCGCACTGCTCGGCCATGACATCCGGCTCATCCCGCCTGTCTATGTCAAACCCTTCGTGAAGCGGCAAAAGAACGATGCCGCGGATGCGGAAGCGATCGCCGAGGCGGTCCAGCGACCGAACATGCGGACGGTGGCGGTGAAGAGCTCCGCACAGCAAGCCCGCGCGATGCTCTTCCGGACCCGCGATCTGCTCGTTGGTCAACGCACCCAGCTGGTCAACGCACTGCGTGGCCATCTCGCCGAACACGGCATCGTTCTGGCCAAGGGCATCGCCAACGTCGAACGTCTCGCCCTTCGTCTGGAAGACGATGACCTGCCAGACTTGGTCCGGCACTTGGGGCGGATCTATCTCGATCAGATCGCGCAACTGGGGGCTGAGATCGAAAAACTCGACAAGCGCATCGTCGCGGCCGCGAAGCAAAACGGGGAGGCCCGAAGGCTTCAGACCATGCCTGGGATCGGCCCGGTCTGCGCGATGGCGATTACGGCTTTCGCGCCGGACATGCGTGAGTTCCGTAGGGGACGCGACTTCGCGGCCTGGCTGGGCCTTGTGCCACGACAGCATTCGAGTGGCGGCAAACAGAAGCTGGGTCGGACCTCTAAGATGGGGCAGCGCGACATCCGACGCCTGCTGATCGTGGGGGCGATGTCGATCGTCCATTGGCGAGGTCGCGACGGCGGGCGGCCAGGATCATGGCTCGCGCGTATGCTGGCCCGAAAGCCGCGCATGCTGGTGGCTATCGCGCTGGCCAACAAGATGGCACGCATGGTCTGGGCCATGCTCGTGCGCGAAGAGGACTACCGGGATCCAACCGGCGCGGTCTGCTGACCGCGGCGCGCGGAGCGTCGGCGATGTGAGGAGAGCGACGACCCGTATGGGCAAATGATCGAACAGATCCGGGTTGGGAAAACCAGTGGCGTGCAACGAGCCGCGAGCTCGCAATTTTGATCTGGTCCCCGATCCGCGCATCACCATACCGGCCCGCGGCATGTCTTGGCCGCACCTGAGAGGCCTGAAACATGACCGCACTCGATCACGCGCTCAAAAGGTCAGAGAAAATCCTTGCATCGAAGGGGGCATCCAAACATGCATGCCGGTTCACACAAGTGCGCTCCTCCATTGCCCGGCGCCTCGGGATGGAGATCGGTGCGCTTGCCCCGGTCGATCGTGACGTCGAGGGTGTGGTCGAGATGATGCTGGATGCGACGCAGAACTATGCGTCCCCCCTCACCGCGGAACGGCTCTTCGCCTGGCATGCCGCACTGTTCCCGACCGGGCGCAGCGGCATGGCCCGGATCGCCGTCGGCGCATGGCGCCCCCCGGAGACCGGACCGATGCAAGTCGTCTCCGGCCCCTACGGGCGTGAGCGCGTGCATTTCGAAGCGCCGAAGGCAGAACGCCTGCCGGACGAGATGGCGGCGTTCCTGGACTGGTTCGAGACGCGCGATGCCACGGATCCGGTCATCCGCGCGGCCATCGCCCATCTCTGGTTCGTGACGATCCATCCGTTCGAGGACGGGAATGGGCGTATCGCCCGCGCCATCGCCGATATGGCTCTGGCCCGATCCGAGGGGAGTGCGCAGCGCTTCTACAGCATGTCGGCCCGGATCCGGCGTGAGCGAGGAGAATACTACGCCATGCTGGAAAGAACGCAGAAGGGCGGGTTAGACATCACCGGCTGGCTCGACTGGTTCCTCGGATGCCTGGACCGGGCTTTCGACGGCACTGAAGAGGTTCTGGGCCACGTTCTGCACAAGGCACGCTTCTGGGAGGCCATGGCAGGCGAGATCTTCAGCGAGCGTCAGCGCGCCGTGATCAACCGGCTGCTCGATGGATTTGAGGGAAAGCTGACATCCTCGAAATGGGCAAAGCTGACCAAGGTTTCCTCCGACACTGCGCTCCGCGACATCACGGACCTGGTTGACCGGGGTGTGCTTGAGAAGGAGGATGCTGGTGGCCGCAGCACCAGCTACAGGTTGGTTGGGCGGGCGCGGGGCTGAAGGTTGGAGGCTACCTGGTCAGTTCCGACTCGTATCCGTAAGCAAGTCAGCGGGCCGCCAAAGCGGTTTTCAAAGCCGGCAGAACAGGTTATGCTAAGCGGCAAGCTTCGGGATTTGACGCTCGACCAATCGCAAGTATCGTTGGTTGCACGCCCCCGCAACCACTTCTGTTATAAATCGCTCCTTTGCGAGATATAACAGAACCCTAGATCAAAACACCCCGCTCGGCTTTCGCCGGGCGGGGTGTTTTGTTTGATATCTCTGCTGATAAACGTGCAGTCCACTATGGGGTAGCATCTTGACACTTGATGGACAGATCGCTCTTTAAGCTAAATTTGCCGTAGATTGTGTCAGCTATACGCCAGCCTGCGCGCGTTCTTTGAAGATTATAGAGGAGGTCAACTTTCTCACCAAAATTTTCAAAACGAACCAGAAGAACGGTTTGGTTCCCGGATTGTCCAATTTGGGAAATTTGTAAATTATCTAGGCTATAATCTTGGCCGGGGACTATGTAGTCAAAATCAAGATGGGACAGACCAAATGCTTGCTCATAGCAAGCTTCCTTTGCGTCAATCAGGTCAGCAATTTCTTCTGTGAAAAATGAACGCCGGAGCAACGGATCGTGAAAGGCCATGAAATTGGGATCCGGTAGAGTGTAGACCTGTTCAAGCAATTCTATCGCAGCAGGCTCAGATATTGTGGGTTCTCGCAAGCATCCTCCAATTGAGAGCAATATTGTACCCAGAAAGAGTTGAGTAGCTATTTGGGGTAATGGCATAAGCAATCTCTATTTGGTGCTAGAAAAGCCATGGATACTGAATTTCCAGAAATATCAATGCACAACCAGCAAAAACAAGAACAGCGACTGGAGAAATGTGCTTCAGTGCAAGATTGTATTTTTTGAACGTCCCAACCGTTAATGCCAGGATCAAAAAACCAATAATATACGCGGGCCACAAGTGGTCATAATCGACCAATCCGATAAGTTTCATAAAAGCAATGATTGCTACCGCGAAGACGAATGCGGCGAAGATAATTGCGCTGCCCAGTAAATATGAATGCCAAGATTGGGTTGTTTGCATAGTTCGAGTCCTAAACAGAACTGTGTTTTCCAAAATCTGCACCGAGCCAAGCTGCCCTACAATAGATCAATTGACCTAATAGATAATCACCCCAAAGTTAAATAAAATCTTGAAATATTTCATCGCGGGGAGGGGCTAATGGATAATCATTGGAAATCGGGATTTGTTGTAATCTCTGTTATGTCATTGTCGGGCTGTCTCACCGATCAGGTTACGCGGCCGCAGCTGGAAATGGCATCTCGGACAGTAGCCCAGCATATCAAAACCACTGGCGTTGGAAAAACGGATGAAGTTGGCGAGAATGCAGCATTCATACCCATTGTTGGTGTCTTGGTTGCCGGTGACAACGATCAGATAAATTCCCAAAGATCTGAGGGGTGGGTTTCGTCCGGAACGCTTGAAGATCGATCTGTTGCCGTGGTCATTAACTCTGTAACACGCAATAATGTGTTTTCAGGAGGGGCTAAATCTTTCGCAGCAGGCGCCCGTACCGCAGTTGTTCCTTTGGGGGAAGCCGTTGCAATCAATGCTCCCGTCGTCTTCGGGGCGGTTTATCGCGACGTCTCAGTCATCAGTTCTTCATCTGATGCTAAGCCCGACGATGATCTTGTGATTACCCCGTCAATTATTGACTATGAGCATGTATATGGTGGCGGATTTGTTTCGACGATCAGTAGCAATATTACACTTGGTTTGTCTGTAAGTGGTGGGGGCAGGCCACTTTATAGCGGTCAGTATCAATCCGGGTTTGTTGGCTCGGATTTTTCCGCAGGGTCTGAATTTTCGAGTTCAAGCCATGCAGAAAATCATGCCTATGCTGTAACAGGCGCGGTTATGACTGCCATGGGCAAGGGAATTGATGATTACCGTGCCCAGCAGCAAGTTCGAAATTGGCTGTCGGACCGTGACAAAAGCAGAACAAAGCCGGCTGACAGCGTGAATATCGCGCGGTTTGGATTGGCCGATAATTTGCGTGAAATGCTGTCTTACTGGCAGCAAGGCGGGGAAATTGAGGGTGCTCAGTTTCAGCGCGCAATCGGCTATGCCGAAGAACTGGCAACCGATGCCGGTTATGATGTAACGCGATTGCGGCAGTTACATGAGATCGCAAGGTCATCTGTAAGACGTGCTGATTTTGAAGCCGGTCTGGATGATACTCTTTCAGCAGAAGAAAAAGCGGTTCGTATTTCCGAAGTTCGAACCGCGACCTATCGCCGCGTCAATCTCGCCTATCTGACAGCATTGCTTTCGGAAACACCAGCGGCAAGTGTCACCCATATGCGAGATTATGCCAATGCCGTGCGGACGATTGGTGGTGCGGATGCACTCGATCTGGCTCGTCAGGCGGACATGATTGCGGCGGAACAGAAACTGGTTGCTACCATGGTTTCTGGCGTGCCGTTGGTTGGGGAGGCTGTTGATTTATACTCCGTCGCGACCGGTGAACATGCCCTTACCGGCGAAGAACTAGGGGCGGTTGATTATGCTTTTGCCGCCATGCCGCTTTTGCCAAGCACCATTTCGACAATTGCCCGACAATCGGACAATGCCGTTTCTGCGTTCAGTCGTGCAGTGGCGGTGTCTGAAGCAAATCCCGCCTTGGTTGCATCTGCTGTATCAAGATATACCGATGATGTGCTGAATATGACGGAAACTCTGTCAAAGCAGCATGTTAAAATTGAGTCATCCGCATTGGATGGCTTCAATGCACGGGCAATGTCAAAGATTGACGCGTTTGCAGAAACCACAGCAGGACAAACCAATCGTCAGGCCTGGCAGCGCGTGGAACAGGAAGGGGCGACCAAGGCGAACGCCGCTCTGCAAGCCATAGGAGACAAAAGTGCGAATGAGCTTTTGTCTGATCAAGCTTTTCTGGAGGCATATCAGGCAGCCAGATCCGATACCCGTGCCGTTGCTGCCCTTAAACAAGCCGACATTGGGGAAAGATCAGCACTTTTCCGGTTCGAGGAACATCTCTTTGGCCAGCTTGAGCTGATGCCATCAACCGGGCAACTGATCAATAATGGAAAAGGTGTGGTCGATCAGGATGCATTCAAGACCATTGCAACCGACCTTGCCAAGGCAATTAACAATCCGGCAGGTGGCAACCTTGCTGATGCGACATGGACCCGCATTCAGTCTGAAATGCGCAACAAGGCCGGCAAGGCCGGAATGATCAATGCGGATGAGAGTTTTGACATCGCACATTATGTTGATCCGAATGATTTGAAGTTTGAAGTCCTTAATGTAACCAATAAACCGCCCAAAGTCGGGGATATTGGTTCTGATCGCGATATTACATATCGCTTGGTTACGAACCAGACTGATAAAAACGGAATACCACTGAAGGTCGATCTACCCGCCGAGTTTGTCGAAGAACATTATCTTACCGCCCTCTATCGCAAGCTCAATCCAGGCAAAGCCCCAAAGACCGGCAATGAATTGCAGGAGTGGGGAGCCGCAATTGATCATACGGTTACCGACGAATGGGCGCTTGATGCCTATCGACCAGGGATGGATATCTTTTCCTTCGTGAATGATCGATCGTCGCGGGTATCTTCCGTGGCTGCGGAAGATATGAAGCAAACCTTTGCCTATAAAGGGCATGAATGGTTCGAGCGTGCCAAAGCCGCTGCATCAAACAACGAACTTGAGCGAGCCTTAGCGCTGAAGGCTGAAGGCGCTCGTCAGATATGGAAGCAATATGAAAATCTGATTGTTGCTCGCCTGCCGGATGGAACAAGTGTCGGGCAAGCTTTGCCCCTGAAGGCGCAAAAAACCTATTTCTGGCTTCGCAATATCGGTGAGAAAGCGGAATTTCCGGATGGGAGTATTCGTACAGTCTCACCTGTCGATGCGGAAATTGCTCTGGGTGAGATCGGATTGTCACTTGATCAGGCAGGATCCTATCTTGCAGATACGTTTGAGGCTGTGATCAAACTTCGTCCAGAGATGAGGGGAGCAGGTGCGTGAAAACAGAGCCAGAACCTGACCTGCTTTGGTGCCGATCAGGCATTGTCTGCATTATACTGGTTGGAATGATTTCTCTGACCCTGACGGAGAATGCATCTGCCTGTGGAACAGGACGTTCGTATCAGGGGTACTCAATAACAAGACCGGTGGAATCTGAGGAAAAAGCAGGAAAACACCCCGATGATGAAGCCGGAGCAAAGAACAAGAAGGCTGGTGGTCAGACCGCAAACGGTACGACGTCAGAACAGCAAAAAACTGAACGAAAAAACAAAGACTCTCTGAAGCTTATCGACCGAAAATCTTTACCCAAGACCAGGTGTTGAGTGGGTGGCCGGACGGAACATCTAATCCTGATTTGCCTCAAGGGCTGGTTGCGTCTTGCTGATTCTAGTGTTGCTGATGTGGGTTCTGGCTGCCCATAGCATGTCGAGTAGCCGCTCGCGTTTGCATTCGTGCTGCAGGCCACTGTCAAGCTGACGGCAATAATCATCAGCGATGCTTTGCCAGTCATCAAAAATCTGACGGATGGTTTGAGAAGCATCTTTCAGATAGGCGTCTTTTTCGTTTTGCAGGCGCAGAATTTCGGCGGCATGACAGCTTTCATTCAATAGTCCCCCTGCTGACCAGCATTCAAGATAGGGAATGTCATCAATTGCCGCAGCATCAATGGCGATGGCTCTCAGGCTTGAGAGGCAAATTTCGGGCTGCTGAGTCGAAAATTCAAAACGAATGCTTCGTGATTGGCTCCACCCCGGCAGATATATGGTCTGGATATCCGGGGCAAAGTCGAGTTTGCCAGTCAATGTAATACCGTTTTCAAGCGCAGCGGTGAAGTCAACTTCCTGTGACGTATTGGGTGTTTTGAAAATGCTGCAACCGAGGTCTATTTCCAGACGTTCAAAGGCAAAGCTTTCCCGCAGATGTAGTTCTATCCATCTCGTACCTGTTTCGATTGAGACTGGCAAAACCCAGGAGTGATCGTCTGCTGGGGGAACGGAGCTGCACAGATGCTGAATTTCTTCTTGAGCAGGGTCACTTGCAAGGGCGCAATAGGTCCTTGGAACCGGTGCCCCATCACTTTTAGCTGACGTTGCATATGATGAGGCAGAGATAAAAGTACAGCACCCGACAGCCAGTATGGAAAGCATTGGAATATTCAACTGCATGTCAATCTCCGCTCGGATTGTTCCTGTCATATTCTTTCGCGCGCCGCAATGGCGGCAGCGGCAGCCCGGGTGGTGACGCCAAGTGTTTTCAGCAAGGCTGATACGTGAATGCGGACAGTAAATGGCGAAATATCCAGGGCGCGGGCAATTTCCTTGTTTGATAAACCTTGCCGCAAATAAAGCAGTACTTCCTTTTGTCGGGGTGACAGGGCTTCAACCGGTGTCGGAGAAGTCTTGACCTCCCAGGCAGGTATATCGGACTCACGACAAATGACGATTTCGCCGTCCATAACCTTTGTCAGGGAATTTTCAAGAACCGCAGGAGGTGCGGCCTTACTTGTAAAGCCGTTGGCGCCAGCTTCAAGCAGAGTATTGATCACCGTATCATCGGCCATCATCGAGACAATCAATATCGGACTGATCGGAAAACGGTTTCGCAGTTCCTGAACACTGTGTGCGCCGTCAAAACCAGGAAACAGAAGATCAAGCACAAACAGGGAAGGCGGGCCAAAACGCTCTGCGGTTTCGCAGACTTCGGCATATGTCTCGCTTTCATGCACAAGGCTGCCAACAATCGCATTTTCGACCAGTCGACGTAACCCTTCCCGGAAAAGAGGGTGATCATCGGCGACAATGATATGGTTTGTCACAAGTAAACCTTTCCCTGAATGCCCAGCAGGCAGGATAGCCCGAAACAAAGGCGATCCCTATAAGGCAGATGACCTATTTTACCTGTTGGGCGGGACAGCAGATAATTGCAGATCATGATCTGGGAAAATGGAACATCGACCGATGCGTGCTGTGCTGCCATATCTGTTATGTCTAACACCCATCGCTTTTGCAGGGATATTTGTCTTTGACAGAAACTTGCCCCTGCTTCTGGTACCTGTTGGTTATTTTATCTCGGCCTCCGGTCTGGCTTTATGGCTCCACCGACAAAGTTTTTATTGTCGGTGTCTGTGGGGAATTTTGACTTTGCTGGCACTATTGGGGGCCGTTGGCACTTCATTTTATCTTCTCGGGCCAGTTCTGGTCGAAGGTCTTGCCGGAATAGCTGGGTTTTCCGGTGCGGATGAAGGGCTGATCATCGTCGCGGTTGCCAGCTTTTTTCTTGGCTTGTGGGGGCTGGCTAGCATCGTTGCTGCGAATATTATTCTTGCAGGCAGATCAATGCGGGCAGGGGCGGCGGCATTCGTTCTCTGTGTGATCGCGGCCATCATGTCCGCGTTCTGGCCATTGCTGGCCGCACTCCTTCATGGGATAGCTTTTGCCGGTCTGTTTGTGTCGAGCTCGGACGCATTTGAATCTTCTTCACAGGCTGATATCCCGTCGCGAACTCCCAGATCATAGTCAGGGTCGGCATATCGGCGGCTTACATCAATTTCCCAGGCATTGCTATGGCCATTGAATGCACGCACGAAGTTGCATCCATCGGACCAACCCTTTTGCCATTCTTTTTTGCCGTCGGGAATAGTGGGGGAGAGATAACTGCAGGCGTTTAATGCTGATAGCAGTAGTACCGAGACGATCTGGTAGCGGAGTTTGATCATATTGAAAATGTGCTTTCTTCGAGTTTTCAATGCAACATTTTATGGACCGTTACTGTTGACCAAACATTTCCAGGAAATGTTATACGATCCCGGGAAAATACTTCAGAAGCTCAATTTGAATACTTTTCGGGAGCCCACTTCGCCGTCTTATCCTAACCATCTGACAAAAATAGCCTCTTTCAGCTATCTATGTCAGCCCCTTGTTTTTTTTCGCTTTCTGAGGCCGTAATTATACATGATATGGAATTAAGCTTCGCTAGAACGGGCAGTACCCCAACAGCTTTCCTCCCCCCCGGACTATCAGTACGTTGGCACTTGAACTCCAGCTTTTTCCTCCTTTTATCGTCTTCTGAACTTTGTTCGGGAAATCGGTAAAAACATTTACAGATACGCCGCAGGCGTCAAACGGCTCTCGTAACTTGTAATCATTCTGCATTTTCCTGTCTGCGCAACCATTCTGCGTTTCGCCATGGAAGAATGCCCCGGGAACTGGAGAAAGCCCCCGTCCTTTCAGCACCCCGACTTCAAACGCCAACAAACAGGGCAAAGGCTGAATGTGTGGGCCAAACTTCTCCCACTCACTGGATGTTGCCTTTGAGTTGTCAGATGTCTCAATTTCCGGCGCGGCAAAAGACGAGATTGATGACCCGCTTGAATATGGCGACTGTGTTTGGTTTAAGCTGTTATACATCTGCCCAAGCTGACTATTGTAAGTGTCATTAATATCGGCAACGCGCTGATTATATTGTTGTTGGGCGGCAGCCACATTCTGTCCGAATTGCTGCAATGCAGGCTGCATTCGGCGGGCGAATTCGGCCCAGTCAAAGCCTGGGTCGTTTGCCTTGGCTTCATATTCCCGTGCTTCGGGATAACCTGCTGCAACGGCAAGCTCTACGTCCTTGGTGAGCCAGTAGATGTAATATCCTGGTGTGTGCCCTGCATCATCGGTGGTTATTTGGGCCCCGTTTTGCAACAGTTCTCTAAAGAGCTGTATGTTCTCCGCCGTTGCCGCTATGTGCAGGGCAGAGTAGACCTTTCCGTCCTCGCGATAGGGCACATTGACATCTGCACCGCGCTGCATCAGCCATCTCGCCAGATCAATCCGGCCAATGGCCAATGCCGTTATAAACGCATTACTGCCGTTGGGGTTGATGTGATTGATATTCGCACCGGCATCAACCAGGATTCGTGCAATTTCCGGGCGTCCGCCGGCAACTGCATAGGTCATGGGGGAATATCCCTTGTTCCAGTTGCTCGATGCAAACCGCGAATCAGGATGAACGCCAGCAACAAGAAGTGCATCTACAGCAGATGTGTCATTAGCTGCTATCGCAGCGACCAATGCGAACCCACTGAGCATCATGCGACATTGCATCGTTTCCTGATCCCAGTTGACACATTCTCGCGACAGGATGTTGGCTGTTTTCGGGTTTGAGGCCAGCTTTTTGATTTCGGCCATATCCTTGCTTTTGATCGCCTCGGTAGCCCTTTTGACCAATTCGGTATAACCAAGTTCAGACGTGAACCTTGTTGACCAAGTGCCCTTATTCCCTGCGGCATCGGTCACACGTACGGTAAAATTGGATGTCCCTTCATTTTTGGCGACGACTTCAAAAGAAAAGGTTCCTTCTTCCGATGTTGCCCGTGGTCGCCAGCCCAGTATTGCGACATCATCGATATAGATTTTCCAGTCAAGCGGACCCTGGGTTTGTTTGGCCAAACGCAGATCTACAAATTCGACATTACCTGAAATGATTGTCGGCTGAAAAGGGCTGGCTGACACGATATCAAGCGGCCCAGCCTTTGTTTCCAATCCTTTGAGATATTCAGCAATTTCCATATGTCCCTTGAGAGAGGCATAATGTGACGCTGTGCCTGATTTTCCCTTCATTGCGGGACTGGCGCCCCCGTCAATCAGGGTCTGGACCGTTGCCATGTTTCCACGCGCCGCGGCAATGATCAAAGGTGTCAGGCCATTGGCCGCAAGCCGGTTCGGTTGCGCCCCGGCAGAGATCAAAAGGGGAATAATATCTGCGCGGCTGCCATTGGCAGCATAGCCAAGCGCATCGATGCCATCACCATCCACAGGGATAACCGACGCTCCGGCAGAAAGAAGTGTTGTGACGATTTCCTGTTGCCCTTTGAAGGCGGCAAGCATCAGGGCAGTTCTGCCATCCTTACGCGGCTTGTCAACTGGATAGCCATGTTTGAGCAGGAAGGTAATCGCACTTTGGGCATTTTTGTCCAGGGCGGCGGTTAACGGAGTCTGATCGCGGCCGAAAAATGCCTGATCAAGTGAAACACCCGATGCCAAAAGACGGGCAAGGCCGTCTTGTCCGTCACCTTCGCTGATCATAAGGACTATACCCGCATCCAATGCGTTGTACCCTTGATCGGGAATGGTTTTTAACGGATCTCCGCCATCGGCCAATGCAGCATCGATTGCATCAAGGTCGTTTCTGCGGACCGCAAAAAACAGCCGTTCATCCGCATCTCCTGCTGTTTGCAGGGATGCCAGCATAGTTTCAACAGTTTGGAGCGTTTGTGCTTCGGCTTTGGCTGCATAGCAAGCACGACGATATTCTTGCGAGGCAACTTCCCAAGCGGCTTCTGCCCGGTCTGCGGTTTCTTGTGCAACCATGGGCTCTATGCGTTCGGTCATGTAACGACCAGCATAGATCTTTTTCTGTTTGGCAATCGCCAATCCATCCCCGATGAAGGGGCGGGGAACGTCCTTGCCCTGAAGATTGGCGTAAGCCCCAGGATCATCCCAGAACTTGTTCAGTTCTGCTTCAACGGCCTGATCTCCGCCGCGTTGGCGCAAATCGACCCAAAAGGCTCCGTTCCGTCCGCCGCTATCATAATATTCCCGGTAGGCATTATACCAGTTAGCATTGTAGGCAGCATGGGCAGCTTCACCAAAGGATGAAACTGCATAGTCAATGAAACTGGCGGAGGCCATCATTGCCCCCATGGTTCCGCCTGCAACCTTTGCCGTGATTGTTCTGGCAATTGACAAAGCAGACTGAGCAGCTTTGGCTTTTGCATAACGATCACCGGTTTGCATACTGGTGATTGTCCAGTCGATCAGATTGATAGCATCCACGGCAATACCGACACGATCCATCCAGATATTCAGATCGTCGGTAACAGCAACACCTTGTTTGATCTTGGAAAGGGTTTGGGCAATGCGTTGCTGATCAACGGGGGCGCCTTTGGCAAGTTTCAGCATCTCGGCATGGCTGAGTGACAGTGCCTTTTCGGCAAGTGCCCGTGAGGGGGCCGTTGCCAGACCTTCACCCATGCCATAGGCCATTATTGTCTTGCTGGCGGTATCGGAAGTCATGCTCCAGGCTGACGAGATTGCCTTGCGCATATAATCGTTTTTCTGCGCCGGGTCCTTGATTGCCAGCATGGCGTCGCGATGTTCGTATACGAAATCCACTGCCAGGCATTCGGCCTGAAGCGATGCCGGAACCATAACCGTAAGTGAAACACCGGAAAGCAGAACGATCAGATTGCGGCGGAGATGTTTCATTATCGTTCTCCACTTTCGGCTTCCAGCGCCCTGATGGCCTCATTGATCGTTTGGCGCCGAGTTTCACTGCCGGGGCGGAATTCCAGATTGCTTTTTTGGTCCGGGGATTTTGATGTGCCGGGCTGCTGGAAATCAAGGTTTCCATCCTGAGCCGGGGTTTGGTCTTGCATTTGTTTGATTATGGGTGTCAGAGCTTCCACCTGATCCCTGATGGAACCTGAAGATGCCGGGAAAGCGATGGTAAGGAACACCAATGTCAGCATGATCATCTTCATCACCGGACCTCCTTTTCAACGGTGGTTGCAACAGCAAGGGCTTGTGCCATCAGATCTTGTGCGTCAGCATCGGCCAAAAGTGCCTGATCAAGTATTTGCCATGCCTGAACATAAGGTTTCCACCAGCCAGCAGTGGGGGTGGAATACCCCTGAAGATATTCATTCGCCTTGTTCATGAAATTGCGGGCAGCTTGCCAATGCATGGACCCGCCATCACATCCGGGAACATTGGACCGTGCCCCGGCATTCAGTAAGGTTTTCAGTCCTTCAAGACCGGTTTGGCTGTTCAATTCACCCAGTATCTTTTCAAGAACAGGTCTGCCGTGAACAGGGCAGGCGTCTTCGGTGGTTCGGGCATTGGGGTCCGCGCCGGCAGCAAGCAGGAGGGGGACACAATCCATTCTGCCACCACTGATATGCAAAGCGGTATGCCCGGCGATGTCTCGGCCATTGGGGTTTGCTCCGGCTTGCAATAATGCTTTGGCAAATTCTCCACGATCTCTGGAATAAAATGCCATGCAGGCCCTTTGCAGCGGTGGTTTTCCAGTGACGGGTTCGTTCGGATTAGCACCAGCAGCCAATGCGGCCCTGACCAGCTCAATATTTGAATCACTCAGTCCGTAATAAAGGTTCCGCGACGGGTCCGCATAGCCGGGGGTGTGGAGTACCAATAGCAATGCTGCTCCGATCCAAAGTGCCTTCACGTCAACCCTCCCGAAACATTTGCAACTCCGTTAGGAGAATAGTCACAGCAAAATTGCCGCTCAATACTATGTATGTACTAGTCGACCTTATGTTTTGTCCAAAACGGTTTGATGGACGAAAAAATATCAATCAAAAGTTTAGTTTCTGCTGATCTAAAAGGTCAAGATAGCTTCGAGGTATACGAGACATCCTGTGTCGGGCGGCACGCAAGCAAAGACCAAACTGCTCGGCAATTTAATGTCGAGATGTGTGGCAACTGGCATTATTCTGCCGCTCTATGGTCTGTGCACTGCGCCCAACACCACCAGCCAGAGGTGGGTGGTATTGGGTGAAGGTCGCAGCTTCTCTTGAAACAGAGAGACGCCTTCATGAGTTGTCTCGGTTTACGGAAGCGTGAAAACATAGGGCTTTTCTGTTGGTATCATTGCCGCCCAGGAACCCCTGGGGTTTTTGACTGCGAAATGGGCGACAAGCTCTTTCACATCGGCGGGCATTTTCGATGCATTGAAGCGAAGCTCGAAGGGGAATTTGTCATAGTCCTTTGCGCCAGTAGTGAATATCTGTTCAGCAGTGGAAGCCATACCCTTGATCGCTTGGGCTGTCTTTTGACCATTCTTTGTGACGACCTGACTTACTGCCACGACGATTTGGGCCTCAATCGCCTCCATACAGCAGCGACTGATCTTGCCGCTGAAAACGATGTCAGATCCTTCAATGCGATGGGAGACATCCTCAATCTTGTTGGGGGCGAGCTTCGCGCTTAATGCCTTCTTGTCAAAGATCAAACGGCCATCGGGGACGCCATAGCGGCTGCGTTGGGGCCCCTGCGGATTGGAGGTAAGATAGGCATGGGTCGATATGCGTTCTGCAACATTCTTGGGATTATAATATTCCCGCGAGGCGATCTTGAGTACTGCTGTAATGAATGGAGCCGCAAATGATGTCCCCTGAATTGTTTCATCATCGGGCGGGACAATGAAAGTCCCTGGCCCTATGACGTGCGGGATGATATTGCCATCCAGGGTTGTTCCGAAACTGGAATAATATGCGGGCGCGTTTTTCCCGCCCTTGGCCTGGCGCGCAAAAGCACCGGCGATCATCACATACGGGCTTTCTACCATTCCATACGCTGTATAGGATTGGTTGCCATCATTGCCACCAACGATCTTGAAACGTGCACTTCCCTGTACTGCCAGTGTCATTTCCCGCCCAACAAATTTCTCTGCCTGTTCACTTGGTTGTATCCAAATGACATAAGGTTTGTCTTTTAATGGCGGCGCGACTGACCGTATTGTGATTTGGCCTGGCGGGGTTTTACGCTTTTTTGGGGGGTCGTTGTTTGCAATGTAATCTAATTGAATCTCGCCGTTAGTTGCTGATTTGTGGAATATTTGGGTTTTTCCATCTATTTTTTGTCCCAATATCACCGTGACGGGTGGATCAGCAGGTTCGGCTTTCCAATAGAGATTCAGACTGTGTGTTTTGCTGGCAGATGGATGGATGGTTGCGGAATAACTGTTGGTGGCGTCCGCTCCTGCTATCTTGATATAGCCTTTCTCGATTTCGTTGATCGTCCATGTGTGATAGTTATCGCGTTGGTTACCCGCAGCGATCAGGGCGAATACCTTATATTTGTCAAAAAGTTGCAGGATATCCTTTGTGCTTGCGGATACTCCATTATACGGGGATGAGTAGCGACCCAAGCTCATATTAACAAACTCGACCCCCATATTAGAAATATCCTTCACAATCAAAGGCATTGCTTTATTAAAAATCTTACTTTCCAAGGGGATTTCATACAGGAAGAACCGTGCCTTTGGCATGAGCTTGTGCGCGATCCGAAGAACCTGAAAGCCGTGGTCACTTTCGGTTTTGAATTCTGTGCGTGGCCTTATTTTGTTTTTCTGAGCTTCGGGAAGCTGGGCTGCCCATTCTTCATATCCTTGGAAACCGGCATCTATGATTGCGACCTTTAGCCCATCAATTGGCAGTGCCGATTTCTCGGTATAACCGATGGCATTCAGGCCTTCTTCAACGCTAAAGGGTATTTTGCCCAGTTCTTCCGAATGGCTGTCAACAGGTAAAGCCAGCGTGAACAGAAGGGCTGCGACCAAGGCGTAAAAGCGGACAAAGAGCAATTTCATCAATCGACCTTTCGCGTTATTTATAATCAACATTAGAGGTCGTGGTTAGCCGCGCGCCCCGCCACCACCGGAACATTTGACCTCAAGTGACGGGCCCTGAAGGCCTTTCTTCAACGCATCGCCAATTTTGACAAAACTGCCGGGTTCGGTTTCCGGGGCCTGTGGTTTGGGAATTTCAAACTTGGTTTTCTCGGTGATTTTCAGAACACCGCTTTCATGCAGATAAATCTGAACCATCGAAGATTCTTCGACAGCGATAATATCAGCGGGTTCTAACTTCATCCCGACTTTGACCGGATAGCTTCGCATTCCCCTGACAACAAAAGCGCGGCCGCGTATTTCGCGAACCTCGCCGCCGGGACGCGGTTCGGGGCTGGCCTGTTCAACAGCGGGGCATGGTGCCGGTGGGGGATCGAACTTGTAATCTTCGGGTTTGCGCCATGTGGTCGCAAATTGAGTTTTTGTCATGATGGGGGCAGAGGATTGCTTGCTCCATTGGCTTTGACTTTTGGCGCAAGAGGCTTGAGCTTTGCTGGTGCTACACCCAACGGCTGTCATCGACGCAACTGCATCGCACCAGGCATTGGCCGCCGACATGCCGTTATGGGTTTGCGAGACGATTTGCCTTTGCAGGCTGTTCAGTTCCGACCAGGTGTTATCAAGTTGGGCGGCCATGTTTTCTGCCTCGGCCATTTTGCCATCCTTGCGAAACTGCCGATAGCTGGACTTCTGGGCGTTTGCGGTTTTTATCGTCGCATTGAACTGATCAAAAAGTTGCCAGATCGAGCGCCCCGCACTTTGCACAGCCTGAAATGTTCCCCTATGTCCTTCGAGCAATGCCCTGCAGTCAGGGCCTTTGCGTTCCGGGGCTTCTGTTTGGGCGTAACCGGAAGCTGAAAACAATAAAGGTACGGAAATGCTTGCAGCACAGAAAAATTTGGATGCCAAAGACATTGGAACCTCCATCCACCATCAATCTCATGATCAAACATCATAAACCATCTGGTTTGATGTGCCCGACCAATATTAGTTTATGGTTGTTCTTTTCGTGATGCAATTAGGTTGTATGTGCTACCGGATACTCCGGTGTCGCCAGTTGTGAGCTTTCAACAGGTTGTCCGTTATCAAGCTTCATGGAGGTGATGGGTTCGAGGTCGTATCTCGATGTCGTCTGGTCGCTGCAATCAGCAAAGACCTGAGTTGCCCGGGCTGCACAGGTTTTCTTAATATCGGTACGGATAATGTACGGCATCTGATGGTAAGATCCTCTTCCAAACTCGCTGTTAAAAGAGCGGCAGGAGGCTTGTGTCCCTGACGGTGGAGTTGTTCCAGCCAATCTATTCCCGACATATCTGATCCAAAGGATTGATCAATAATCAGGAAATCTGATTGAGGAAGACCGGCAGGCAGTGAATTGAACACTGTTGTCTTGCATCCCCAGCTTCCGAGCAACGAAGCAATTCCGTCGGCACAAAGAGCATCGTCGTCAATTATGGTGACCCTGAAATTTTCAAAATTTCGAGGTTTTCTGGTGTCGGGCTGTTCACTGGGACGTGGCGATGTTTGTGCAATGCCAGAAACAATGAAACGGCTTCCTTTTCCTTCAAGGGAATAGACGGCAACAGTTGCACCGATTAGATCTACCATTCTTTTAACAATGGCAAGACCAAGTCCTAGTCCGTCAATTCCTTTCATAAGAGCTTCCGGCAATCGGGAGAATTCTTTAAAAATTTCATCGTATTTAGCTGGCTGTATCCCTTGTCCCCGATCAATAATCTCTATCGACAAAGTGTTTTTTACTTGACGACAGCCAACCAGAATGTCTTTGCCAGGCGCATATTTGATAGCGTTGGTCACAAGGTTCTGCAGGATGGTTTCAAGCAATGCCGGATCGGTTCGTACCCATCTTCGGGTAGGGACAGTGCGTATTGTGATTTCATTCTTCTGCGCTAGCGCTTCAGTTTGACGAATGACCTGATCAATTACTTCCTGTATCGGAAATGCTGTGGCTTGCACAGTAATCCGGCCAAGATCCAGGGCGGCGATATCAAGCAGAGAACGAAACAGTCTGGAAAGACTGGCGAGAGACAACCCGACCCTGTCCAATATTTGGAGGCTCTCAGGATCTGTTGTTTTTTCTTTCAAGTGAGCGATAAAAAGTCCGGCAGCATGAACCGGTTGGCGCAAGTCATGACTGGCCTGCGCAAGCAGTCGCGACTTTGCCTCATTGGCGTCTTGGGTAACTTTGAGCGCCTGATCGAGCCTATGCCGGACATCTTCAAGTTCGTTAACTTTTGCATCCAGACTTTTGTTGAGTGCGACGTTGTTGGCCAGAAATCGGTACATTCGCCAGCCAAGAATAGATAGCATCACGCCAAATAGCAAAATCAGGATGCCTGCTACCCGGTTTTCGAGATTGGTGCCGGCAAGAAAATGCGCAACCGACAACATAGGAATGGATGTCCAGAGCGATAGGTAGCAGGAAACAAGATAGCTATGTTGAGAGCTCACCGCACCAAGTGCCGTGCCGCCGAGAGCCAAAGTGTAAAACAACAATTTATCGGGTGTTTCCAGGCTACATAAAATTGCACCTGTACCCCAAATCAAACCTGCAACCGTTGTGAACATGGCGTGAAGATGAAGCCAGTGCTTTGAATTTAGCTGCAGGCTTGTACTTCCAAAGGAATATACAGCGCTTGTCCCTCCTAGAAGGACGGATATCAAAGCCATGGCGGCAAGCCATTCGAAGGGCCACTTGGGTGTTCCGCGGAGAACGAGGAAACATAGCGTCACAACACACAGGTGCACAATCCAGCTACCTATGCCAAGCCGGAACAGGTATTCTGCTTTCCAGTGATCAGGGAAAAAGCTTTGTACTTTGATAAAAAATCTCCTGAATAGGACGCAAAGAAACAAAATAAATTGGTTTTTCTCTTGAATCACGTCAGATGCATACTTGCATATTCAGGTTTGGATACAAATAGTCTGCATGTGCTAGAGCGCGTTTGCGAATTTTAGCTCATTATTGTGTGAGCAAAGCGGATAAGAAGGTTGGCACTTGGTTGTCGAATTCTGTTGATAGGGGAGGCTCGTGCCAGATCAAAATTTGATAATTAGAGCGTCACAAAACGGCAGAACAGGTACGGTGCTTCTTTCTTGGACACTGCTTTTGGGAGGAGTGACTTTTGTGATCGCGTCACCCGGCTTTCTGTCAGCATATCCCGCAGCTGCTACGGTCTTGCTGGGGGGGCTGATCTTGCTTGCTCTTGGTTCTTCAGTTGAAATGTATGGTGTGAAACATCTTGGTCATGGCAGTCTGATACTTTCAACCAATGGCATTTTACTTAAGAATATATGGAAAAAGGACAGGTTCTTCGAATGGGAAGAAATTGATCATTTTGATCTTCGCTTGCATGATGGACATGACCATAAGTCGAACCTACAGGCGGGATTCTATCTGAAAAACAGTGTTGAAGGTCGAGACAGGTTTGTAAAGTTCTCATTGGATTTGGAGCTAAATCCCACTCAATTGATTGAAAAGTTACAGGACTTCAAAGATCAGAATTCACACGATTAATCATAGTGATTGTTGGGTCTACTGTACTTTTGAAAACTTTATCGCATGGGGTGCATATTTATCTTTGTTGCGCGGTGTGTAAGAGATATTGACCTAAAAAGGGTAGAAAAGCTTCTTTGCAGCGAGCGTTGGCGTAGAACAGCGTATGTAGTTGCGCGCCCCCGCAACCAACATTAAATAAGCTCGCCCTTGTGGCGGGCTTTTTTAATGTTCGCTTGCCGGGTGCATACGGATTGGAAGATCGCAAACAGGCCATGCCTGTTTGCAGGTTCTTTGCGAAGGCCAAAGGCCGGAGCTGGCGGAGCCCATAGGGCGGAGACTAATCCTGCCCCCGCAACCAATAAAAAGACCCTGCCCCCTTCGGTGGTAGGGTTTTTTTATTGCCCAGAGAGTCAGTCTTAGGCCACGACCGTCGTCCCTGAACAATGCGAGGTTGCAAGGCGGATTATGTTAGGATCGTCCTCGTCGGGTGCGGGGCAGTAAATCCGATGCCCTATTTGCACGTATTAAAGTCAGCGGATCAAAACTCAATGTGATGAAACAGTGGAGGACAGATCATGAAGACGAGTGGAAAATGGGGTGGATTTGCTGCGGGGTTGATTACCGCAGCATTGGCCATCGGTGCATCGGCGCAGGCCCAGACTGTTAAAGTAACGCCGCTTGGTGCGGTTGATGGCGAGTTCTGCCCGCTTGATCGGGCGATGATATTCGAAGATCCGGATGGTACCCGTATTCTTTACGACACCGGTCGAACGGTGGCCGGGCCAGACGACGCGCGATTGGGCGAGATTGATGCGGTATTGCTCAGTCATATGCATGGCGACCACCTTGGTGACCGTCATATCGAGGCGGTGAATGCAACCGAGTGCGGCAAGCCATCCTTCCCGGTTGATGTCCGGTCCGTGTCGAACACGGTTCAGATTGCACATGCCAAGGATGCGTTGATCGTAACCGGTAGCGAAATGCCCGGTATTCTGGGGCGCAAACTTGAAAGTATCGGGGGTGATCCGGACAAGTCCGTTCTGGTGCGTTTCGGGGCTTCGCGCATGGTCGGTGGTGTGAGTATCACCACGGTTCCGGCTGTGCACAGCAACGGCGTTTCAGGTGACTTCCTTGGCGGGCCGCTGGGTGAGATGCTTAAATCTTCCGGGGTGACCGCGTATGCAGGGCCGCCGACTGGTTATGTCCTGACCTTCTCGAACGGATTGTCGGTCTATCTGTCCGGTGATACGGGCATCACGGCCGAACAGGACGCTGTGGTGCGTGGCCATTACGGTGCGAAGCTTGTGGTGATGAATATCGGTGATACCTACACTACCGGCCCGACAGAAGCCGCCTATGTCATCAATGACCTGATCATGCCAGCATCGGTTATTCCATCGCATGCCAATGAATGGGCAACGGATGGCGGTAATGTGCGTTCCGGTACCCGGACCGAGGCCTTTATCAACGCAGTGAGTGTTCCGACCCATGTTCCGCTGAGTGGTAGGACCATGGAATTCGACAGCGCCGGGATCTGTTCAGCCGGTTGTTAAGCCTTGATCGGTTCGAATATGAAAAAAGGGCGGGATTTACCCCGCCCTTTTTGTTCGTATGGCGCGTAGGCGATTTAGCTGCGCGGCTTGAGGTTTTCCGGATCGTAGATCGGTTTGTAGCCGATGCCATAAACTTCGACCGGATAGATCTCGTCCATATAAGACACGATCAGTTTGCGACCTTCCTGGCAGTAGTCCCATGGCAGGTAGGCAAGGGCGATGTTTTTGCCGATGCTTGGACCAAAGGCGATCGAGGTGGTGTAGGAACGACGGCCCAGTTCATCAATCAGGGTTTTGCCAGTTTCCGGATCCATCACCGGCAGACGTCCGACCGGGTAACGGGCAACACTATTGGCATCGACATTGTCGGTCATGATCAGGGTGCAGAGCATGGCTGGTTGATGATCGCGTTCGCGATATTCAACGTGCTTTGCCTTACCGCGGAAGTCGGCTTCCTTGACCTTCGGGCGAGCAAGGTCGGCTTCCAGCAGGTTGTACTGGGTGTGCAGATCTGCGTTCTGCAAGCGCAGCGATTTTTCCAGACGGCGCGAGTTGGCATAGGTTTCAACACCAACCGCCAGAACGCCAATGCCGCGCAGCGCATCCCAGACAGCCAGGCCGTCTTCA
The DNA here is from genome assembly GCF_003403095.1 of Thalassospira indica. Lineage (NCBI taxonomy): Bacteria > Pseudomonadati > Pseudomonadota > Alphaproteobacteria > Rhodospirillales > Thalassospiraceae > Thalassospira > Thalassospira indica. The sequence goes on along the minus strand of NZ_CP031555.1, from coordinate 4,394,053 downwards.
TAACGCATGTGAAGTTCCCAACCCTGTTCGCCGACATAGGAAATGCGGAAAGCCGAGACGGTTTTGCCAGCAATCCTGATCTGACGGATGGCGGCAAACGGGAAGTTTTCCACATTGAGCGCCTCGGGGTCTTCGACAACCTTTTTAAGGTTCTCACGCGCGTTCGGGCCCCAGATGCCGATGGTGGTGAAATCTTCGGTGACATCGGTGATCGTGACATCCCAGCCCTTATCCTGGGCGGTGCGGCGCATATAAGTCAGGTCACGCGGGCCGGCATCGGCACCATTGACCAGACGGCAGCGGTCTTCCATGCGGAAGACGGTGAAGTCGGCACGCACCATGCCTTCGTCATCAAGCATGTGGGTATAGATACCCTTGCCGATATTGGCATCCCCACCGATCTTGGCAGCGCAGAGCCATTCCATCAGTTCGACGTGATCGGGGCCGGAAATGTCGGTCATGTGGAAGTGCGACAGGTTGATGATGCCGCAATCGTCGCTCATGGCCAGCTGTTCGGCGTTTGATACGCGCCAGAAGTGGCGGTTGTCCCATTCATGTTCACGGACCGGTACGCGGTCAGCGTATTTTTCAAGAAGGTGCTCGTTGGCGGCATAGCCATGTGCACGTTCCCAACCGCCCAGTTCCATGAAGTAACCGCCAAGTTCAACTTCGCGTTCGTAGAACGGCGAACGACGGATACCACGGGCATTGGCGAATGGCTCGCGCGGGTGGACGGGCGGGTTGTAGATCTTTTTTGCCGTTTCATAGCAACGGTCGTGGATATACTGTTCGTTGAGCTGGAACTTGTTAAAGCGCGAGAAATCGACCGAGGCGTGGTCGATGTGCGTGCGGCCATGGGTCATCCAGTCGGCAATCAGTTTGCCCATGCCCGGTCCGTCTTTAATCCAGATGCCAACCGCGTACCAAAGGCCACGCAGGTTCTGACTTTCACCCATGCTTGGGCCGCCGTCGGCTGAGGACTGCAGTAGACCGTTGAACGAGTGGCTTTCGTTAAAGCCAAGCTCGGTCAGGATCGGGGTCAGTTCCATGGCGCGTTCAAGCGGTTCCATGACGTCTTCGAGCTCAAGGTCGCGCTGCGACGGGGACAGGCGTGCCTGATCCTTTTCAAGAATGTCGCGCGGATGGACCAGACGCGGGTTTTCCTCGTAATAGTAACCCCATTCGATCTGGCCACCCTCAGTGCTTTTGGGATCGCCGGTGTCGCGCATATAGGCCGAGTTGCCCTGGTCACGCAGCAAAGGATAGCCGATTTCAACACCGGTACCTTCGAACTGGTTGTACGGCCCGAAGAAGGTCAACGGGTGATCAACCGGCATGACGGGAAGGTCTTCGCCGGCCATTTCCGCAATCAGACGGCCCCAGAGACCGGCACAGACAACAACATAGTCGGCATGGATCGTACCGCGCTCGGTGACCACACCCTTGATGCGGCCATCTTCGGTGATCAATTCAAGCGCCGAGGTGTTGGAAAAGATCTTGAGCTTGCCGGAGGCGACGCCCTGATCAATCAGTTTGCCAGCAACCGTCTGGGAGCGCGGAATAACAAGACCGGCGTCCGGATCCCACATCGCACCCATGATCTGGTCTTCTTCGAGAAGCGGGAATTTTTCCTTGGCTTCAGCGGCAGAGATGATTTTGACGTTGGTGCCAAATGCCTTGCCGGAATCAACGCGGCGTTTAAGTTCACCCATGCGTTCGTGATCACCGACACGTGCCACTTCCAGACCACCGATGCGCGCGTAATGGCCCATTTTTTCATAGAAATTCATGGAATACATGGTGGTCCAGGTGGTCAGCTGATCATGGCTGGTGGCATAGCAGAAGTCGGATGCGTGGGCCGTCGAGCCGATATCGGTCGGAATGCCCGATTTGTCGATGCCAACAATGTCATCCCAGCCGTTTTCGATCAGGTGATGCGCCACCGAGGAACCAACAATACCCCCGAGACCGACGATGACGACTTTGGCCTTGCTTGGAAATGCGCTCATTTCTCTCAATCCTTCTTTCCGAGATGTTTGTCAGTGCTCGGCATGGCGAAAACGCGTCAGGGACCGGTCAAAGCCGGCCCCTTTGCGAAGTTTACTACAAAGTGAAGACAACCGTTCGGTGATCGTTAAGCATCACCCTGCCTTCAAGATGGTATTTAACTGCGCGGGCGAGAACCCGGGATTCGATATCGCGACCAGCTGCGACGAAATCGTCTGCGGACATCGCGTGGTTTACGCGTTCGGTTTCCTGTTCAATGATCGGGCCTTCATCGAGATCCGGCGTGACATAGTGTGCCGTCGCGCCGATCAGTTTCACCCCGCGCTCGTAAGCCTGATGATAGGGCTTTGCGCCCTTGAAGCTTGGCAGGAACGAGTGGTGAATGTTGATGATCATGCCATAGAACTGGCTGGAAAACTCGTTGGTCAGGACCTGCATGTAACGAGCCAGGACAACCAGTTCAGACTTGGTTTCCTTGATCAGGTCAGCAAGTTTGGCTTCCTGTTCAGCCTTGTTTTCCTTGTTCACCGGCCAGTGGTAGAAGGGAATACCTTCCTGATCGGCGACCTTGCGGGCATCTTCGTGGTTCGAAACGATGGCCGCAACTTCGGCGTCGAGCCAGCCGACCTTGATTTGGTAAAGAAGGTGCAGCATCGCATGGTCGAATTTCGACACCATGATGATGATTCTCGGACGGCGTGCAACTTCATCAATCTTGAGCTTCAGGTTAAAGCGATCCACCGCGGGGTTCAGCGACAGGGCAACAGATTCCTTGTCGATATCTGCCGGTGTGATGATCGCAACACGCAGGAAGAACTTGTTGGTGTGGCGGTCCCAGAACTGGTTGGACTCGGCGATATTGGCGCCGCGCGTGGCCAGAGCAGAGGTAACGGTCGCAACGATGCCCGGCTGATCATCACAGGCAACACGAAGGATATAAGAGGTATCATTCACTGGTTTGGTTCCGTCTTGATGTCTCGTGTTGAATGTTAAAGCTGGTTTTCCAGCTGCGGCAGGATTTCAAACAGATCACCGACAATGCCGTAATCTGCGACCTGGAAGATCGGAGCTTCTTCATCGGTATTGATGGCAACGATGATCTTGGAATCCTTCATACCCGCCAGATGCTGGATCGCGCCGGAAATACCACATGCGATATATAGGTCAGGTGCAACGACTTTACCCGTCTGACCAACCTGAAGGTCATTGGGGGCATAGCCCGCATCGACAGCCGCACGCGATGCGCCAACGGCGGCGCCAAGTTTGTCGGCCAATGGCGTGATGACGGATTTGAACTTGTCTTCCGAACCAAGGGCACGGCCACCGGAAACAATAATCTTGGCAGATCCTAGTTCCGGCCGATCATTTTCCGACAGAATGTTTTCAAGGAAGGAAGATTTCCCGCTATTCGCACTGCCCGCGTCAACCGGCTTGATTTCGACAGTGCTTTCGCCAGCCTCGGCTGCGCCAAAGCTTGAGGTTCGGATGGTCAGGACCTTTTTGGTGTCTGTGCTTTGCACCACTTCGATGGCGTTACCGGCATAGATCGGGCGTTTGAAGGTATCGGCATCGACAATTTCCATCACCTCGGACACCTGCATGACATCGAGCAGGGCGGCAACACGCGGCAGAATGTTTTTGCCGTTCGCCGTTGCGGCGGCGACGATGGTGTCGTAATCGTCCGCAAGTGAAACGATCAGGTTGGCTGCATTTTCGGCAAGATGGTTTGCAAGTGCGTCGTTGTCAGCGACCAGGACGCTTCGAATACCGGCAAGTTTGGATGCCTGATCGGCAACCGCACCAATGCCCGCGCCCGCGACCAGAATATCAATATCGCCGCCGATTTGGGTTGCAGCACTCAGGGCCTTTGCGGTCTGTTCGGACAGGGTGGTGTTATCGTGTTCGGCAAAAAGAAGAATAGCCATGATTTCAATCTCCGCCTGGGTCAGATGACGCCAGCTTCATTCTTGAGTTTGTCGGTGAGTTCGGCAACGTCGGCAACCTTGATGCCAGCCTTGCGTGTTGCGGGTTCTTCAACCCGGATCAGGCGCAGGCGCGGGGCAACGGTAACGCCAAAGTCAGCGGCGGTTTTGGTATCGAGCGGCTTTTTCTTTGCCTTCATGATATTGGGAAGCGACGCATAGCGCGGCTCGTTCAGGCGAAGGTCGGCGGTGACAATTGCCGGGAGGCTGACGCTGATGGCCTGAAGACCGCCGTCAACCTCGCGGGTTACTTTTGCATGATCAGCCGAGAGTTCCAGCTTGGAGGCGAAAGTTGCCTGTGACCAACCAAGCAGGGCCGAAAGCATCTGGCCGGTCTGGTTGGCATCGTCGTCAATCGCCTGTTTGCCCAGAATGACAAGGCCGGGTTCCTCGGCGTTCACAACACCTTTGAGGATTTTCGCGACGTCAAGCGGCTCAACCGGACCATCAACCGTGACCAGGATGGCGCGATCAGCACCCATGGCAAGGGCGGTGCGCAGGGTTTCCTGTGCCTGTGCCGGACCAATCGAAACGGCGACGATTTCGTCAGCCTGACCGGATTCCTTAAGGCGAATGGCTTCTTCGACCGCGATCTCGTCGAAGGGGTTCATCGACATTTTGACATTGGCAAGGTCGACACAGGAACCATCCGCCTTGACGCGGATCTTCACGTTGTAGTCGACGACCCGTTTGACCGGTACGAGAACCTTCATCATTTCCCTCTCTGACGAAATCCGGATCAAACAAACTTTTGGCCCGGGGTGGGTGCGTCTTGCAGCAACCCGATGTAAGTTTCAAAGACTGGAAGCGTTACGCGATGCGACACTACCGGAGGCGATATTGACCGTGGTGCAATTCTGGATGCCGAGTTTCCGGGGTCGGGGCAATTTGGACACGTTTCTGGCGATCATTCCGGGGCGCGAATGTACTGTTTGCCGATTTTGGCATCTTGATCGCAATCCGATTGTTGATTCTGCCGTGACCCTGTGTTTCTCTTGCTTAGCCGACATACCCTTCGGTATCATGAAAAGTAATCTGGCGACTTTTTGCGCCAAAAAATAGAATGTTTGCGTCAAAGTGAGATTACCGCTACGACAAAGCCGGTAACCTTGTCTGTATCGGAGGAACCGATGCTCAAGAAGCCTGAAGCACGTGCCCAGACTGCGCCGCGTTTAACCGTCGGTTTTATCCTCGCAAAACGCTTTACATTGTGCGCCTTCGCCAATTTTGTTGATGTTCTGCGTCTTGCCGCAGACGAAGGGGATCGCAGTCGTCCGATCCTGTGTAAATGGACGGTTCTGTCCGACACGATGGACCCGATCACATCAAGTAGCGGCATCGCGGTGCAGCCCAAGGAACGCTTGGGCGATCCAAGGCGGTTCAATTATATCGTAGTTGTTGGCGGGCTGATGGATGACGCCGAGAAGCTGAGCCCGGCTTATCAGAAATTCCTGCATGAGGCGGCCGCGGCCGGGGTGCCGCTTGTCGGTGTTTGCACCGGGGTCTTTATGCTGCATGAGGCCGGGCTTCTTGACGGGTATCGTTGTTGTGTCAGTTGGTTCCATCATTCCGAAGTTGTCGAACAGTTCGAAGGGCTTGACCCGGTAACCGAACAGATTTTCGTGGTCGATAGGGATAGGTTGACCTGTTCGGGTGGGGTCAGTTCGGCACATTTGGCGGCCTATCTGGTGGACAAGCATGTCGGGCGGGCGCAGGCGAATAAAAGCCTGCATATCATGATTATTGACGATGCCCTTCAGGCGGAAAAACCGCAGCCGGGCATCCCGCTTGATTTGAAGACGCAGGATCAGATCGTGCAGCGCGCGCTTTTGATCATGCAACAAAATATCGACATGCCGATTTCGGTTCAGGAAATTGCGCGCCGCATGGGCAATAGCAAACGCCAGATCGAACGGCATTTCAGGATGGCACTTGATACATCACCACAGGTGGCGTTTCTGAATATCCGCCTTGATCTGGCCCAGCACCTGATCGAGAAAAGCGACAAGTCGGTTGCCCAGATTGCGGTTGATTGCGGCTTTTGCGACTCGTCGCACCTTAGCCGGATGTTCCGCCGTCGTTATGGCTGTACGCCACAGGCATTGCGCCGCCCGATCCCGGATTCACTGGCGTCCAGTGCGATGGTCGAAGACGCACCGCAGCTTGAGGCTGGGGCATAATAAAAAAACGCCCTGCTTACTGTGAAGGTAAGCAGGGCGTTTGAATTGATGCGCCAGAGATTGCCGAGCGTATTAAATCTCGACCTCGACATCGGAAAGCGGGGTGGAGCAGCAAATCAGGATCTTGCCCTGATCAATTTCGCGCTGACGGATGCCGCCACCATGATTCATATCGACATCGCCCGATACCAGTTTGGATTTGCAGGTGCCGCAAATGCCGCGCTGACAGGATGACATCGGCATCAGGCCTGCTTCCTTGGCAGCCGACAGGATGGTCATCCCCGGGCTGCATTCGACCACATGACCGGTCTTGCTGAAGCTGACACGGAAGGTTTGCTCGCTGATTTCCGGTGCGACAGAGGCGTGCTCTTCGAAGGTGCCCGCAGTCTCGGCCCCGAAATCAAAGCTTTCCTCATAATACTTGCCCATGTCGAAGCCGGCTTCTTCGAGCATGTTGCGAACCCCTTCCATGAAGCGGCCCGGTCCACAACAAAACACCTTGCGATCCTTGAAGTCGGGCGACATCAGCGACAACATCGCCAAGCTCAGACGGCCGGTATAGCCGGTCCACTGATGGCTTGCAGACGTGCTGTCGCAGGTCAGAGCAACCTTGAGCGTCGGGTTTTGTGACGCCAGAAGGGCAAGTTCATCACGGAAAATCAGATCAGACGGCGTGCGCGCTGCATGAACGAAATGAAGGTCGGTCGGTTCTGACAGGTCACAGGCGGTACGTGTCATCGACATCATCGGGGTGATGCCGCTGCCTGCTGAAATGAACAGAAGCTTCTCTTCACCGGTTGCATCGGCGGTAAATTCGCCGCCCGGGCCAGAGACATTGATTTCCTTGCCCGGGAGCATGTTGTCATGCAGCCAGTTCGAACCCGGGCCACCCGGAACCCGTTTAACCGTAATTTCAATACGGTACGGGCGGGCTGCCGAGGCCGAGATGGTATAGCAACGGGTAATCATGCCATCGACCGGCAGTTCAAAGGTCATGAACTGGCCGGGGTAAAAACGAAACGCCCGCGGTTCGCGCGCAGAAAAGACAAAGGTCTTTACGTCATGCGTTTCCTGACGCACCTGACGGCAGACAAGAACGTCGTCATTCTCCGGGTCCCAAAGCGGGACCCGGGTGACTTCGGTCAGAATTTCTTCCACCGGGGCTTCATTGCCCTTGTTGCTGTCAGTGGTGTTCTTGTCGGTCATTCTGCGGCAATCCCGGCTTTGGTCGATGCAAAGTGGTCTTCCAGACGCTTGATGTACCAGTCACAGAACGCCTCGACATGCGGTTCGGTAAACTTGGAATAGGGGCCCGGTTCGTATGCAGGTTGTTCACTGCCAATCTGGGCAAGACGCACAAGGTCTGCATCCTGCTGGTTGGTCATGTTCCACACATGGGTGAGGTTATCAAGGTTGTAATCCTCGTTCTCGTGCGCGTCCTTGTGAACCAGCCAGGTCGTGCGCACTAGCGTTCTGTTCGGCGATAGCGGCAGGACACTGAACGTGACCACATGGTCGGCCATGAAGTGGTGCCAGGAGTTCGGATGCGTCCAGAAGCTCAGGCCACCAAGTTTGGCATCGGTGAAATTGCCAAGCAGTTTTTTGGAGGCTGATTTTGTATCAAGAGTATGCGATTCCCCTTCACGCATCAGCGGCAGACGCATGGTGCGGAAACCGGTCACGTTCGACAAATGATCCTGTTCGGCGGACGGCAGACCGCACGCTTCCCAGCGGGCATGGTCATTGGCGATGGTTTGGCTATATTTCGCAACGTCTTCGGAGCGGCGCTGATCAAGTTCATCAGGCGAGAAGCCAAATCCAAATTCCGAGAGCGGCACGGTCAGTTGTGGGTGGTTGCCCTCGCAGTGATAGCACTCGCGGTTGTTTTCCATGGTCAGCTTCCAGTTTCCTTCCTCGATCAGTTCGGAAACGTGGGCGACCTTGCAGTTGGCAAGATCGTGCGGCGCAAGATAGGGTTCCATGACCTTGGCCATGTCTTCGATATCGGCCGGTGCATCCTTGGCAAGGCAGATAAAGATCAGGCCAGCGATGGAACGAACATGGACCGTTTTAAGGCCATGGCAGCTTTTATCAAATCCCGATCCCATGTGTTCGGCAAGGATAAGGTCGCCATCCTCGTTATAGGTCCAGCCATGATACCGGCAGACGATATTGCCAATCGTGGTCTGGCGTTCGTCGATCAGTTTCGCACCGCGGTGACGGCAAACGTTATGGAAGGCACGAATCCCCATGTCGTCGCCACGCAGGATCAGGATTGACGCGCCGCCGATTTCAACGGTGACGCAGTCGCCCGGTTCCGGAAGTTCCGGCTCTACGCCAACAAAAATCCAGTTCTGGCCAAAGATCACTTCCATATCCAGATCGAGAATACCCTGGTCACTGTAAAACGGTGCTTCAAGGCTTTTGAATGTCTGGCGGCGGGCGACGAGTTTTTGAATGTCAGAAGAATGCATGGTCGGATACCTCGGCTTTTCTCAATGGTATCTGGATGGAATCCTGTGCATGGCTAGCCGTTTGCATCAGGGCGTAAGCATATCACCGAACGCGTTCATCGGTGTACAGACAATTGAAACCGGTTGTCTCCGGCCTCGGGCTTATTTCCTGGACGTCTTCGGTGGCTAACTGCGCGCGAGTAAGTTGGTATTGCCGAGGTAGCTGACAGTTTGGTGTTCTTGCACTGTGTGTTGAACCCGAACGCAGTAACCCGTGCCCCGCAATCCCCAAGGTGCAGGCACGATTTGTATTCGCAACCAAAGGCGAATACGAAAAGTGGTTCACGTACGCTTTACGTGCTGGTCTGCGGGCTGTCAGTTGCACCCAAAGTCTCCCTCTACTCCGCCGGCAGGTAACCTGCTCTTTGGCACGCCCACAGTAAAGAGTGAGCGATCCGAAAATCTATTTCTAAATGAGGTCGCTAAGGGAGAAAGCATAAGTCAATTGGGCAGTAGTTTTGCGACGCAGTTATCATTGTCAGGCACGCGATACCGGCTAGGTGGCCTTTGTCTGGAGAAATTTCAATGTGCAGCGGCAGATTTCCTTGCTTTTTTGACCTTGCTGGAGGGCAATGGCATCATCATTACAACAAACTGTGAAAATTGGGGATTCGGGTGATGAAAGTCGGAATTGTCGGGGCCGGAATGGTCGGAAGTTCGGCGGGCTATGCGCTTGCCGTCATGGGACTCGCAAGTTCGGTGGTTCTGGTTGATCAGAACCATGATCTGGCCGTCGCCCAAGCCGAAGACATTGCGCACGCAGTGCCCTTTCTATCCTCAACAATCGTCGAGGCGGCTGACTATGTCGGGCTTGCCGGGGCATCGGTGATCATCCTTGCCGCCGGGGTCAGTCAGAAACCCGGTGAAAGCAGGCTGGCTTTGCTGGAAAGAAACGCAGCCGTTTTCAAGGACGTGGTCGGCAATGTTCTTGCGGTGGCGCCTGACGCAATTCTCCTGATTGCGTCGAACCCGGTCGATATCATGACCCAGATCACGCAACGGATATCCGGGTTGCCTGCCAACCGCGTGATCGGTTCGGGGACCATCCTTGATACTGCCCGTTTCCGCAGTCTTTTGGGGCGTCATCTGGGCATTTCGCCGCAATCGGTTCATTCCTATGTTCTTGGCGAACATGGCGACAGCGAAGTTCTGGCCTGGTCGAATGCCAAGGTGGGATCGCTTTCACTGGCCGATATTGCCGCCCAGGTCGGATCCCCGATTACAGAACATGTACGTGCCACCATTGATGATGGTGTGCGCAATGCAGCTTATAAAATCATCAAGGGCAAGGGGGCGACCTATTACGGGATCGGGGCCGGCTTGGCGCGGATCATCAAGGCGATTGCTCGGGATCAGCATGACGTTCTGACCGTATCGTGCGTGACCCCCGAAATTGTCGGGGTCAAGGACGTTGCACTGTCCATTCCCCGCGTGGTCGGGGCGCAAGGGATTGAGACCGATCTGATGCCTGACCTTGTCAGTGCAGAGCGTGACGGCCTTGAAAAAAGTGCGCGGCTTTTGAAGAACAGTGTTGAGTCAATTCGGCTGTAACGTGGTCTGTTATGTGCCTATGATCGCGGCAGGTCGACGTTTGCTGCGCATGGCGCGCAAGGTTGTGCCAAAGGCCTGCGCATAGGCCCGGCTGAGTGCCGCGTGGCTTTTGAACCCGGTTTGAAGGGCGATATCGGCAAGCTTCATGTCGGTTGATCTTGCCAGATCACGGGCCCGGCCAAGGCGCAGCATCTGATAATATTTGCCCGGCGCCATTTGAAGATTTTCCTGAAAGGCGCGATCCAGACTGCGCAACGAACATCCCGCGTGGCTCGCGATGGATTTCAGCGCAACCGGTGTTTCGATATGGGCGATCATTTCGGCAACCGCACGCCTTACATGATCCGCGCTCGGACCATGTAACCTGTCTGCGCCGCGTCCAGATATATTGGGGGCGCCGTGCCGCTGATGACAGGCATCATAGACAAACAGATTGCTGACATCAAAGGCAACCGCTGGCCCATATTGCCGCGCGAGGATGTGCAGCATCATTTCCATGACGGTTGCGGCCCCCCCGGATGTGATCATTTTACCGTCTTCGACAAAGCGATCGGTCAATACGGTGACATCGGTGAACTGTTCACGGAACTGATCAAGTTCCTGCCAATGGATGGTTGCCGATTTGCCCGCCAACATATTGCACGACGCCAGCAACCATGCGGCGGTATCGACACCGATCACGGTGTTGGCATGTTGCGCAGCATTTTGCAGTCGTGCGCGGGTACGCGAAGATAAATGTTGGCGCATATCATAGCCCGATATCACCACCAGATAATCAATCCGCGTCGGATCGGGGATGGCATTCAGGGCAGCCCTGGGCGTGATGACAAGATCACTGGAACTTGTCGCGGGTGTTCCGTCAATTGTGCAGATATCCCAACGGATGTCGGATCCGTTCGGCAGGCCTGCAGCTGCGCGCAACGGTTCCAGCGCACTGGCCAGAACCAGATTGGAAAATCCGTCAAACAGGACAAAGACAAATCGATGATGCGTGCTTGGCATGATCAGAAAAGTAAATGACGGAATATGTAAAATCAATATCGGCAATCGAGATATCCTGATGGCAGAGAATGATTGCAAAAACAGTGAGGCCATCATGCCGCTTTCGATGAACAAGGAAGTCTTCATTACCGCCGCCGTTACAGGGTCTGGCGGAACACAGGACAAATCCCCGCATGTGCCAAGATCCCCCGAACAGATTGCCAATAGCGCGATTGACGCGGCGAAGGCCGGGGCGGCCGTGGTGCATTGCCATGTCCGTGATCCCGAAACCGGGGCACCGTCACGTGACTTGAAATATTACCGCGAACTGACCGAACGGGTGCGTGCCGCGGATGTTGATGTTGTTCTGAACCTGACCGCCGGCATGGGCGGGGATATCGTCTTTGGCTCCACCGAGGCGCCGCTTCCGGTTAATGAAGCCGCGACTGACATGATCGGGGCCACTGAACGCATGGCTCACATCGCCGATTGCCTGCCGGAAATCTGCACCCTTGATTGCGGCACGATGAACTTTGCCGAGGCCGATTATGTCATGACCAACACGCCGGGCATGTTGCGCGCCATGGGTCAGATGATGACCGATCTTGGCGTCAAGCCCGAGATCGAGGCATTCGATACCGGCCATCTGTGGTTTGCCAAGCAACTGGTAAGTGAAGGCATTCTTGAAAGTCCGGCTCTGGTGCAGCTTTGCATGGGCATTCCGTGGGGCGCGCCCAATGACCTCAATACCTTTATGGCGATGGTCAATAATGTGCCTTCTGACTGGAATTGGTCGGCCTTTTCCATTGGACGTGATCAGATGCCCTATGTTGCGGCATCGGTTCTGGCTGGTGGGAATGTCCGGGTTGGTCTGGAAGACAATATCTATCTGTCCAAAGGCGTGCTTGCCACCAACGCCCAACTAGTTGAGCGCGCGGTTGGCATTATCGAAGGCATGGGGACCACCGTGATTGGCCCGGATGCGGTCCGCAAGAAGCTTGGCCTGACCAAGCGGGAACCACGCTAATGTCCACTAGTACAAACAAAAAAGCTGCAATCATTGGCGGTGGTGTCATTGGTGGCGGCTGGGCCTCGCGCTTTTTGCTAAATGGCTGGGATGTCGCGGTTTTCGACCCCGATCCACAGGCAAAACGCAAGATCAACGAAGTACTGGCCAATGCGCGCTGCAGCCTGCCCGCACTGTATGATCGCTCCTTGCCTGATGAGGGTACGCTGACTTTCCATGACGACCTGGCAAAAGCCGTTTCTGATGCGCAGTGGATTCAGGAAAGCGTGCCCGAACAGCTTGCGCTTAAACACAAGATCCTCGCACAAATTCAGGCCCATGCCCCGTCGGACTGCCTGATCGGGTCATCGACGTCGGGCTTTAAGCCAAGTGAGTTGCAGCAAGGATCGATCAAACCCGAACAGATCGTTGTCGCCCATCCGTTCAACCCGGTTTATCTGTTGCCCTTGATTGAAGTGGTGCCGTCGGCTGCGACCGACGCATCGGTGCTTGAGGCGGGGTGTGATTTGCTGCGCTCCGTCGGGCTTAAGCCACTTGTCGTGCGCAAGGAAATTGACGCCCATATTGCCGACCGACTGCTTGAGGCCGTTTGGCGCGAAGGGCTGTGGCTTGTTCATGACGAGGTCGCCACAACCGAGGAAATTGATGACGCCATCCGCTATGGCTTTGGGTTGCGCTGGGCACAGATGGGATTGTTTGAAACCTATCGCATTGCTGGTGGCGAGGCCGGGATGGAACATTTCATCGGGCAGTTCGGACCGGCACTTAAATGGCCATGGACGAAGCTTATGGATGTGCCGGAACTGACTCCGGAACTGACCGCGCGTATTGCGCAGCAATCAGATGATCAATCTGGCCATATGAGCATCCGCGACCTTGAGCGCCTGCGCGATGACAACCTTGTCGGTATGATGCGTGCGCTCAAAAAATCGGGCAGTGGTGCAGGTGGTACGATCAATGATCATGAAGCGTCCCTGCCTGAACCGATGCCGATGGATGATCTTCCGGTGACGGGCGATCGACAGATCCCGCAAAGCTGGACCGACTATAACGGGCACATGAACGAAGCCCACTATGTTGAAGTCAGCGCACAGGCAAGCGACCGCTTCATGGAGATGATCGGTGCGGACGCCGATTACATTGCCAACGGCGGCAGCTATTTCACCGTGGAAACCCACGTTTGCTACCTGAACGAAATCAGTGCCGGGGATCATATTCGGGTCACGACACAACTGATCAACGGCGAAGGCAAGAAGCTTCATCTGTTCCATCGCCTGATCAATGATGAGGGGGCTGTGGCCGCAACCGTGGAAACCCTGTTGTTGCATGTGGATATTAAAACCCGCCGCACATCCGAGCCCGGCGGTGTGGTGGCAACCAATCTGGCTGAAATGGCCAAACGCCATGCAAGCCTAGCCAAACCCGATCAGCTTGGGCGTGCAATCGGTTAGGCCGAATGCCTTATCCGTTTTGCATCGAACCAGTTCACAATAACGTTGTGACATGTCCCTGCAGTCTTTAACTGCGGGGGCATCCGCGTTAGGCTGCTCCATCACGTCTTTGACCAAGGATCCGTTGATGGCCAATTCCGATCAGGTTTCTTCCAAAATGACCTATGACCCGATGCCGGAGGAAGACGGCATTCGTGCCTTTATCGCCAAATGCGACGGGTTCTATCCGCCCGATGCGGTGGCGGCATCCATTGACCAGCAACGCAGTTGGTATGATGCTCTGTGCGCTGAATTTGCATTCCCCCATCCGGACGGAATGCACGTCGAAGATGACGTGATTGCCGATGTACCGGTGCGCCATTACCGCCCGGCCGATTGCACCTCACACCACAAGATCGTCTATATGCATGGCGGTGGCTTTGTGGTTGGTTCGCGCGATAGCCATGATGCGATTTGTGCGGAAATATCCGAGGCGGCAAAGGCAGAACTGATCGCGATTGATTATCGTCTTGCGCCGGAACATATCTGGCCAGCTCAGCATGAAGATTGCCATCGGGTGACCCAAAGTATTTTGGCATCGGGCAAGAAGATTGTTCTGGTTGGCGACAGTGCTGGTGGCATGCTGGCCGCCGGGATCGCGGTTCGGGCCCGCGAAGAAGGTTTTGGCGATCGCGTTTTGGGGCAGGTCCTCATTTATCCGGCCCTTGGTGGCGATTTGAACTGGCCCAGCTACGGGCAGATGGCCAATGCGCCGGGGCTGAGCACTGACGACGTGATTTATTACCGTGATGTGCTGAAGGCACCGATGGATGATCCGTTTGCCCATGCGCTTTCAGTCGATGATCTGCGTGGACTTCCGCCGACCTTTATCACAGCGGCCTATTTTGATCCGCTGCGTGATGACGGTCGAGAATATACCGCCCGTCTTGCCCGTGCAGGTATTTCCGTGCAGTACCGCGAAGAACCGCAAATGATCCATGGCTGGCTGCGTGCCAGGCATATGAGCCCGGGGGCAAAAACAGCGTTCGGGCATCTGTGCGATGCCATCGCTACTATGGTTGAGTAGGAATAGCAAAAAGGGCCGGTCATCCGGCCCTTTTTTCGTGAAGATGGTTACATGAAGTTTCGGGGAATGGTCTTTTCCCAAGTTTTTTCAAAGACCTGTTCACTGCCTTCATAACCGATGACCCAGGCCGACACATACCAATTGTGACGGTCACATGTCAGTTCTGCGTGGCAATCTGTCCGCACTGACCATTCATCGCGTTCAAGATCGCAGGTCCAGGCGGCTTCACCCGTGACGGATGTCGGATCAAGCGGATTGATCGTCCAGGTTTCGCTGCGTACTTGGCGGGTCGACAGGCGTGAGTCCGGATGTTCATTAACACCCGTATCTTCATAGATGCGATAGCGCGTTTCATTCTGCGTCAGGTTGCGCTGAACGCTGCGTTCCGTCCGGCCCGGTTTGTGTTCGATATATTTGGGCAGCGGATCGGGATTGTCGGGTTCCTTAACCTCGATCTTTTCATGCGCGCCGAGCAACGGCAGATCAAACGCAATTGAAGACGGCGCAATGGTCAGGCCCGCATCAAAAGGCGGCGGCAGGATCATTGGCCAATAGGATGTCGAAAGCGCCAGACGCAGGCGATGCCCCGCATTGAAACGATACCCACAGGCATCAAGCACCAGCGTAATGGTGACTTTCTGGCCACGCGGCATTGGCTTTGGATCTGCATAGTTGGCATCAAGCTCGCGATGAGCAAGGTTAAGCACACCGAACGATACGCGGGTTGCCGTGCCATCCGGATGGACATCGACCAGACGCGCACACAGGTTTGACCAGTCCGCATCACATTCCAGATCAACCCGCAACACCGGACGACCCAGAAGGTCGATCTCGGCCTCAAGCGGGGCGGTTTCAAAGACAAGCGATCCGGCGTCATCAGGACGCTGATCAATTGCCATTTCGGCATCGGGTTTCAGTGTGAAGTACTCGCCCGCCGCGGTGCCGGTATCAAGCGGTGACTTCAGGTAAATGTCGGGCGCAATTGACGCATCGTCGGCGGCGTCAAAGGCAAGCTTGCCGTCATTGACATAAAGGGTTTTGGTTTCCGGCTGCGACCAGTTGTCCTTGGCAATCCAGAAGCCCGGATCAAAATCACGGCGCGGTGCCGGTTTGGGGCCATTCAGGATATAGGCGCGCATCTGCGGCAGGTCATCCATACCGTTATCATCACCCCGCAGCCACTTGTTCCACCATTTGATGGCTTCGCTCGTGAAGTCAGCACGTGGTTTTGGCCAGGCGAAATGCGGGTATTTGTGCACCCATGGGCCGATCAGGGCCTTGGACCTGTCTGGCATGCCTTCAATCGCGCGCATTGGCGTGTTGCGATAGCCATCAGCCCACCCGGCCAAAACCATCGACGGGATTTTGACTTCATCAAAATCCTCGCAAATCGAGGCGTGCTTCCAATATTCATCACGGGTCTGATGTTGCAGCCATTCCTCAAGGAAAAACGGTTCTTCCTTAAGACGATCCAGCCACATCGCGCGCCAGTCATCGCCAACAAGCGCCGGGTCTGGTGAGCGTGACTGATAGGCCAACATGGTGCCGGCCCACGAAAGCTGCGCACCCAGATGACAGCCATTTTTGTAATGAATGTCGTCGTTGTAGCGATCCACGGTGGATGCGATGGAAATCACGGCCTTAAGCGCCGGAGGATTAAGGGCTGCGACCTGCAGGCAGTTAAATCCTCCCCAGGAAATTCCCATCATGCCGACCGATCCGTTGCACCATGGCTGATCGGCGATCCAGGCAATCAGTTCGCAAGCATTGGCCAGTTCAAGTTCGGTATATTCACCGTCAATCACACCATCTGATTCACCTGATCCGCGAATATCAATCCGCACGCCGGCAATGCCGGCCTTGGCAAATTGGGGATAGGTCGACTCATCGCGCGCACAGGTCCCATCGCCCTTGCGATAGGGTAGAAACTCAAACACTGTCGGAACCGGATCGTTTTCGGCATTTTCGGGCATCCACATGCGGGCAGCCAATCGGGTGCCGTCTGCGATGGTGATAAAGGTGTTTTCAATAACAGTGAAATTTCTGTCGGACATATTGGGGCGTGGTCCTTTGGATTGGTTATGTGGGGCTTATTCAAAAAGGCGGCCCATGATCCGGGCCGCCTTTTTTTGTTTTCGCACGGTTTTTAGTGACCGGCACTTTCCATTTTGCGAGTGGCCAGAACTTTTTCCAGCCAGCCCAGTTCCATTTCCGGCACCGACTTCAACAGAAGGTCGGTGTAATCGTCAAATGGCGGGTTCAGGACTTCGGACCGCGGGCCGAAATCGACCAGCTTGCCCTGCAGCATCACGGCAACAGAATCGGCAATTGCACGCACAATTGCGATGTCATGGGTGATGAACAGGTAGGATACCTGACGTTCTTTTTGCAGACGCAGCAAAAGATCAAGGATGCCTTCGGCAACCAGTGGATCAAGGGCCGAGGTCGGCTCGTCACAGAGGATCAGTTCCGGCTGCGCGGCCAGGGCACGTGCAATGGCGACACGTTGCTTCTGCCCGCCGGAAAGTTCGGCCGGGTAGCGGTCATAGAAGGCTTCACCCATCTCGATTTCATCAAGAAGTTTGATGACTTCCTTTTTGCGTTCCGCACCACGCTTGCCGAAATAGAACTGCAACGGACGACCAATGATCTGCCCGACGGTCTGGCGCGGGTTCATGGCGGTATCAGCCATTTGATAGATCAGCTGGATACGTCGCAAGTGATCGCGTGACCGGTCCTTTTGGGCGTTGGACAGTTCCTCGTCACCGAATGTGACGCTGCCCTGGAAGGGCGGCAGCAATCCGGTGATGACACGGGCCAGTGTGGATTTACCCGAACCGGATTCCCCCACCACAGCCAGTGTCTGACCACGCGGCACATGCAGCGATACGTCATGAAGAACCTGCACCCCGTTGCCATATGCCGCCGAGATGTTTTCAACTTTCAGCAACGCATCGGATTGATCACGGGCTTCGGTCTGTTTGGTCTGGCGCACATTGACCAGCGCCTTGGTATATTCCTGACGCGGGTTTTCAATGATCTGCTGGACCGGGCCATATTCGACGGTTTCACCATTGCGCAGCACCATGATGTCATCGGAAATCTGGGCGACAACGGCCAGATCGTGGGTGATGTAAAGGGCGGCTGTGCCGGTCATTTCAATCGCATTCTTGATCGCGGCCAGAACATCAATTTGGGTGGTCACGTCAAGGGCGGTGGTCGGTTCGTCAAAGACAATCAGTTCCGGTTTGGAACAGAGTGCCATGGCGGTCATTGCACGTTGCAACTGCCCGCCCGAAACCTGATGCGGGAAACGGTTGCCGAAATTCTTGGGGTCGGGAAGACCCAGAATTTCAAACAGGTAGTCGGCCCGTTTGCGGGCCTCATCCCGGCTCATCAGGCCGTGTTCGACCGTGGCTTCAATCACCTGATCGCCCAGCTTGTGCGCCGGGTTAAACGATGCCGCAGCCGATTGGGCAACGTAACAGACACGTGCCCCACGGATCTTGCGGATCCCCTTTTTATCAAGCGGCAGGATGTCCTGGCCATCAAGCAGGACTTCACCGCCCGTGATGCGCACACCACCCCGGCCATAGGCCAGTGCCGCAAGGCCGATGGTGGATTTGCCCGCACCGGATTCCCCGATCAGGCCAAGCACCTTGCCCTTTTGCAGATCAAAGGAAACACCATGGACGATTTCGATATCCATCGGGGCTTCGCCCGGCGGGAAGATGGTCGCGCCAATGCGCAGATCGCGTACCGATAAAAGATCAGACATCGCCGCGGCCTCCTTTCAGGCTGGAAGTACGTTTCAGCAACCAGTCGACAACCATGTTGACACAGACAGCCAACGCCGCAATCGCGCCACCCGGAATAAGGGCAGCCTGAATGCCAAAGATGATGCCATCCTTGTTGTCCTTGACCATGCCACCCCAGTCGGCGGCGGGCGGTTGAATGCCAAGACCAAGGAAGGAAAGTGTCGACAGGAACAGGATCGAAAACGCGAAACGCAGCCCGAATTCGGCCAAAAGCGGCGAAAGCGTGTTGGGCAGAATTTCACGGAAGATGATCCACATCCGGCCTTCACCGCGCAGTTTGGCAGCCTCGACGAACTCCATGACTGCAACATCAAGGGCCACCGCGCGGCCCAGACGATAGACACGCGTTGAGTCGAGAATGGCCATCACGGCAATCAGGATGAAGATGTTTTGCGGCAGGACGGCCAACACCACGAGGGCGAAAATCAGTGTCGGGATCGACATCATCAGATCGTTCAGACGCGACAATCCCTGATCAATCGGGCCGCCGGAAACCGCGGCCGTGAAGCTCAGGAAAATGCCGATGGAAAACGAAAGGATCGATGCCGCAAGCGACACAAACAGGGTTGTCTGCGCGCCGTAAATCAGCCGTGACAGAAGATCACGGCCAAGGTTATCGGTGCCCAGAAGATAAAGGTCACTGGCCGGTTCCCAAACGCCCGCAACAATTTCGCGTTCCCCATAGGGCGCGATGAGCGGGGCAAAGACGGCACAGCCAAAAGCAAACAGAATGCCCAGAATTCCGATCCAGGCGGTCAGCGGGATTTCACGTAATCTCATCGCGGATGCCTCAGTCTCGGATTGGCGACAATGGCGACGATATCGGCCACCATATTGAGCAGGATATACACCGCCGCAAAGATAAGCCCACAGGCCTGCACTACGGGCATGTCACGCACTGTCACGGCATCAACCATATACTGGCCCATGCCGGGATAGACGAAGACAACCTCGACCACGACAACACCCACCACCAGATAGGCAAGGTTAAGCGCCACCACGTTGACAATCGGGGCAATGGCATTCGGCGCCGCGTGTTTGACGATCGCCTTGAAGGCGCCAAGGCCTTTAAGCTCGGCCGTTTCCATGTAGGCCGATGACATCACACTGATGATGGCTGCACGGGTCATGCGCATCATATGTGCAAGCACCACCATCACCAGGGTTGCCGTCGGCAGGGCAATTGCGGCCAGTCGTTCCGACCAGCCCATATTGTCATAGACCGTGGACGGGAAAGTCGCGACACCCATCTGCACGGCAAAGAACACAATCAGGATATAGCCGATGAAGAATTCCGGCAGGGAGATTGCTGCAAGCGACAGAACGTTGATCACCCGATCAGGAATACGGTTGCGATAGTGAACCGCCACCATGCCAAGCCCAACCGCAAGCGGGACCGAAATCGCCGCGGCGAAGAACGCAAGAAACAGCGAGTTGCCAAGGCGTTTGGTGATTTGTTCTGTCACCGGTGCACCACTGGCCCAGCTGTTGCCAAAATCGCCTTGAACAACACCGCCAAGCCATTCGAAATAGCGGGTGGTAATCGGTCGATCCAGGCCAAGGTCGGCGCGGATATTGGCAATCGCCTGCGGTGTTGCAGACTGACCAAGATAGGTTTCGGCAAAATCGCCCGGAAGGGCTTCGACTCCGGCAAAAATCAGAATTGATACAGCCCAGAGCAACAACAAACTCAAACCCAGACGTTCGGCAATCAGTACCGATAACGGATGGGTTTCTTTCAGTCTGTGTCGCGTGGCTCGTACGCCGGCCAAGGGATTGGCCATGAACACATACTCCCCCTTAATGGCCTGAACGGAAATTCAAGACGGGTGGGACGGCAAAGGATAATTTGCCTCCATCTGGAAATTTCGATCAGACCATGTGTCAAACAAACAGGCGAACAACAAGACGGGGACCACGGTCAAAACAACCGTGATCCCGCAAGTCTTCAATCATCGGGATGCAATGCACCCCGGCTGATTAGCTGTTGATCCACAGACGCGAAGCAACATAACCGTTCGACATGTCGTTCCCGATGTCATCGACAAAGCCGGAAACGTTGGTCGTGGTTGCGTTCACGAAGTCATTGAACATCGGCAGGATAAGACCACCGGTGTCACGGACCATCAGTGCCATGTCGTGATACATTTCCTTACGCTTGGCCTGATCAAGTTCAGCACGCGCTTCAAGAAGGATCTTGTCGAAGTCGGTGTTGAAGAAGCGGGTGTCGTTCCAGTCAGCACTCGACAGATAGGCCGTCGAATACATCTGGTCCTGGGTCGGACGACCACCCCAGTAAGAGGTCGAGAACGGCTGAACGTTCCAGACGTTCGACCAGTAACCGTCACCCGGCTCACGTTTGATTTCGATATCAATCCCGGCCTTTTTCGCGGTTTCCTGATAGAGAACCGCCGCATCGACAGCACCCGGGAAGGCGACGTCAGACGTGCGCAGAAGAACCGAACCCTCATGGCCGGACTTCTTGAAGTGGAAGGCTGCCTTGTCCGGATCATAGGAACGCTGTTCGATGCCTTCCGGGAACAGGGCATAGGTTTCGTTGATCGGGAAGTCATTGCCGACCTTGCCGTAACCGCCAAGGATCTTTTCGACCATGGTTTCGCGGTCCATCGCATATTTCAGCGCCAGACGCAGGTCGTTATTGTCAAACGGTGCGGTGTTGCAATGCATGATGAAGACATAGTGGCCGCGGCCCGAAGTGGTCTGAATTTCGACATTCGGTGCACGTTTCAGAAGGCCAACGGTCTTCGGATCAACGCGGTTGATGAAGTGAACCTGACCCGACGACAGGGCTGCCATACGTGCGGTGGCATCGTTCATCACGATCATTTCGACGGAATCAACAAATCCACGATCGGTGCGCCAGTCATTTTCGTTTTTCACGAAGGTTGCGCGCACGCCGGCTTCGAAGTTGTCGATCTTGAACGGACCGGTACCGATACCGGCATTCGGGTTATCGTAACCGCCGCCCGGCTGGATCACGAGGTGATAGTCGCTCAGCAGAAGCGGAAGATCGGCATTGCCTTCGGAAAGGGTCAGAACAAGATCGCCACCCTTGTTTTCGATGCCTTTGATCGAGCCCAGAACACCCAGCGCGCCGGACTCGGACTTTTCGTCGGTGTGGCGGTTCAGGGTTTTGACAACATCATCGATGGTCAGTTCGGAGCCGTCATGGAACTCGACGCCCTTGCGGATTTTGAACGTCCAGACAGATGCGTCGGCATTCGGTTCCCAGGATTCTGCAAGCGACGGTACGGCAAGGCCGCTGGTCGGGTGCGATTCAACCAGGGTGTCGCCCCAGTTACGGTTCATGGCAAAGGTGAATTGCGAAGAGGATTTTGCCGGATCAATAACGTCGGTCGAAGCCCCGCCCTGAAGGCCAAGTTTCAGATGCCCGCCGCGCTTTGGTTCCTGTGCCATGGCAGCCTTGCCATAAAGGCTTGTGGCAGCGGCAAGGGTCAGGCCGGCGGCCATCGAACGGCCGATGAATTCACGACGGTTCATTTCAGATGCTGTGACGCGTGACGCGAAATACTTGATAGGGTCAGTCATCCCTGTTCCTTCTCTGATGCTTTTGATTTTGCTGAATTATTTTAATGGTGTGGCAGATCCTACCCGCGATTTGGTTGTGCTTGGTTGTGCAGGTTGGGGTGTCGTTCAGACACAAACGGGCATGCAGCATGAAGATGTGCTGTTGCGCCATGGCACCGCTATTGCGCAGTTGATCAACTCCCCCGTTGGCCACAATAATTTTCCCTTTCGGGTATGTGCACGGCCATGGATGCCTGCCTTTCACAAGACGGATCCAGCAAATATGTCCATTCAGAACTTATGGTGTTCTGATCTGGAGGCACATGTTGTGTGGGACAGACAGTGCACAAATCGCGCACATCGTGACACGAGTTTGGGGGCTTCATCAAGCCAAGTGCGCATGGCCGTGCGATTTTTCGGCATCCGGGGATAGAGTTTTATCATGTGAAACTCTCTGAAAAATAGAATAGAAATCCGATGGATTTTGCCAAGAAACGCCTTGCCAATTAAGGGGTTTACGGGTGGAAAAGCCGATGGGTTGGACAGGCCGATTTTGATTGAGAAAAAATTTTTAAAATTTTCAAGTTCGAACATCGAAAATTCGCTTAAAGGCACCCGATGTTTTGTTTGGAAACCTGAAAAATAATCATCTGGCGATTCGACTTTAGGTGCAGTTTCCCAATGTGGTCAGGTCAATTTTCGGCAACGAGTACTGTCAAACCGTGTGACGGAATTTTACGGCAAATATTGCAGCATTGCTTGTGCGCACTTTCGAAAGCCCGTTTTTGATTTTGTAGACAGTCAATGTTAGGTTCTTTTCGCTGCCCTGATATTTCGTGAAACCACGGACTTCAGGGGTGG
Source organism: Thalassospira indica (assembly GCF_003403095.1). NCBI lineage: Bacteria > Pseudomonadati > Pseudomonadota > Alphaproteobacteria > Rhodospirillales > Thalassospiraceae > Thalassospira > Thalassospira indica. Next base: position 4,371,067 of record NZ_CP031555.1, on the reverse strand, counting down.
TGCACATAACGGAGGAATGAATGTATCAGAAGATGCTCGTGCCTGTCGATTTGGCCCACGTTGAAAAATTGGACAAAGCAATTAAAACGGCGGTCGATCTAGCCAAGCATTACAAGGCCGAGATAAGCCTTCTCGGTGTCGGTACCAATACGCCGTCATCGGTGGCACATACGCCAAAGGAATTTGAACAGAAACTTCAGGCTTTCGCCGAGGATCTGGCGTCCAAGCATGGTGTAAGCACCAAGGCAGTCGCGCATATTTCGCATGATCCGGCGGTGGATCTCAGCAAGGAACTTGTCGCCAAGGCCGACGAGCTTGGTGCCGACGTCATCGTCATGGCATCGCACGTGCCCGGTATTGCCGACCATATTTTTGCATCGCATGGCGGATATGTCGCGTCACACTCGGATCTTTCTGTATTCCTCGTGCGTTAGAGGATGCGGACGAACCTTTACGGCTAGGGGTAGCTGTATAATCATTTAACCTAGGGAGTTTCAAATGGGGTCTGAAGCTGACACGGGCATTGAAAGCCCGGACGGTGCAGCGAACCCGATTGATACAGAATATGAAATCGGGCAAGACAATATCCAAGCAGAGATCGGGCCATTTGGACTGGATGTCCATAACCCGGTCTTTCTGATTTCGGGTCTTGCGATTGTTGCATTCGTCTTTCTCACCCTGGCCTTTCAGGAAAGTGTCGGGCCGATGTTCAACGACCTGCGTGGTTGGCTGACATCGTCGCTTGACTGGTTCTTCCTGTCTGCTGCCAACGTATTTGTTGTGTTGTGTCTGTTTCTGATTGTCTCGCCGCTTGGCCGTGTGCGCCTTGGTGGTGCGGATGCAACACCGGATTATTCCTATGCCGGCTGGTTTGCCATGCTGTTTGCTGCAGGCATGGGCATCGGTCTTATGTTCTATGGTGTGTCAGAACCGATTTCGCACTTCACATCCTCGATGGGTGGAATTGCTGTCGGTGAAGATGGTCTTCGTACCGATTGGGCGCCGCTTGGTGCGGCCGCCGGTGATGCCGATGCTGCATTTGATCTTGGCATGGCTGCAACCATTTTCCACTGGGGTCTTCACCCGTGGGCGATCTATGCCACTGTCGCACTGGCACTGGCACTGTTTTCGTTTAACAAGGGCCTGCCGCTGACCATTCGTTCGATCTTCTATCCGATCTTTGGCGAACGTGTGTGGGGCTGGACCGGTCACCTCATTGATATTCTGGCGGTGTTCGCAACCCTGTTTGGTCTTGCGACCTCGCTTGGCTTCGGAGCGGAACAGGCCAATGCCGGGCTTGATTACCTGTTTGGCATTTCGGTTTCCGATACATCGAAGGTTTTCCTGATTATCGGGATTACCGGTGTTGCACTTATTTCGGTGCTGGCGGGGCTTGATGCCGGGGTGAAGCGTCTGTCGGAAATCAACATGATCCTTGCAGCACTTCTGTTGCTGTTTGTGGTTCTGGTTGGTCCGACGATGGAAATCATCACCGGTTTCTTCTCGAGCCTGCTGTCATATGCGCAATATCTTCCGGCACTTTCAAACCCGGTCGGTCGTGAAGACGCCAACTTCAGCCAGGGCTGGACGTCCTTCTATTGGGCTTGGTGGATTTCCTGGTCACCGTTTGTCGGCATGTTCATTGCGCGTGTTTCGCGTGGTCGTACCGTGCGTGAATTCATCACCTGCGTTCTGATTATTCCGTCGCTGGTGTGTGTTCTGTGGATGACGGCCTTTGGCGGCACCGCGGTGCATATGGTGACCGAAGGCGTTACCGCCATTGCCGAAGCAGGTCTGCCGATCAAACTGTTCACCATGCTTGATCAGCTTCCGCTGCAAGCCATCACCTCCTTCATCGGGATTGTTCTGGTGATCGTGTTCTTCGTGACCTCGTCTGACTCTGGTTCGCTTGTGATTGATACCATCACCGCAGGCGGCAAGGTCGACGCACCGGTCCCGCAGCGCGTGTTCTGGTGCACCTTCGAAGGTCTGGTTGCAATTGCATTGCTGCTGGGCGGTGGTCTTGGATCATTGCAGGCGATGGCGGTTTCGACCGGCTTCCCGTTTGCGATTGTCCTTCTGATGGCCTGTTATTCGATCATCCAGGGTCTGCGGACCGAACCCAAGGCCGTCGGTGCCAATTCCGAGGCGACGGTCAGCAAGGACTAGAATATCGACATATGCGTATCTCGCCGTTTGGCGGTTATGATACCTGTCAAAGAAAAGGGGCACCAACTGGTGCCCCTTTTTTCATTTCGCGCAAGCATGGTGCGTCGGCGGTATGAGATTGATGCCAATGTGCTTATTGTGCGGCGGGTGTCAGCTCGATAACCATGTCGCCGTCATTGTCCTTGAGAACAAGACGCCCATCAACAACGTCCCAGCTGCTGACCAAGACGAATGCGCCGCTAAAGGCATTTTCGATCTGCATAGCGTCGCCGGCGATGCACATCTTTCGTGTCATGGCGAGCTGCGCGACACCGAGTGACGATCCCGCTTGTTCGTAACTACCTGAATACTGATTGCAGCCCGCATTGCCCGACACCATGCCTTCGCTGGAAAATGTGGCGGTCGCCATGACAGGCGGGGTTGGCGACAGGGTGCTGTTGCCATCAATGACCTGCACCAGTTGCCATTCCTGATCGGTTACACTTGCCCAGTCTGTTGTCATGTTGCCTGTGGATGCGGTGCCGCAGGCCGCAAGTGATGCCAACGCCACCAATGCCAAAGGCAAGCCGATCCTGTGTTTAACCTGACGCATATCTGAATTCCTGTAATGCTTGCGCGGCCTCCGCGCGATCCTGTTATTCGCAAATTCTGGTGATGGTATCATATTTTTCAATGTCGTTTGCGCCAAAGGCGCTTCTGGTCGCACCCAAAACGGCTTTGCGCGCAGGGATGGCTTGGGGCTATGTTACGGATCCTGCAGGCGCATGATCCTTGCGCTCGTTTCCCGGTTCCAAAGCCCCACTTTGAAAATCAAGGTTACCTGACGATGAAGATTTCCGTGAAAGATGCCCACGCACTTGTGTGCGAAACTTTGATGCGTTGCAATGTGCGGGCAGACAATGCGGCCTCGGTCGCAACGGCACTTGTGACGGCTGAGGCATCCGGGCAAGGTGGGCACGGTTTTCGTCGCGTGCCGGCCTATAGCGCGCAGGCAAAGGTCGGCAAGGTTGATGGCATGATCAGCCCGATCTTTGAAAAGCCGACACCTGGCGTTTTGCGCATTGATGCGCAGCATGGATTTGCCTATCCGGCACTGGATCTGATGATGGATCAATTGCCCGACATGGCCCGCGCCCAGGGTATTGCGATTGCCGCAATCCACAGGTCGCATCATGCGGGGGTTATGGGGCTTACGGTCGAACGTCTGGCAGAAAAGGGATTGGCGGCGATGATGTTTGCCAATGCCCCGGCGGCCATGGCGGCATGGGGTGGGCGGCGCCCGATGTTTGGCACAAACCCGATTGCCTTTGGTGTACCGGTCGGGGATGCCGGTGATCCGATCATCATCGACCTTGCACTTTCAAAGGTCGCGCGCGGCAAGATCATGGCCGCCAAGCAAAAGGGTGTCGCCATTCCCGATGACTGGGCGCTTGATGTGGATGGCAATCCGACCACCGATGCCGTGAAAGCCATTGATGGCACGATGATCCCGGCAGGTGGGGTCAAGGGGGCGGCACTTGCCATGATGGTGGAACTTCTTGCGGCTGGTCTTACCGGTGCACAGTTCGGCCACCAGTCTTCGTCACTTTTTGATGACAAAGGTGCGCCGCCTGCGCTTGGACAACTGATCATAGCCATTGATCCCAAGGCAACCGGCGGTGTCGGTGTAATGGAGCACCTTGCCTATATTGCCAACGAGATTGCGGCAGAAGAAGGCGTGCGTTTGCCAGGGCGTCGCGGCAAGCAGGCGCGCGCACTTGCCGAAGCGCAGGGGCTTGAGATCGAAGACGACGTCATGGAGACCATCAGTCAAATTAAATAAAGTTCGTGGTCGATGTGTCTGTGTCGGTGTCAAAAGGGTTGATGCAGAATGTTTGACTGTTCTGTAGATTTAAAATTGGATATTCATCAGACAAATTCTTGTTGATAATTTTGAAAATATTACAGAAATAATGTCGAAATTACTGGTAAATACTTCGATGAATTCTTGATGTATAGACAAGTTTAATTGTTGTCGGGGCGATATGCTCTGCGTAATCATCGAACTGTAACATCAGTGTCACCGTAGAGTCGCGGTTTGTGCGTAGCTTCTTCATCCAGCGAAACACATTCAGGCGACTCTTTTGATGCTGGTTGTAGATATCTCTGGACTGAACAAAAGCTTTACCCGTGACAAGCGTGCGCTTAGCGGCGTCAAACTGCAGGTGCGGGAAGGCGAGATGGTGGCGCTGATTGGCGCATCGGGTTCGGGTAAATCCACACTAATCCGTCATATTGCCGGTTTGCTGCGCGGTGATCGCGATGGCGGCAAGATCGTCGTGTTTGGCGAAACCATTCAGGAAAATGGCAAGATTTCACGCGGTGCCCGCAAGGTGCGCTCCGAGATTGGTGTTGTTTTCCAGCAGTTCAATCTGGTTAGCCGCCTTTCGGTTCTGACCAATGTCCTGATGGGGCTTTTGGGCCGTGTTCCGGCATGGCGCGGCTCGCTTGGTCTGTTTACCAAAACCGAAAAGATGCGCGCCATGAGTGCGCTTCATCGTGTTGGCATTGATGCCCATGCGTCGAAAAAGGCGCGTAACCTTTCGGGTGGTCAGCAACAGCGCGCAGCGATTGCGCGTACCATTACCCAGGGTGCCCGACTTATTCTTGCTGACGAGCCGATTGCATCACTTGATCCGGCATCGTCCCGCAAGGTGATGAACACGCTTGATCGTGTGAACCGCGAAGACAACGTCACCGTCATCGTATCGCTTCATCAGGTTGATTACGCAAAAGACTACTGCAAACGCACCATCGCCATGCGCGATGGTGAAGTCGTTTTTGACGGACCGTCAAGCGAACTGACGCCGCAATTCCTTCAGGAACTTTACGGCGAACATTCTTCCGAACTTTTTGCCGATGGTGCGGCAAAGGCCGCAGAGCCAGTTACACGGCCCATCGCAGAAAAGGACCTGGCTGTCGCAACAAGCTAGCCGGGCCAGTTGTCATGACTGCCTTACCTTCTCGAAACATGTCGAAATCTATTCTGACAGGGGACTTCTTATGAACGTTAAGACAATCGCATCCGCAGCATTTGCGGCCACGATGCTGGCATCCGTCGTTGCCAAGGCCGATGTTGAATTCAAGCCGCTCGAACAGGATCCGGAAACCATCGTTTTCGGTATCATTTCGACCGAATCTACTTCCAACCTCAAAGCTCAGTGGCAGCCGCTGATCGATGACATGGAGGAAGCTCTTGGCAAAGACGTCGAGGCATTCTTTGCACCGGATTATGCCGGCATCATCGAAGGCATGCGCTTTGGCAAGGTTCATGTTGGCTGGTTCGGTAACAAGTCGGCAATGGAAGCCGTTGACCGCGCCGGTGGCGAAGTCTTCGTTCAGACCTCCAAATCCGATGGTTCGAACGGTTACTACTCCCACATCATCACGCAGGCTGACAACGACAAGGTCAAAACCCTTGAAGACATGCTGAAATGTGATGGTTCGCTGAACTTCGGTATCGGTGATCCGAACTCGACCTCGGGCTTCCTGGTTCCGTCCTATTATGTCTTCGCCAAAAACGGCGTTGATCCGAAGGAATGCTTCAAGACTGTTCGTAACGCCAACCACGAAACCAACCTGATGGCGACTGCCAACAAACAGGTTGATGTTGCTGCCAACAACTCCGAGCAGCTTGGCCGTACCAAAATGAACAAGCCGGAAATCACCGACAAGGTCAAAGTCATCTGGACCTCGCCTCTGATCCCGTCTGACCCGATGGTTTACCGTAAAGACCTGTCGCGCGAACTGAAATCCGAAATCAAGGCATTCTTCCTTGGTTACGGTCGTTTCGGCGATGTTGAAAGCGCCAAGGAAGTTCTTGCCAACAACTCCGATGGCATGGGTCTTTTCATGGAAAGCTCGAACGCGCAGCTTTACCCGATCCGTCAGCTGGCCCTGTTCAAGGACAAGCTGAAAATCCAGAACACCGAAGAGCTTTCTGCTGAAGAAAAAGCAGAACGCGTTGCCGAGATCGACAAGAAACTTGCTGAACTCGACATCCTGGTTGCTTACCAGTAACCGACTTTTCGACAGGGAGTGCATCAAAGATGCGCTCCCTGTTTGCTTTTAATTCCGGGATTTGAACGATGAACAGCAGCATTTCTTCGACATCATCTGTCGCAACGGAGCTTCCGCCGCGTGACCTTAAGCGGTCGGCATCAAGCTTCCTGCTTTGGGCGATCATCCTTGGACTTCTGGCCATGTCGTGGGAGGGGGCAGATATGCGCCCGATGGCGCTGTTTGAAAACAGCGGCAACATGGTCGACTTTGCCGAGGGCTTCTTCCCGCCCGACTTCCTGATGTGGAAGATGTATGTCGCAGAAATGTGGATCACCATCCAGATTGCGATCTGGGGCACAGCGCTTTCCATCGTTTGTTCGATCCCGTTTGGTATTCTTTCTTCTGAAAATATCGTCCCTGTCTGGGTCTATCAGCCGGTCCGTCGCCTGATGGATTCCTTCCGCGCGATCAACGAAATGGTCTTTGCCATGTTGTTCGTGGTCGCGGTCGGTCTTGGCCCGTTTGCTGGTGTTCTGGCCCTTTGGATTCACACCACGGGTGTTTTGGCCAAACTGTTTTCCGAGGCGGTCGAGGCGATTGATCCCGAACCGGTCGAAGGCATTCGCGCCACCGGTGCCAATGCGCTTCAGGAAGTCATCTTTGGTGTGATCCCGCAGGTCTTGCCGTTGTGGATTTCCTATTCGCTCTATCGTTTCGAGAGCAACGTGCGCTCTGCTACCGTGCTGGGCATTGTCGGGGCTGGTGGCATTGGCATGGTGCTGTGGGAATATATCCGTGGCTTCTATTACGCGGAAACAGCGGCAGTCATGATCATCATCATTATCTCGGTCAGCCTGCTCGATATGGTGTCCCAGCGTCTGCGTAAACTGGTGACCTGATCATGGCGTTTAAGATTACGCAGGCCAAACCGGCAATGAAGGCATTGTCGGAACAGCCCACGATTGACCAAACAGCGATTGTCGTTGATTGCGAAATGGGGATCTGGACCGAAGTTGGTGCACGTACCTCGATGCGCGAAACGAAAATGGATGACTATTCCTATGTCGTGAATGACAGCGAGATCATCTATTCCGATATCGGCAAGTTCGTGAATATCGCCGCCCATACCCGCATCAACCCGGGACAGCACCCGATGGATCGGGCATCGATGCATCATTTCCAATATCGTTCCAGAGCCTATGAACTGGGCGAAGATGACCCGGCGTTTTTTGACTGGCGTCGCGAAAAACGCGTGCGTCTGGAGCATGATGTCTGGATCGGGCACGGCGCGATTGTGCAGGGTGGTGTCACCATTGGCATCGGTTCGGTGGTTGGATCTGGTGCGGTGGTTACCAAGGATGTCGCGCCCTACACGATTGTGACAGGCATTCCGGCTGTCCCCCTGCGCCCCCGGTTTAAGGCAGACATCGTCGATGCCCTGTTGCGCATTCGCTGGTGGGATTGGTCGCATGAAATGCTGCGCGAAAGGTTGCAGGATTTCCGAACGCTTCCGGTGCGTGACTTTTGCCTGAAATACGATACGGTTTAACCGATCAATATTTCTCAGTGTTATGATGGATGCCGAAGGTTAAGCTACTGACCTTCGGCGTTTCTCGCCACGTCACCCGTTTCCAGAGTTCACTCATGACCGACCAATATCAACGCTACGCGCTTTATTATGCGCCAGAACCGCAAAGCGCGTTGGGGCAGTTTGGCAATGCTTGGCTGGGGCGTGATCCGGAAACCGGAAACCAGTTGGCCCGTCCAACTGTTGCGGGCCTGACAGAGGCCGAGATTGTGGTGGCAACCACGTCGCCGACGCGATACGGCTTTCATGGCACCCTGAAACCGCCATTCGCACTGCCAAGCGGAATGGATTGCAGTGACCTGGAAGCAGCCGTTTCGCGCCTTTGCAAAACGACTGCACCGGTAACGTGTGGGCATCTGGTCTTAAAGGCGATGGGTCGTTTTCTGGCCCTTGTTCCAACCGAACCCGTCGCAGATCTGGTCGACCTTGCGGCAACACTGGTGCGCGAACTGGATTACTTTCGCCAGCCCGAAGACGAAGCGGCAATGAACAAACGCCGTGCTAGCGGTCTGACGGATCGGCAGGAAGCCTATCTTGTGCGCTGGGGCTATCCCTATGTGATGGAAGAATTCCGCTTCCATCTGACATTAACCAACAAGCTGTCAGACGACCAGATCGATCCCTTCGAGGCGGCACTGTCCGGCTTTGTCGCACCGCTGTGTCAGGAACCATTTACCGTTCGCGAAGTCTGTCTGTTTGGTGATCCGGGGGATCAGAAACCGTTCAGATTGCTGAAGCGCTTCCCGCTTGCCGGATAAAAATGCTGCGCTTTTAAGGTGCAGCATTTTGGGATGGCTGAAACAGCCTCAGGCGCGGTTTGCAATCGGTTATGGCATTTCAATTGCGCGGATGAAACGTGCGATGCCGGTTTCAAGATCGGCATCATTATCAACATGAACAACATGATCGCCCTCGATCTGATAGGCGGATGCGCGCGCAAGCCGGCGTTCGATATCAGGGGCATCTTCGCGACCCCGGGCTTCGAGCCGTTTGCGCAATGCTTCGCTGCTGGCGCGGATGCTGATCACCCGGACGTTGTTTTGCCCGACAAGGGTACAGGCATCGCCAATGACGCTGCGCGATACATTGACGATGACGGTTTTGCCTGCCTCGACCTCGCCAAGAACATGGCGTGGGATGCCGTAGCCCAGATCATGGGCCATCCAGCTCAGCAGGAACGCCCCCTGACGTGCCATTTGCCCGAAATCTTCGGGCCGGACGGGGATGTGTGTTTCCCCAGCCGATCCGGCCGGGCGGGTGATGCAGCGCCGTGGAAAGCAGAACTGCTTGTCATCAGCCAGTCTTTCGCGCGCTGCATCGAGAAGGGTGTCCTTGCCGACGCCACTTGGACCGACGACAAGGACCAAAAGGCCATATCCTGATCTGCAATTATGTGCAGGCGCCCCGGTCATGACACCCGCACACCTTCGCGCCAGACGCCGCGTACAATCGGATGATGAGGCGAATGGTGTACACGGATCAGGTCGCCGCGTTTGCCAACCGCGATCTCCCCGCGATCATCAAGCCCGACCTGGGTCGCCGGATTAAGCGACACAGTGCGAATGGCACGTGGCAGATCGTAGCCTTCGAACTCATCAAACAGTTTCATCGCACCGTGCAAAAGACTGTGCGGGACATAGTCGCTTGATATGATGTCGAGGTAACCCTGCTTTGCCAGCTCGCCTGCCGCAACATTGCCGCTGTGCGATCCGCCGCGCACAAGGTTCGGGCCCCCCATCATCACACCAAGCCCACCTTCATGGGATGCCTTGGCGGCTTCAAGCGTGGTCGGGAATTCTGCCACGGTCATTTTGTCTGCAACCGCCTCGGCGACGTGTTCGGCGGTTGCGTCATCGTGGCTTGCGAGTGCCAGGCCCTTGGCATGGGCCTGCTCGACCACATGACGGCGATGCTTTTCGGAATAAAGCTCTGCATCACGACGGCGGGTGGCGATGAATTTGCGCATTTCCTCGTCGTTCAGGCCGTATTTGCCCTGATAGTAGGTGTAATAGGCATCAAGGCTGACGAATTGGCGCTGGCCCGGTGTGTGATCCATCACCGAAAGCATGCTGACCAGTGGCAGGTCAATCAATTGACCAAGGGCCTCGACCATGCCCGGGAAGGATGTCTCGCAGCGCAGATGCAGTTTATGGTCCGCACGCAGCAATGCATTTTCCAGCGCGTGTTCAAGGGCATTGACCGATTCAATCAACCTGACAATGCGTTCCGACCCTTCATTGACGTCACCGATGGATACCGCATCAAACACGGTGGTGATCCCGGCACTGGCAACCTGATTGTCATGGGCAACAACGGCGGCTGTTGCTGGCCAGCGGGTCTTGGGGCGCGGGGTCAGGTGCTTGTCGAGATTGTCGGTATGCAGCTCGACCAGGCCCGGCATCAAATAGTCGCCACCCATGTCCTCTGCCCCTGGCAGGTTCGAAGGACGATCGGAAATATCGCTGATCTTGCCGTCCTTGACCTGCACTGCGCCATCAATGACTTCGTTGGCCAGAACGAGTTTGGCATTGGTAAAAATCTGTTCAATCATTGGCCCCAACTTTAAACGAAGTCACATCAAACGACCCGGTGCAGACGGCATCACGGGTTTCGTGGTCATGGAAAATACCGGCAATCGCCGCACCACGGCTTTTGGCTTCTTCAATCAGCGCCAGAACTGTGGCGCGATTTTGGGCGTCAAGCGATGCGGTCGGTTCATCCAGCAGCATGATCGGATAATCGGCAACAAAGCCACGCGCAATATTCACACGCTGCTGTTCCCCACCCGAAAAGGTCAGCGGCGAAAGCTGCCACAAACGTTCCGGGATGCGAAGACGGGTTAAAAGATCACGTGCCTTGTCAGTCGCGGTCTTGCGATCCGTGCCAAGGGCCACCAGCGGTTCGGCAACGATATCAAGGGTCGGCACCCGCGGGATCACGCGCAAGAACTGCGACACATAGCCCAGCGTGCGCTTGCGGATATCAAGGATCGAGTGCGGGCTGGCGGTGGTGATATCAAGCCAGTCGCCATCGTGGAACACCTTGATGGAGCCTTGCGAGCATGTGTAATTGGCATAAAGCATGCGCATGAAGGTACTTTTCCCGGAGCCGGATTCACCGGTCAGCGCGATGCATTCCCCTGCCGAAAGCATGAATTCGACACCTTCGAAGACCGGGATGGTCACGCTGCCCTGTGTGTGCAGGGTAAAGCTTTTGGCGACGTTTTGAGCATGAAGCATTTCAGACATTTTCTTCGCCCCGATCAGTTCTGCAGAATGGAAGAAACGAGCAGCTGGGTATAGGGATGCTGCGGATCATCAAGGACCTGATCGGTCAGGCCGTGTTCGATGACCTTGCCCTGTTGCATCACCATCAGCCGGTGCGAAAGAAGCCGTGCGACGGCCAGATCGTGGGTGACGATGATCACCGCAAGATTAAGGTCGTGAACCAGCCCGCGCAGCAGATCGAGCAATCTGGCCTGAACAGAAACATCAAGCCCACCCGTGGGTTCGTCCATAAAGACGAGGCGCGGGCTGGTTACGAGGTTACGGGCAATCTGCAAACGTTGCTGCATGCCGCCCGAAAAGGTTGAAGGCAGGTCGTCAAGGCGTTCAGACGCAATTTCGACCTTTCCCAGCCAACTGTCCGCATTGCTGCGGATATTGCCGTAATGACGATCACCAATCGCCATCAGCCGTTCACCGATATTGGCCCCGGCACTGACATTCATGCGCAATCCGTCACGCGGGTTCTGGTGCACAAAGGCCCAGTCGGTGCGCATCAGAAGACGACGCTGGGCTTCGGACATCTCATAAACATCGCAAATCCCGTCAATTCGGGTCTGGTATTCGACTGTGCCCTTGGTCGGTTCCTGCTGGGCAGAAATGCTGCGCAGCAAAGTTGATTTACCCGATCCGGATTCCCCAACGATGCCAAGCACTTCGCCCGGGCGAAGTTCAAAGCTTACATCCTTACAGCCGATCCGGTCACCATACACCATGGTCAGGTCATCAACGCGCAGAAGCGGTTCGTTTGTCTGGGTCATTATTCTGCTGCCTTTTCACGCTTTGAATTGCCAAGCGGCTGGTCATGATGTTGCGGGCCACGATGGCCGGCTTGCTGTCGTTCTGCGCAGTAATCGGTGTCTGAGCAGACAAACATGCGGTTGCCCTGATCATCGAGGATGACTTCATCAAGGTAACTGTCGCGCGCACCGCACATGCCGCATTCGTCTTCCCAGGTCTGGACTTCGAACGGATGGTCTTCGAAATCGAGGCTTTTGACCTTGGTGTAGGGCGGCAGGGCATAAATACGCTTTTCACGACCGGCCCCGAAAAGCTGAAGCGCTGCCATATTGTTCATTTTGGGATTGTCGAACTTTGGCGTCGGCGACGGGTCCATCACATAGCGATCATCGACCATAACCGGATAGGCATAGGTGGTCGCGATATGGCCATGACGCGAGATGTCTTCATAGAGCTTTACGTGCATCAGGCCGTATTCTTCAAGCGCGTGCATCTTGCGTGTTTCGGTCTCGCGCGGTTCGAGGAAGCGAAGCGGTTCGGGGATGGGCACCTGATAGACCAGCACCTGATCTCCACGCAGTTCCTTTTCGGGAATGCGGTGGCGGGTCTGAATGATGGATGCCTCGGCGGTCTTTTCCGTGGTGGCCACTTGCGCGGTCTTGGCAAAGAACTGGCGGATGGACACCGCGTTGGTGGTATCATCCGCCCCCTGGTCAATGACCTTCAATGTATCATTCGGTCCGATCACAGCAGCCGTCACCTGAACACCGCCCGTGCCCCAGCCATAGGGCATTGGCATTTCGCGTCCGGCAAACGGCACCTGATAGCCCGGTATCGCCACGGCCTTAAGCAGGGCACGCCGGATCATGCGTTTGGTCTGTTCATCAAGATAGGCAAAGTTATAGTCCGGTGCGCCGTCGGCCGGATTTTGGACAGTCTGTTCCATGGGATTACTCCGCGGCCTCGGGTTGGGATGTGCCGCTTTCGGCGTCGAATTTCGCCAGGCGTTCCTCGACCTCGGCGCGCATGCGGCGCACCAATTCAAGTTCACCTTGGAAATCGACATAGTGTGGCAGCTTGATATGTTCGACAAAGCCGGTGGACTGGACATTGTCGCTATGTTCCATCACGAACTCGCTGTCCTGTGCCGGGCCCATGATTTGTTCGCCCATTTCATTGGCGCGCATCGCACGGTCGACCAGCGCCATCGAAATGGCCTTGCGTTCGTTCTGGCCAAATACCAGCCCATAGCCACGGGTAAATTGCGGCAGCTTGGTTTTTGATCCCTTGAACTTGTTGACCGTCTCGCATTCGGTCAGTTCGATGTCACCGATATCAATCGCAAAGCTGAGCTCTTCGGGCTCGATCTCTACCGAAACGGTGCCATAACGGATTTCACCGACAAAGGCGTGGCTGTTGGCATAGCCGCGTTGGGTGGAATAGCCGAGTGCCAGAACAAATCCCTCATCCCCGCGCGACAGGTTCTGCAAGCGCAAGTCACGCCCGGCCGGGAATTTGACCGGCTCACGCGTCAGGTCGGCAACCGGGGCATTGTCATCAACCGGGGTTGGTTCGTCCTGAATAAGGCCTTCATAGTTCAGAATATCATCGAGAACGCGCGGCATGTTTTCATCAACCGGCTGTTCACCTTGCGGTGCTTCGGCGGGCGCTTCGCCATTGGCCATCAGGGTGAAGTCGAGAAGACGATGCGTGTAGTCAAAGGTCGGGCCCAAAATCTGTCCGCCGGGCAGGTCCTTGAAGGTTGCCGAAATGCGACGTGATATATCCATTTCGGCGGTTTTGATCGGCTTGGAAAATGCAAAGCGCGGCAGCGTCGTGCGATAGGCACGCATCAAAAAGATCGCCTCGATCAAGTCGCCACGCGCCTGCTTGATGGCAAGGGCGGCCAGATCGCGATCATAAAGCGATCCTTCGGCCATGACGCGGGTGACGGACAGCGACAGTTGCTGTTCGATCTGATCGGTTTCGATTTCGGCAATGTCTTTGTTGCCCCGGCGCTGCTCGGCCAGAAGCTTGTGCGCATTGTTGATGGCGCGTTCGCCACCTTTTACTGCAACATACATGATTAATTGACCTCTATCCGGGTAGTGCGCGACAGGGCGGCGATCTGGGTTTCGCTTGCGAAAATCACATCAACGCCGCACGGAAACAGGTGATGGTTTTCTGCGCGCCATGCATGGAAGCTTGTGGGCAGCCCCTTGATGCATAGGCTGTGCGTATCCTTGATGCCCGGTCCCTTAAGGGTCATGGACGGGCGATCTGAAATCTCATCGACCATCAGGATCAGTGTTGTGGATTGATCAGGATATTCCGCATTGCCAACCGCAAGGTCGGTGACAAAGGACAGATCATCGGAAATGCGCGCAACCGCAAAATCGGCCTGTTTGACATCCGTGCTGATCGGGCAGCCGCAATGGAATTTCAAATGATCACCGGCGGCCTTGGTTGCGCAGGAAGGCGACAACCAGACAGTGGTATCCATGTCCGCCATGGCAAGGAGCGTTGCGGTCGCGGCTGCATTCAACCCGTCAGGTGCAGATACATCGACCGGCAAATCATAAATGCGGCCGGGACGCGACATGGCATCAAGCAGGGCGCGAAACACGGCGTTTGAATCATAAGCCGCATGGCCGAAACCGGAAAGGACTTCGCTGGTCTGTACGCTCATTCGTCTTCTCCGCGGACAAGGGTGAAGAAATCAACTTTGGTCGCGGCAACCTTGCGGGCGTGGTCGCGTTTGGCAGCGGCCTGTTCGGCGGCCAGGGTATCGATGAAATCGCTTGCCGATCCGTCGCGCAGCATCACCGCATCAAACAGGGCGGCATATTGCGCCTGAATGCGATCACGTCCCTTGACGTAGGAATGCCCGACCGTGCCGTCTGACAGCGTGACGGCACAACGCGTCACGGTCATTTCACCAAGGTTGAAACGCTGCCCGGCACCACCAGCGCGGCCGCGTACCATCACCATGCCGATTTGCGGTTCGCGCAGGTGCGTCCAGCTTTCGCTGCTGTGATTTTCCGACCATTCGGTTTCAAGGCGTGCACGGGATGTGCGGGCCAGAACCGACATCCATTTTTGGCGCGCGGTAACATACGGATCGGTGGGGGTATCTGCATTCCGGTTTTGATCTGTCCGGGCATTCGGGGCGGGGTGCGCCGTCATCAAACTGATCCCTTTTCAACTTATGTCGACAAATTCAAAATTTGTCTAGACGTCTATACCTATTGACGTTATAAGACGATCCAGCACCAAAGGCAAAGGTCTTGCGGTGAAAGTTTTGTGAACGGGGAATGTAATGGATTGGGAACCGGGCCTATCTATATGGAAGCAAATAGAAAAGCAGCTTCTGGCTGATATCTCTGACGGCGTTTTTACGCCCGGCGAAAAGATGCCGACCGAGATGGAATTGGTCCGGCGCTTTGGGGTGAATCGTCATACGGTGCGCCGCGCCATGGCGGCACTTGTCGATTCCAATGTTGTCCGTGTCGAACAGGGGCGCGGGGCGTTTGTTCAGGAACAGATCCTTGACTACCCGCTTGGTTCCAAGACCCGGTTCTCGCAGATCGTATCGGGCCGTCATCGATTGCCCGACAAACGCCTGATCTCGTCCGAGGTCCTCAAAGCCAATTCGACCATCGCGCAGTTCCTCGATGTCAAACCGGGCACGCGGGTGATCGAATTGTTTTCGGTATCCGAGGCCGATGGTGTCCCGCTTGCGGTTGCGACAAGTTATCTTCCCGCCGCGCGCTTTGACGGCATTGTCGAGATATTTGTCGAAACCAAATCTTTAACAGAAGCCCTCAAGCGCTTCGGGATTGATGATTACACGCGAAAGACCACGCGCATTTCGGCAACGCTTCCGTCATCACGTGTTGCCAACCTGCTTAAACAGGCGCGCAATCGACCAGTGATTTCGACCGAAAGTGTTGATGTTGATTCGGCCGGTGCGCCAATCGAATACGGTGTGACCGCCTTTTCAAGCGACCGGGTTCAGTTGATCGTCGAGTAGGGAATGGGACAGCGGGTGTGCTGCCCTAGTATTCCCGACCTGGACGGGCCCTGTAGACCGGGAAGCTTAGCTTGAACTTGATCGCACATGCCCGCATCAGGAATGCGGCAAAGAACGCAATCACGGCAATCGGCCCGCGCGGCAAATCAAGGATCGCAGTGCCAATCACATAGATCCCCGCACCGACCAGCGCACAGGTGATATAAATCTCCGGGCGCAGGATCAGTGGAATTTCGTTACAGACAACATCACGCACCATGCCGCCAAAGGTGGCCGTGATCATGCCCAGAACGATTGCGACCAGCGGGGATACGCCCAGATTAAGGCCGATGGCCGCCCCGGTGACCCCGAACATTGCCAATCCCAGTGCATCGAGCCACAGCAAGGCAACATAGCGTCGTTCCACCAAATGGGCGGTGAAGTAGGTGATGACGGCAGCCCCGATGCAGGTCACAAGCCAGGTGGTGTCGCGTATCCAGAAAACCGGTGTTGCCCCGGTAATGACATCACGCACAGTGCCGCCGCCGATGCCGGTAAAGGTCGCAATCAGGACAAAACCGACCATGTCCATCTGACGACGGGATGCCTCAAGCGCGCCGGTAATCGCAAAAACGGCGACCCCCGCCAGTTCAAGCCAATAGATGATTTCAGTAATCGTCATGATGTCCTTTGCGGGGCCTGCCCGTGATCTGTGGGTTGCGAAACGGGGTGTTCTATCGGCATGCGCAATCTGGTTGCGGCAACATCTTCAAGCTGTTCACGTAACCAGAGATGCGATGGATCGTGCTGATATCTTTGGTGCCAACACATGAAAATTGGAAGATCAAGCGTGCCCTTTTTTAGACCCGCTAGCGGCATCGGCGCACAGGCGAAATCACGCAGCGCATGTTTTTGGAGAAGGCTTGGCAAGGTTGCGATCATATTGCTTCCGCGCAGGAATTCGGCAATGGCGGTAAAGTTCGGTACCCGCAAAACGATGTTGCGTTCAACATCCTGATTTTCAAGCATGTCGTCAAACTCAAGCGTGCGGTTATTGCCATAGCGCACCGTGATATGGCGCGCGGACAGATAATCGTCATCGCTTTGCGGGGCGTCGCGCGTATCCGGATCATAAAACACCATGTAATGATCGGTCAGAAGACGCTTTTGCACGATATCCACACCTTCGGGCGGGCGCGGCGAAATAAGAAGGTCGCAATGATTTTCACGCAACAAGGCCGGTCCGGGCAGAAGGGACGGCACCACCGTCATCCGGATATTGGCAAGCGCGCCTTCCAGATTGCGAAACAGCGTTGGCAACAAAAGATCACGCTGCAGATCGTTGGCGGCAATTGTCAGGCTCATGGATGCGCCATCCGGCTCGAAATGCGCACCACTGGCAAAGGCCTGCATCTGATCAAGAAGAAACCGCGCCTGTTCGGCCAGGTTTTGGGCATGCGCGGTGGCCACGATCCCGCGCCCGGATTTGGTGAAAAGCGGATCGCGCATAATCCGGCGCAATTTGGTCAAGTTGTGACTGACCGCTGATTGCGTTACGCCAAGCCGTTCGGCGGCGGCTGTGACCGACCCTTCTTCAAGAACGGCCAGAAACAGACGCAGCGCATGGCCGTCCAGTTCCAAATGATCAAAATTGCTCATGAATAAGATGATAAATGATGCATTTATTTTATGCAATTGGCCACGCAGGATGCGTTTAACACGGACATTCAACAGTCTGGAGCATCATCTGCGGAGGAAAAATCATGGAATTCTATCAGCGTGACAGAACGCTGCAGCCAGCAGGCTACACCCCGATCTACAAGACATCGGTTGCGCGTTCCCCGCGCCAGTCGCTGCTATCGCTGCGAGGATCCTTGTCGGAAATTACCGGTCCGGTGTTCGGTCAGAACGAACTGGGGCCACTTGATAACGATTTGATCCGCAACTATGCCAAGGATGGCGATCCGATTGGCGAACGTATCATCGTGCACGGTCGGGTTCTGGATGAAAACAACCGTCCGGTGCCCAATACGCTGGTCGAATTCTGGCAGGCCAATGCCGGCGGACGCTATCGCCACAAGAAAGATACCTATCTTGCGCCGATCGATCCGAACTTTGGCGGCTGTGGCCGTGCGCTGACCGATGAAAACGGGTACTACTTTTTCCGCACAATCAAGCCGGGTCCGTATCCATGGCGCAACTACGTCAACAGCTGGCGTCCGGCCCATATCCATTTTTCGGTATTCGGTTCCGGCTTTGCCCAACGCCTGATCACCCAGATGTATTTCGAAGGCGACCCGCTGATCAAGGAATGCCCGATTGTGCATGTCGTCCCGGACGAAGATGCGATCAACCGCCTGATAGCGCCGATTGATCTCAAGGGCTCCGTGCCGCTTGATACCATTGCCTACAAGTTTGACATCGTCCTGCGCGGCCGTCGTTCAACCCTGTTTGAAAACCGTCTGGAAGGAAATTGACCCATGGTTCAAAGCCTTGATTATCTCAAAGAAACCGCCTCCCAGACGGCGGGCCCCTATGTCCATATCGGGCTCATTCCCAATCAGGCCGGTTTTGACATTTTTGAAAACAACTTCACCAACGTTCTGGCCGATGAAAACACCCGTGGGGAACGGATCATCATCGAAGGGCGGGTGGTTGATGGTACCGGAACGCCACTGCGTGATGCGCTGCTTGAAATCTGGCAGGCCAATGCAGACGGGCGTTACAACCACGAACTTGATCATCAGAATTCTGGCAAGGTTGATGAGGATTTCCGCGGCTGGGGCCGGACGGGAACGGATTTCGATACCGCCGTCTATCGATTTGAAACCATCAAGCCCGGCGTGGTTTCCGGTCGCAATGGCAAAGACATGGCGCCGCATATCAACTTCTGGATCGTGGCACGTGGTATCAATATCGGGCTGAATACCCGGATGTATTTCGCCGACGAACAAGAAGCAAATGCGGCTGACCCTGTTCTGAACCTGATCGAACAGAAAACCCGTCGCAAGACCCTGATTGCTGATCGTGATGACAGTGGACCGATCCCGGTCTACCGGTTTGACATCATCTTGCAGGGCGATGGCGAAACCGTGTTTTTTGACATCTAACAGCGCGTAAAACTTTAGGGGTAATGCGGCGACCGCCCTTCGCGGTTGCCGTATTTTTGTTCAATCAACTACTTAAAAAGCCGTCTGCTGATTCTTATATTCACGTTCATAAAAGCGGTGTGGTAAAACAACCGCTGCTGAGGGTTTCAAACACAAAAAGAAGACCCCGGTGATAGAGAGTGAGAGGATCAGCCTTGAACAAGTTGTTACAGGTCGGAATCCGTGTGCAAGTAGCTCTGGCAACAGCGCTGCTGCTGGTTGGCCTGACCGTACTGATGAGCTTTGTGGTCGGAAAGCGATCCGGTGCTGATCTGCAAAAGCAGATTGGTCTGGGCGTTTCTGATATTGCCCGTCAGATGGCTGATGAGCTTGACCGTACCATGTGGACCCACCGTGGCGAGGTTTCGGTCCTAAGCACGCTCTCTGTCCTGCAAGAGCTCGAAGATACCCAACAGATTTCAAGTATCGTCAATCGCCTAAGTCGTGAAATCCCGATCTTTACCTGGATAGGTGTGCTTGATCGCGACGGGACGGTGGTTGCGTCGACGAATGACTTGTTGCTCGGGGCTAATATCGCGCAGCGTCCGGTGTTTCAGTATGGAAAAAATGGGCAGTTCATCGGCGATGTTCACGATGCGAAATTGCTGGCTGAAAAATTCCCGCTTTATAACGGGGAGCCGATCCAGTTCGTCGACATTGCCGTTCCGCTATTTAATAACAACGACCAGTTCACCGGCGTACTTGCCACCCATCTGAGTTGGGAATGGGCCGATAATGTCCGCAAAACCCTTTTTGCCGGACAGGGGATTCATCGCGCTGTAGATATATTTGTCATATCAGCCGATGGCACAGTTCTTTTGGGCGCGGATGGGGCGCTGGTCGGATCATCGCTTGAACTTGATGCCCTGCAGCAGGCACAGCGCAACAATGTCGGGTGGAAGATCAGTACTTGGCCGGATGGCGCGGAATATCTGACCGGGTATGCTCCGGCCGACGGGCACCTTGATTACGCCGGCCTGAACTGGTCAATCCTGGTGCGTCAGCCTGTCGAAGAGGCGCTCGAACCAGTTTATATCCTGCGCCGCGACATTATGGCGTGGGGGTTGGTGTTAAGTATCATCTCCAGCGTGATTGCATGGTGGGGGGCTGGTTTCTTTGTTGGACCGATCGGCAAGATGGCCCGTTCGATCGAGGAGATGAAACGTGGCGAAATTGAACGTCTTCCTGATTTTGATGGCGCAAGAGAAATCAAGATCCTGTCAAACAGCCTTAATGCCTTGCTGGCCAAACTGACAGAGAAGGACGCAGCCCTTGGTCAGATGGAACACATTGCCCATCACGATAACCTGACCGGACTTGGCAACCGTCTGGCACTTGATGTCTATTTCGAACATGCCCTTGCCCATGCCGATCGCCACAAGACCCAGCTTGCGGTCATGATGCTTGATCTTGATGACTTTAAACCGATCAATGACAAGTTCGGTCATTCAGCTGGCGATGATGTCCTGCGCGAGGTCGCAAAGCGGTTGCGCCGTTGTGTGCGCGGTGGCGACCTGGTTGTGCGTCTCGGCGGTGATGAGATGGTGGTGGTGTGTCATGTCGGAGAGAGTGGTGAGGGCGAAGCCACAATGTTGGCCGAACGGATATTGAACGACATCCAGATGCCCTTCATTACCGGTGGCAATCGGGTTTCGATTCATATGAGCATCGGCATCGCCCTTTGTCCGGTGCATGGCAAGACCATCGACGTGCTTCTAAATCAGGCGGATGATGCCCTTTACGCTGCCAAGGCGCGCGGCAAGAACTGTTATGTGCTTGCTTCTGATGAGGGTGAGCCGTCCGGCAGCAAGTCGTCGCTGGCATGAGATGCGGGTTTTCTTGACTTTGTGTCAGGGCATCGCAATAAGCATTTCATGACAATTTCATCCGAAAAAGAACTCGAACAATTGCGCAAGATTGGGCGGATCTGTGCCCGTGCGCGCGATGTCATGGGGGCGGCAGTTGTGCCGGGGATTACAACCGCCGAGCTTGATGTTATCGGCCGCAAGGTTCTTGAGGATGCCGGTGCGGTGTCAGCCCCGGAAAGCGAATACAAGTTCCCCGGTGCGACCTGTATCAGTGTGAATGATGCGGTTGCGCACGGTATTCCCGGGGATCAGGTTCTGGCCGATGGCGATTTGGTCAATATCGATGTTTCGGCATCCCTTGATGGCTATTTTTCCGATACCGGTGCCAGCTTTATCTGCGGCACGGCCAAACCTGAAATCGCCAAGCTGTGCGAAGACGGCAAGAAAGCCATGTGGGCGGGCATCAAGGTGGTGCGTGACAAGGCGCCTATTCGCGAGATCGGGCTAAAGATCGAAATGTTCGCCCGCAAGGGTGGCTATACCCTGATCCGCAATCTTGCCAGCCACGGTATTGGCAAGTCGCTGCATGAACATCCCCACACCATCCCGACCTGGGATGACCCCAAGGAACGCCGCGCCCTTAAAAAGGGGCAGGTGATTACCATCGAACCGTTTCTTTCACGTGGCGCGAAATGGGCCCTTGATAGCGAAGATGGCTGGACGCTGTATGCCGATACCGGTGACGCAACCGTACAGTACGAGCACACCCTTGTTGTAACCGAAAAGGGCTATGAAATCATGACGCTGGGGAATTGATCCCCGTTAAAAATGTTGCAGTTTATGCTGCAGAATTTCGTGCAACATAAAAGCCGCCCGAATGTGTCAGGCGGCTTTTATTTCACGTGTGTTTGATGTGCGGTGTCGCGGTTACGAACCGTATTTTGCCTTGGCTTCGCGACGGCGCGCATGCAGGACTGGTTCGGTGTAACCGTTCGGCTGCTCGCGCCCCTTGAAGACCAGATCACAGGCGGCCGCAAAGGCGATGCTGTCATCGAAGTTCGGGGCCATGTTGCGATAGGTCGGGTCACCGGCATTCTGTTTGTCGACGACGGCGGCCATGCGTTTCATGGTTTCCATCACCTGTTCTTCGCTGCACAGGCTATGATGGAGCCAGTTGGCGATATGCTGGCTTGAAATACGCAGCGTCGCACGGTCTTCCATCAGGCCGACATCATTGATGTCTGGCACCTTCGAACAGCCGATCCCGCTGTCGATCCAGCGCACAACATAACCCAGAATGCCCTGGGCATTGTTATCAAGCTCTTCCTGGATTTCGCTTGGCATCGGTTTGATGTCACCCAGACGCGGAATCGCCAGAATATCATCAAGGCTTGCACGTTCGCGTTTGCCAATCTCGTCCTGAACCGCACGGACATCAACCTGATGATAGTGGATGGCGTGCAGGGTTGCCGCGGTCGGTGACGGAACCCAGGCGCATTTCGCACCGGCCTTGGGATGGCCGATCTTGGCTTCCATCATTTCGGCCATGCGGTCCGGTTTGGCCCACATGCCCTTGCCGATCTGGGCAACGCCCTTCATGCCGCATTCAAGACCGATATCGACGTTCCAGTTTTCATAAGCCGCGATCCAGTACTGGTCTTTCATCGCTTCCTTGCGGACCATGGGGCCGGCTTCCATGCTGGTATGGATTTCATCACCGGTACGGTCAAGGAAGCCGGTATTGATAAAGACCACACGGTCCTTGGCGGCACGGATGCATTCCTTGAGGTTGACCGTCGTGCGGCGTTCCTCATCCATGATCCCGACCTTGAGCGTATGTTCGGGCAGATCAATCGCCTTTTCGACAAAGGCAAACAGATCGTTGGTCAGCGTGACTTCTTCGGGGCCGTGCATTTTCGGCTTCACGATATAGACGCTGCCATGGCGGGAGTTCGAAAGTTCGTTATTGCCGATCACGTCATGCTTGGCGATCAGGCTGGTAACCATGGCATCAAGGAAGCCTTCCGGGACTTCGTCGCCATTGGCATCAAGCACCGCGTCGGTGGTCATCAGGTGACCGACATTACGGATCAGCATCAGGCTGCGGCCCGGCAGGACAACTTCAGTCCCGTCAAAGCCCTGATAGGTCCGGTCCGGGTTCAGACGACGGGTGATTGTCTTGCCACCTTTTTCGAATTTTTCTTCAAGCGTGCCTTTCATCAGGCCAAGCCAGTTGCGATAGGCAACGGTCTTATCCTCGGCATCAACGGCGGCAATCGAATCTTCGCAATCCTGAATGGTGCTGACCGCAGATTCCAGGATGACATCACACACGCCCGCGGCATGTTCCTTGCCAATCGGATGCGTCGGGTCGATATGGATTTCGATATGCAGGCTGTGACGGCGCAGCAGCACATCGGTCAGCTTGCCGCCCTTTTCGTTATAACCGATGAACTGGGATGGCAGCTCAAGTGCGGTTTCGCTGCCATCAGACAGGGTGACAACCAGCGTCCACCAGCCTGATGCGTCTTCGCGCACTTCGTATTTTGTGGCGTCGGCATGTTTGCCGGTTGCAAGCGGGGCGGCTTCATCAAGGAAGTTCGCGGCATAAGCCACAACCGCAGCACCGCGTTTCGGATTGAATGACTTGGTCTTTTCCTTGCCGTCGGCTTCGTCGATGACATCGGTGCCATACAGCGCATCATACAGGCTGCCCCAGCGCGCATTGGCGGCGTTAAGCGCATAACGCGCATTCATCACCGGCACGACAAGCTGCGGACCTGCGACCCGGCCAATCTCCGGATCGACATGGGTGGTGGTGATATAGAAATCATCGCCTTCGGGCAGCAGATAACCGATCTCGGTCAGGAATTCCTTGTAGGCAGCCGGGTCGCGTGGCTGGTCCTGACGCGACAGATGCCAGTGGTCGATCTTGGCCTGCAATTCGTCGCGCTTTGCCAGTAGCGCCTTGTTGCGTGGTCCAAGTTCAGTGACGAGCTTTTCAAAGGATGCCCAGAACTGATCGGAACTGATCCCGGTTCCCGGAATGACTTCGTTGGCCACCAGATCGTGCAGCACTTTTGCAATCTGAAGTCCACCTTCTTGGATGCGTTGGGTCATGTTTTCTCTCACCAGACTTGGAACTGTTTCGGGCGATTAATATGGCTTTGCCGACGAACACATAAAGCGCGGCAAACGCAACTCGCCTATCGTTGGTTCACAACATATGGGTTGAAGCAGGCCCGGGTCCACAGCAGGTTTCAAAATTGCGGGATGTTTTCCGCATTATGGAAGCCTGATCATTCTGTCCTAATCGACAGAGGTTCACATCTTCTTGTCTGCATTCGGATCCGTCGTACTGTCCGTCTCTGCCGGCGGTACCTGTCCGATGTCGTCGGGATGTGCCGTGCCATCCGGCGTCAACACATCCTGCAGATCATGCGGGTCCATTGGTTTTGTGTCACTATCTGGCTCTGTGCTGTCGTCTTCGTCATTGAGACTGATGTCGTCGGTAATCGGTGACAGCTCAAACGCCATTGGCGTTGTGCGCGGTACGGCAACGAACTGACCCTGTTCCTCGATCGAGATACGACGGCCAAAGCCTGCGCGGTACATGGCAAAGCTCGCAACGCAAATGCCAACGATTGAAAACAGGACCGGCAAGGCCCACGGGCCGAAATAACCGATTGCACTGGATCCCAGAATTGGACCAAACGCAGCAGACCCGCCATAAATGATCAGAAGGCCACCAGATGCAGGAACAATGTCCTCCGGTTCAAGGTAGTCATTCACATAGGCCACAGCCAAGCCGTAAACCGGCATGATGAACACGCCGGTGATCCCGCCCCAGACCGTCAGATTGTCGCGGACAAGATCCGGCGCAACCAGCGGGAAAAATCCACAGATCGCAAGTCCGGTCAGAACGAAAATCATCACATATTGGCGCGGCACCATGTCCGAAATCTTGCCGATCGGAAATTGCATGATCATGCCGCCAAGAATGACGAAGAACATAAAATAGGCGATTTCATTGGTCGCAAGACCGAGGTCAGCGGCGAAAACCGGCCCGACACCATAAACCGCCCCCGAAAGCACGCCTGCACCCGATGCGGCAACAAAGCCCAGCGGCGAAATCTTGTAAAGACGGCGGAATGTCATGCGTTCACCGCTGACCGCAGACGGCGGTGGCTGACGGGTCAGGGCAAGCGGAACGAGCGACAGCGAAAGCAGGACGGAGGCCACCGTAAACAGCTCGAAACTGCTGACCGGGGCACCGTTCAGCAACAGCTGACCAATCGCCAGCCCGCCAAGCGAAACCGTCATGTAAATCGCGATTGTCCCACCGCGCGATGTATTGTCCGCCTGTGCGTTCAGCCAGCTTTCAATCACCAGATACAGGCCCGAAACACACAGGCCGGTCATGATACGAAACAGCGACCAGGTAATCGGATCAACCAGAACGGCATGTAAAAGCGTGATGGCCGATGCGGCCGATGCCAATGCGGCAAATGTCCGGATGTGGCCGACCCGGTTGACAAGGCTCGCTCCCCAGATGATGCCGGCAACGAACCCGATATAATAGGATGCCATGATGATACCGGTATAGACCGGCGCAAATCCCTCAGCGGATGCACGCAGTGCAAGCAGCGATGATTGCAGAGATGCCCCACTATTCAGCGCAAACGCCGCGAAAAGCGTTGCAGACAGTGCAATAATAAGGGCGACCGGCGAACGCGGCATGGCATCCTCGTTTGAGTTTCAATCAGGCAGGCACCCTGCGGCAAGGGGATCGACCGTGTCAATCCTTACAAGCCCTTGGCACACAAGGGGAATAGTGCATTTTGTGTTTAACACCACGGCGCACAAGAAGTTCCGCAAAAATTATGAACCTTCTTTAATCCCGCTTGGCCCAGGCGCATAGTGCCGGTTTCGCGCAACTGATATGTGTAAAGCGGCTTTACTTGGCGCCGAAGCAGGCTTTGTTCGGGGAAAATCGCATAAGCAGCTTGACCTTGGGGGTGTTGATGCTTTCTATGGACCGAAATCAGACGCAATTTGCCAAAATACCCGCGATCCGGGGTTGGATTTTGCGTTTCGCCACCAGACTTCAGGTTCATTGATGATAATCGGCATTCAAGCCAAATGATGAACCGACCATACAAGGGGAGGAAACCTTGAAAATTTTGCGCACACTCGGCGTGATTGCCGCCGGTATGATGGCTTTGTCCGTGGCGAATGCCGCGCAGGCTGAAACCCGCGTCACCCTGAAATCGGCCAAGGCCGCGTCATCCTATTACCAGATGGCCGCCCAGTTTGCCGAGGCGATGAAAACGGGCACCGATGGCGATATCATCGTCACCGTCGAGGAAAGCCAGGGTTCGGTTCAGAACGTCATGGAAGCCATGGTGCGTTCGGGCAATTATGTCTTTACCTCCCCGCCCGGTCTCGTAAGCCTGGCGCAGAACGGCAAAGGCCCGTTCGACGGACGTCCGACCGAAAAGTTTGCCGAAGTCCGTGCCCTGTTCCCGATCCCGTCGCTGACCATGCATTTCGTGATGCGTGCTGATTCCGGTGCGACCAGCTTTGCCGATCTGGAAGGCAAGACCATCCTGCTTGGCAAGGGATCCTTTGGCGCGCGTGAAGGTGAAAAATACCTTCAGCTGTTTGGTCTTGAAGGCAAGGTCGATTTGGCTGATGCCGAACTGTCCAATGCGGTGGCAGCCCTTAAAAACGGTCAGATTGATGGCTTTGTGACCGCTGGTTCCTGGCCTGCCCCGAACGTGATCGAGGCCGCGGCAGGAACCGATGTGATTGTTCTGTCGCTGTCCGAAGACCAGCTTGCCGAGACCAAGCGTGACAAAACCGTCATTCCGGCCGGGACCTATAACGGTCAGGAAGAAGACATCACCACCGCATCGCTTTCGGTTGTTGCCTTTGCCACCACCCAGATGGATGCCGATACGGCTTATGCGCTGACCAAAACCTTCTGGGAGCAGAAGGCGAAAATGGGTGAAAGCTCTTCTTGGTGGAACGGTGTCAGCCCGGAAATGCTTGCCAACATCACGGGTAAAATGCATCCCGGTGCGCTGCGTTACTATGACGAAGTCGGGTTCTCCATCCGCGACGATCAGCGATAAGTGCTGATCAGATAACATGTTCAAGGCCCGGCAGTTTTGCCGGGCCGTTTCTTGTCAAACAAGCTATTTAGATTATGTCAGCCACCACTCGTCCCTTCTGGATCGCCCTTGGCGCCGTTTCAATTGCCTTTCACCTGTGGCTGATTTTTTCAGGATTGGTTCCCAATCTTGTAAGCCGCCCAATCCACATGGCGCTTGCCCTGCCTTGGGCCCTGATCTTTGTTGCCAAAACCCCTGCACAGAAAATTTCTGGCATCATCCTGACCCTGATAGGTCTGATCGGGTGTGGTTGGATCGTCGCCAATCATCAGACGCTTGGCGATCAATACGGTTTCCTGATGGGCAATGGCCAGATCGTGCTGGCAGCGGCGTTATTGCTGATTGTGCTTGAAATGGCACGTCGTGCGATCGGCTGGCCGTTGCCGACAGTGGCGGCAATTGCACTGCTTTATGCGCTGTTCGGCCAATATATACCGGGCGAGTTTGGCCATGCCGGGCTGCCAGTTGAAAGCATGCTGGGCACCTTGACCATCGCAGAGGGCGGCCTTTGGGGCAGCCTGACGGGCGTATCGGTCAATATCGTTGCGATCTTCGTTATTTTCGGGGCGGTTCTGAATGGCGGCGAGGCCGGTCAGGGCTTCATGAATGTCGCAGGTGCCGCCGCCGGTCGGCTTAAGGGCGGGGCGGCGAAGGTTTCCGTCGTGTCATCCGCGCTGTTTGGCTCGATCTCGGGGTCTGCATCGGCCAATGTGGCCTCGACCGGGGCAATCACCCTGCCTGCCATGACCAAGCTTGGTTACCCGAAACGTCTGGCCGCGGCGGTTGAGGCCGTGGCATCCAGTGGCGGGCAGATCATGCCACCGCTGATGGGGGCAGGGGCGTTTGTCATGGTGGAACTTACCGGCAAGCCCTATGTCGACATCATGGTCGCCGCCATCTTGCCAGCAGTGCTGTACTTCCTTGCCGTCTGGGTTGGCATCAATGCCTTTGCCATGCGCTATGACCTTCCCGGTGTACCAAAGGAAGATCGCCCGAACCTGCGCTCGGTCGTAATCACATCGGCCTTCTTCCTGGTGCCATTTACCATTTTGCTTTGGGGAATGTTCGGCGGCGGTTACACACCACAATATGCCGCCTGTCTGGCGCTTCTGGCGGGGGCGGCGTTGCTGCTGCTTGATGCGGATTTGACGGTTGATTTGCCGCGCAGCAAACAACGGTTTGCCGATGTCTGCCTTAATGCCGGGCGTCAGGTGGCGATGATCGGTTCGATTATCTTGTGCGCATCAATCGTAATCGGCGTTCTCGGTCTGACCGGACTTGGTGTGAAGATCACCTCGCTTCTGATCTCCGGATCGGGCGGAATGTTGTGGCCAGCCCTTTTGCTGACCGCACTCGCCTGTCTGATCCTTGGCATGGAAGTCCCGACCACGGCGGCTTATGTGATTTGTGTTTCGGTTGCCGGGCCCGCGTTGATAGAGCTCGGGCTTGAACCGCTTCAGGCGCATTTGTTTGTGTTCTGGTTTGCGCTTTTATCGACGATTACGCCGCCGGTTTGCGGGGCGGTGTTCATTGCCGCGGGCATGGTCGAGGAAAACTGGCTCAAGGTTGCCGGAACGGCGATGGCGCTTGGCATCGGGCTTTATATCGTGCCACTGGCGATGATCGCCAATAGCACGCTGATTGAACTTGGCAGCGATCCGGTTTGGGCGATCATCGCCGGGCTTAAGGTCGCGGTGGGTTTGACGGCCATTTCATATGGCCTGATCGCCCCCAGACCTGTCTGGCAACGGATCGGGATGGTTGCACTTGGTGGTGCTTTAATTTTTGCTGCGGGTGTTTAGAACCACGAAAAAAGCCGACAGTTTCCTGTCGGCCTTTTTCGTCATCGAGGGAAATGATTTAACCGGTTTTAAGCGGTCGCGCGTCCGCTGCGCGGGCCAGCAAAGAACCAGATAATCAGGCCAAGGACCGGCAGGACAACAACAAGTACTGTCCACAATACTTTTGCACCGGTGCTTGCACCGCTGCCCATGATATTCACGATTGCCCAGATATCGGCAATCAGGACGAGAAGTCCGATAATTCCACCATATTCAAGCATGTTCCAACCTCACATTTGTTGCTGCGGTATCTGTACCGCGCTTACAACTCAAACGATTGGTTTTCTTGTTTGTTCCCGCACTGAATTCAATCAGTGCATCAGGCGGGTTCGGAAGGGCAGTTTAAACCACCTGTCCGGCAGACCAGCCCGATGACCATGCCCACTGGAAATTGAAGCCGCCAAGATGGCCCGTGACATCAACCACTTCACCAATGAAATAAAGGCCGGGTACGTCACGCGCTTCCATGGTTTTCGATGACAGGGCATTGGTGTCGACCCCGCCAACCGTGACCTCGGCTGTGCGATACCCCTCAGTCCCGCTTGGTGTCAGGGCCCATTGATTGACATCCATCGCCAATTTGCGCAGTGCCTTGTCACCGGTTTCGCCAATCGGGCGATCAAGGCCATGGGTGGCGGCAATCATCTGGGCAAGGCGGTTTGGCAAGATGCGTGACAGAACCGTGTGCACCGCCTGTTTCGGGTTTTCGCCCTTGGCCGCTTTCAAAAGATCGAACGCGTCTTCTTCCGGGTTGAGATTTACCGTAATGCTGTCGCCTTCGTTCCAATAGGATGAAATCTGCAAGATCGACGGGCCGGAAAGACCACGATGGGTAAACAGCAAACCTTCGCGGAATTGCTTTTTGTTACATTGAACAATGGCATCAACGGATATGCCCGAAAGTTCACCGGTACGCGCACGCAAATCCGGATCGAAAACAAACGGCACAAGTGCAGCACGGGTCGGAATGACATTGATGCCGAACTGATGTGCGATCTGATAGCCAAAGCCGGTGGCACCGATTTTCGGGATCGACAGGCCGCCACATGCGACAACCAGCGACGAGCAGGTCCATTGCGCGCCGGTGCGCGTAGTGACATCAAAGCCGTCATCATCGCGTTTGATGATGTTTGAAATCTCGGTGTTGAGTTTGATCGTCACATCGGCAGCATCGCATTCATCAAGCAACATATCGATGATCTGAAAGGACGATTCATCGCAGAAAAGCTGGCCGAGTGTCTTTTCATGCCAGGCGATATTGTGCCGGTTCACCAGATCAATGAAATCTTGCTGCGTATAGCGTTTAAGCGCTGAAACACAGAACCGCTTGTTTTCCGAAATGAAGTTTTCCGGGCTGGTGTGGATATTGGTAAAGTTGCAGCGCCCACCGCCGGAAATGCGAATTTTTTCCGCCGGCTTGGTCGAATGATCAACCACCACGACGGTTCTTCCGCGTTTTCCTGCTTCAATCGCGCACATCAGGCCGGCCGCACCCGCCCCGATGACAAGAACATCAATCTTTTTCAAGCCCGTCAGATCCATTCATGTGAATTTCGGACCTGCTTATACGTGGAAAACGTGGCCTTGTCAGTGCCAGTGGCGCAAATACCTATTCTGCGGCAATGCCCCTGGAACTCGGGGGTTTTAGGTCGCCGCGTTTGCCGGCGGTTTTGGATTGTTCAATCTGTTGTTCGCTTGCAACCTGATTGCGGCCGTTTTCCTTGGCGAAGTAAAGTGCCCTGTCGGCCCGCTCGATCAGTTTGGCGGCCGGTTCGCCGGGCCGGAATTCAGCCACCCCGATTGACGCCGTCGCCTTGCTGATGATCGTCTTGCCGCTTTTGGTCACGACCTTGTGGCTTTCGATATATTGACGCAGCTTGTTGCCAAACAACACGGCATTGCCAAGCGACGTGCTTGGCAGGATGATTGCGAATTCCTCGCCGCCATAACGGGCGGCAGTATCCTGGCCTTTGATATTGCGTTTCAGCGATTCTGCCATCAACCGGATCACCTGATCCCCGACCTGATGACCATAGGTGTCGTTGAACTTTTTGAAGTGATCAATATCAAGAAGCAAAAGGCAAAGCGGTTGACCGTCTTCCATGGCATGCATCATGCCATCGCGCAGTTGCATATCGAATGCCTTGCGATTGGCAATGCCGGTCAGCCCGTCGGTCATGGCTTCGCGTTTCAGGTTTTCCATATCTTCGCGCAGACGGTTGATTTCCGAAGAACTGTTCGTCAACCGGCTTTCAAGGCTGCGGTTGACGCCCTCCATCTCGCGGGTTGCGCCCAGAAGGGTATGAAGTGCCTGTTCAAGATTGCTGAGGTTGCGGTTCTTGTCCCCGACATAGGAGCAGAAATGATCAAGCGCCTTTTTGTATTTCCGGGTGTCGACGCCGACCTTGTTCACAGTATCAAGGATGCTGCCCAATTGCGCGCGCAAGTCATTTGAAATGCGTTCGATGATTTCGTTTTCGCGCTTGTCGCTGAAGAAACGGGTATGGAGCTCTTCGCACTGTGCTTCATCAAATTCGCGATGGTTGCTGCGCAGAATGTCGATCGTGCGGCAAAGATCGAAGTTCGTATGCGCGACATAGGTAAAAAACAGCTGGAAATTGTCCGGATGCGAAACCACACCCAACTCTGCCATCAGTTTGTGGGCAGCGTTGCTGTGCTGTTGAGCTGTTCTGTGATTAAACCCGTACGCGCTCATCAATTGCCTGCAGTAGAATTATGTCGCCATAAGTTTCGGCAACATCCTATGCAAACGCATATGCGAAAGGTTTGATTTAAATCATCGAACCTCCCGTAATCCGGGCGATTTTTGATTTCACATGATAAAATAGGTCAATAGTGAAGGGGGACGCTTATGCGCTTTCTGCGCGATTGATCGGCTGGGTCAGAAGATCATTCTGGTTCATCACACAGTTTCGACCATTCGCCTTGGCAAGATAAAGCGCCTGGTCGGCACGATCTATCACACGGGTCAGGGGTTCACCCAGCTGATACGTCGCAACCCCGACGGATGCCGTGATCCGGCCCAGATCTTCGTTGCGATTGAAACTTCTGAGATGAAGAGACTCGATTGACGCGCGAATGTTTTCCGCGACCCGCATGGCGTCGGTAAGCGTCGTGGCCGGAAGAACGACGGCAAATTCTTCACCGCCATAGCGCGCGGTGGTGTCGCGTCCTTTGACATTCTGCTGCAGGGTCTTGGCCAACGTCCTGATGACTTGGTCGCCAGCTTGATGACCATGTTTGTCGTTGACCCGTTTGAAATGATCAATGTCGATCAAAAGGATGCTCAGGGGCTCACCCCGTTCCATCGTTGTCATTGCCGCGTCGCGGAGGCTTTCGTCAAAGGCCTTGCGATTGGCAATCCCCGTGAGCCCATCTGTGTGGGCTTCGCGTTTCATTTCCTCAAGATCAAGAAGCAGCTGGGTGACCTCGACCGGTGCCGGATCGGCATCGTTCACGTCTTTTGCGGCCTGTTGTGCGTTGGCCCGGTTTTCCATCCCCAAAAGATCGTGGGCAGCATCCCGCAGATCGGCAGTGCTGATGACGTCCTTGCCTTTTGCCAGTCGATCAATCAGATCGGAAACCTGCCTTTGCAGATCATGGGAAATGGCTTCACGCAGAAGCTCTGCCCGACTGGGTTCGATAAACCGCTGATAAAGCTCGTGGCATTTGACATCATCCAGCGCACGCTTGTTGCCGCGCAGAATATCAATCAGCGCAACAAGGTCATCGTTTGATTTTTCGACATAGGCAAAGAACACAGCATAATTGATCGGGTTTGCACTCAAACCCAATTCATTGATCAATTCCAGCGCTTCGCGCGACAGCGCGTATGACCGCTGCCGGTATTGTTCTTGCTGAGGCATTCCTGGGAACCTGAAGGAGTGATATCGTCGGATGTAAAGGCACTTCTTTAAGTTTGGGCTGCGCATTTCGCACACGCAGTATATCAGCTTTCCCACATGCGCGTACAGAGCGCAGCGGTTGTAGTTTTATTGGTTTGTTCACGTCTGCGCCCTAGTCTGCCTTCATCAGGAAACGGCTTCGATCCGGAAAAGAAAACGGGATAAAAAGATGCAGAAACTATCGGCTTTGATGGCTGCTGTCGTGGTGGCGTTGGGCTTTGTTTTGTCAGGTGTCGTTGCAAACGCCCAGACCAGCGGTTCAACAGACCAGACGACGGTCAATGGCCAGGTCACAGACAGCACGACCGATGTTCCCTCGATCGACTATCGTCCCCTGTCAGCCGAGGAACGGTCCAACATGCCGCCTCTGATGGAACGCTATGTGCTTGATGAGTTGAAAAACCTGCGTACCGAGATGCAGGGCATGCGCGCCGAATTGCTGCGCGAGGTCGTTAACCGGCAGCTTGAGGCCATCGACAAGGCGATTTCCTATTCATCGAACACCGTGACCTACTTCTTCTATTTCGTCGCGGCCGTCGGTGCGCTTCTGACCATGCTGGGATGGCAGTCTCTGCGCGAATTGAAATCAAGCGTGCGCAATCTGGCCAATACCGAACTGCAACGTTTGTCGCAGGAATTCGAAGGGCGGCTTACGTCGCTTGAAAACGAACTGCTGCTGAAATCCAAACTGATCAACGAACATCAGCACGAGATCGAACGTACCCAGACCATTCATGCCCTGTGGCTGCAGGCCAACCAGCTCAGCAATCCGCGGGCAAAGATCGAAACCTATGACAAGATCCTCGAACTTGCACCCGGTGATCCGGAAGTTATGGCCTATAAGGCGGACGCTGCCTTGCAACTCGGGGATCGTGACTGGGCACTAAGTCTTTGTAATCGGCTATTGGCCGAGGCCCCCGAAAACGCCAACGGTTACTATCAGCGTGCCTGTGCCAATGCCGGTCTTGGTTTCAAGGAAGCAGCCCTTGCTGACCTGCAACGTGCTGTTGAATTGTCCGATACCATGCGCCAGCCAGCCTGGGTCGAGGAAGAATTCGAACCGCTGCGTGACATGCCGGAATTCACCCAGATTCTCGGCAAAAAGGAAGACCTGCCGCCAGCCGAGTAACCCGGGAAATTCAAGTCACATACGAAAAAGCCCTGCAGGATTGCTGCAGGGCTTTTTGATATCCGGGTATTTGCAGTCGCTTAGCTGCTTGGCAGTTCGTTCCACAGCGGGTGGATCGGTGCGACGTCTTCTTCGATCTTGGTAAAGCGCGCATCGCAATCAAAGAAGTAGTTATCGGTCAGATCATCATTGACCTGCGACACTTCACCCACGATGACCGGACCTTTGCCCTGTTCGCCATAGAAGCGGTGGATAAGGGTACGCGGCAGCGTCACACTTTGACCCGGTTCCAGAACAACCTTGCCACCAGCGGGCAGGATGTTGAGTTTGCCATCAGTGCGGACACGAACTTCATTTTCGCGGTCCATCTGGCCATCTTCGGTCAGGTTGCAAAGCTCGATCACTAGATTGCCGCCACCACGCACGATGATGTCTTCCATTTTGACCTTGTGGTAATGCCACGGGCATTCCTGATTCTCACCAACGATCATGATCTTTTCGGCATAGGGCACTTCGCCCGGTTGGCGCAGAATGCCGTTGCGCAGGCAAAACAGGATCAGGCCGCGCTTTTCAAAATTGCCTTCGCCGTAATCGGTGACATCCCAGCCCATCTGATGGTTACGGCACCATTTAGCCAGATCAGGTTCGGTTTCCCATTGCGCCGGGCTGTAATGGGCCCATTCCGGCAGTTTGAATGCGATGGATGCATAAAGTTCCTTGGCATGCTCGATACAGGCATTGATTTCAGAACGCAGCATGGTTGACCTCTTGTGGCGTTTGGCACGATTGATTCGGCCGGGTTTTACCACGCCCGAATGGTGAATGCGATAGTTTTTGAATGCATTCAAATGATTTCGATTTCAGGGCTCCGCTGTTGGTCTTTGCGTGAAAAACCTGCCTCGTAATCGCCGTTTTTCAGCGCAATACAGTGAAAATCATACAGTGTGATATCATATTTGCGATATCGCCCGAAACCGGACAGGGGAACAGCATCATGTCGCAATCATCGGGATTTGCCAAAGTTGTCGCGGCAATTGTTGTCGCCGGCGGAATGGCCGCATCGGGCTGGCTGGTCGGGACTGGCATTGAAAACATGCGTGCCCTTGATCGCTATGTGACGGTCAAGGGATTGGCCGAACGTGATGTAAAGGCCGACAAGGCCGTCTGGCCGATTACCTATGTTGCGACCTATGATGTGCTGCAAAATGCACAGGCCAAGATTGATGCCGACACAAATACCTTGTTTGAATTTCTTGCCAGCCACGGCATTGGTCGCGAAGCGACAGAGCTGCAAAACCTTCAGGTAACCGATCAACTTGCCCAGTCCTATCGGTCCGGGCCGATTGAAAGCCGCTATATCGTCAATCAGACCATTCAGGTCCGCACCGACGATGTTGATGCGGTGGTTGCCGCATCCCAGGATATCGGCAAACTGTTGCAGGGTGGTGTTGTTCTGGGCGGGCAGGGCTATAACCCGGGGCCGAGTTATCTGTTCACCGGTCTTAATGACATCAAACCGGAAATGATCGCAGCTGCCACCGCCAATGCCCGCGAAGCAGCCCAGCAATTTGCCGCGGATTCCGGTGGGGAGCTTGGCGGTATACGCCGCGCGACACAGGGCCTGTTTCAGATACTGGCCGCCGATGG
This sequence comes from Thalassospira indica, assembly GCF_003403095.1. NCBI lineage: Bacteria > Pseudomonadati > Pseudomonadota > Alphaproteobacteria > Rhodospirillales > Thalassospiraceae > Thalassospira > Thalassospira indica. The sequence goes on along the minus strand of NZ_CP031555.1, from coordinate 4,335,556 downwards.
CGCCCCCAACATGATGGAAGCCAACCAGATCAACAAGACCGTACGCGTGGTCACCACCATGGAGTATCTCATCCGCGATTAGGGGCTGAACTGAGTTGACAGCCTCGTCAAAGCTGGTTTTATGCGCGCCATGGCGCAACTGATCCTGTTTAACAAACCATATGGCGTTTTGACCCAGTTCACCGACCGTGAAAACGGTCGGGCGACCTTGGCCGACTATATCGATCTGCCCGGCGTTTATGCCGCCGGCAGGCTTGATCGCGATAGCGAGGGTTTGTTGCTTCTGACCGATAACGGGCCGCTCAATGCCCAGATCGCCCATCCGAAATTCAAGAAACCCAAAACCTATCTGGTGCAGGTCGATGGCGAACCCACTGACGCCGCACTTGATGCCCTGCGCAGCGGGGTAGAGCTTAAAGACGGCATGACCTTGCCCGCCAAGGTCCGGCGGATTGATGAACCGGCCGGGCTTTGGGAACGTGATCCGCCGGTGCGCTATCGCAAGGAGATCCCGACAAGCTGGATCGAACTGACCATTACCGAGGGCAAAAATCGCCAGGTACGTCGCATGACCGCCGCCGTCGGGTTTCCGACCTTGCGCCTGATCCGGCATGCCATCGGCGACTGGACGCTCGATGGTTTGGCGCCCGGCGAATGGAAGGTGATTGAGGTCGATGCACCGCCTGCCACCCATCGAAGGCTATCCCCCGGATCGGCCAAGCCGCCGCGCCGCAATCAGGTGCCCGATGTTACCAATGCGCCCAATGCCGACGACAAAGCCAATATCGCGCGTGAAGGCGTAAAGGCGGGCAAAGGTCCACGCAAAGGCGGGTATAAACCTGCACGCCACCGTTCGCGCCCGAAGAAAGGATAGCCGCCATGCTGAGTTACCTGCACGGCTTTCATGCCGGGAATTTTGCCGACATGCACAAGCATGCCGCCCTTTGGCTAATCCTTGAACATTTGCGCAAAAAGAAGAAACCTTTCTGCGTGATCGATACCCATGCCGGATCGGGCTGGTATGACCTTGGCAGTGAACAGGCGGCCAAAACCGGCGAGTGGAAAGACGGTTATGCGCGCGCCAAGGACGGTGCCAATGCACCCGAAATGCTGCAGCAATTCTTAAACTATGTCGCCGCGTTTGATCCGGTTGCGAAGGGCCGTGATTATGGGGTGCGCGAAGGCGATGATTACCAAGGGCCGTTTTACCCGGGATCACCATTTATTATTCGCGATATGTTGCGCGACGAAGATGAATTGGTCCTGATGGAACTTCATCCGCGTGAACATGAAATGCTTCATCACCGGGTCAAGCGTGATGCGCGCATTCATCTGCACAAGCGCGATGGCTATGAGGGTGTTGTTGCCATGATGCCGCCCGCCATCCGCCGCGGACTGGTTCTGATGGATCCAAGCTATGATGTGAAACAGGATTATCAAAAGGCCGCCAAGGCAATCCGCGAAGCCTGGGAAAAATGGCCAACGGCGACTTTCATACTGTGGTACCCGATCTTGTTGGACGGCTTTGATGACGACCTTCGCAAATCGTTTTCCGCGATCAAGGCATCGGGTGGCGTTCTATGTGCCGAACTTGCTACTGATCAGGGTGGGGCCAAGGGCCGCATGCGTGGTACGGGCCTTCTGGTCATCAATCCACCGTGGCAGTTTGATCAGCAACTTGGCGATATCGGAAACTGGCTTGCGAAAACCTGCAAACTGCCTGGGCCCGCAAACCATCAGATGCGCTGGCTGGTGCCCGCCGCATAAACCTGCGTCAAAGAAAAGAGGCCCCGAAGGCGTGTTGCCAGCGGGGCCTCGATGCGTTGGGACGCATTGGTAACAGGTATCAGATGCCAAAGAATGGCTGCAGCAATTTCGGCAGCAGACGGTTGAACTTCATCGGCGCATCGGTTGCGATCAAGCAGATGCATTCCTCGGCGGTATCGGCAATCGGTTGATGATCGACATCGTCATCAAGGTCTGCGACGTCACCAGCCCGGAACCGGCCGATCTCGTCGATATAGGATCCTTTGATCAACAGGGTCATTTCATGACCATGGTGCCCGTGATCGGGGATCGAAACGCCCGGCGCGATCTTCATCAGGCGCACGGTGCCCTTGCTTTCGATGGATTTCAGCTGGAAATGCTTCACACCCGGTGCAAGCGATTTCCACGGAATATCATCAAGCGACGTCACATCGTCGGGCAGCAAATCGGCAAGCGGCCTTGGCAGGGCGCTCATGGCACTGCCGGTAATGCTTTCGCCGACCGCAACGCGACGCAATGATGGCAATTCTTGCGCAACGATGTTTTCGTTCGCTGTTTCACGTTCAAGCATCGCCATGACGTGATCAAGCGAATGATCCGCCATCGACATGCTGTTCGTGGTTTCAAGCGCGGCACCGCCCATGGTTTCGTAACCACTGACCTTGTCACGGCAATGCGGGCACACGGTCATGTGGGTCGCCACCAGAAGCTCCATCGCTTGCGACAGCGAACCACTGGCATATTCCATCAATGTCTGATCGGTTGGATGATGCTTAATGTTCATGCGACACCTTCCAGTCCGCCACGCAACTTGCCAAGCGCAAGCCGCAAACGGGACTTCACAGTTCCCAGCGGGATATCAAGACGCTCGGCAATTTCACTGTGTGAGCAATCTTCGAAAAACGACAATTCAACAACTACCTTTTGGTCCGCGGGTAATTCTTCCATTGCGGCTTTGACAAGGACGGCCTCCTGGTCACGATTGACTACGTCATCTGCCAGCGGATCTTCGTCGACAATCAAAGTCGGGTCGGAATCATCTACCTCGATATGTTTGCGTTGCCGGAACCGGTCAATCCGAAGGTTCCTGGCGATGGTAAAAATCCACGTACTGGCGGCTGCCTTGGCAGGATCAAACAGGTGCGCTTTGCGCCAGACCTGCATCATTGCTTCCTGCGCCATTTCCTCGGCGGTCTCGGGATTACCGCCAAACCGGAACATGTAAGCTTTCACGCGCGGGGCGAAATGCGCAAACAATCGCGCAAATGCTTCCCGATCGCGTGTCGCTGCGACGGAAACAATCCAATCGGCACATCTTTTCGCTTCGACCGGATCGGCTGGCCCGGTGCGTCGTGGTGTGGTGCCGCTCATTTTTGTTTCAGGTCCCTGTTGGGGCCGCGCCAGAATTGTGTTCATCATACAATTCCTACGTCGGCCACGTTCATTCGGATCAAATAAAAATGTATGTTTCCTACCAGACACTTACAATCAGTTCAGGCAAACAAATCCAAAATAATCCGAGTGATCCGCGAATTTCAGATCCGCGTACTCATATAAATAATGTCACACAGTAACAGTAAGCGGGCCGCGCCGATATGAACATTGTCACCCCGGGAAAACTCAATATCGCCGTTGTCGGGTCTGGGATATCTGGCTTGTCTGCTGCCTGGCTGCTGAGCCAGTCACACAACGTGACCCTGTATGAAAAGGATGATCGTGCAGGCGGTCATTCCAACACGGTCGATGCCGGGCAAACGCCGGTAGATACCGGTTTCATTGTCTATAACACCCGCTGCTATCCCAATCTGTGTGCCCTGTTTGATCATCTGGGCGTTGAAACAACCCCGACAGACATGTCCTTTGCTGCCTCGATGGATGAGGGCGGCCTGGAATATGGCGGTGGCGATCTTTCCGCCCTGTTTGCCCAGAAACGCAACCTGTTCCGCCCACGCTTCTGGAAAATGGTGCGCGATATTTTACGGTTCTATCGCGAAGCCCCTGCTGCCCTTGAAGACGGCACGGCTGAGCATATCAGCCTTGGCGATTACCTGCGCGACAATGGCTATTCCAAAGCCTTTATCAATGACCATCTGCTGCCGATGGGGGCAGCCATCTGGTCTACGCCGGTTGATACCATGATGGCCTATCCACTGGCGGCGTTCGTGCGGTTCTGTCAGAACCACGGCCTGTTGCAGATCAAGGACCGTCCGCAATGGCGCACCGTGGTTGGCGGATCACGTGAATATGTGAAACGCATGACGGCACAGATTTCCGGCGGTGTGGTTCTTGATCGCGCCATTGCCAAGGTCGGCAAGACCGCATCTGGTGGCGCGTTTGTCGAGGACCGCTATGGCAAGCGCGAAGAATATGATCATGTCGTTCTGGCCTGCCATGGTGATCAGGCACTGGCATTGCAGGAAACACCCGACCCGCGCACTGCCGAACTGCTTTCGGCGTTCAAATACGAGCGCAATCTGGCGATCCTGCACAATGACGCCAGCCTGATGCCAAAGACCGAGAAGGTCTGGTCAAGCTGGAACTATCTGGCTGAAGATCACGACGGCGAACAGAAAGTCTGTGTCACCTATTGGATGAACCGCCTGCAGCATCTTGATCCGGGGCAGCCGCTTTTCGTGACCCTTAACCCGCCACGCCATCCGGCTGAAGGCAGTGTGATCAGATCCTTCCTGTATGATCATCCGCTGTTTGATGCGGGCGCAATGGCCGCACAAAAGGAACTCTGGTCGATCCAGGGGGTGGATAACCTTTGGTACTGCGGCAGTTACTTTGGCTATGGCTTCCATGAAGATGGCATTCAATCGGGTCTTGCGGTTGCCGAGGCCCTTGGCAATGTGCGACGCCCATGGAATGTCGAAAATGAAAGCGGCCGTATCCATGTTGGCGAAACAGCTCGTTCGCAATCAAGCGAGGCTGCATGACACGTCCTGTTGCGACAAAACCGGCATCGGCCCTGTTTGAAGGGGTCGTCACGCATCATCGTTTGCGTCCGAAAAAGCACAAGCTGCGCTATCGGGTGTTTTCCTTTTTGCTTGATCTCGACGAGATTGATGGCCTTGCTGCCAAGCTGAAATTGTTCAGTCGCAATCGCTTTAACCTGTTTTCATTCCATGACCGCGATCACGCCGATGGGGGTGCCACCGATTTGCGTACCCGGTTGGAGGCAATTCTGAGTGAGCATGGGCTTGGTGATTGCGCGGACAAGATCCGGCTGTTGTGCTATCCGCGCTTGCTGGGTTTTGTGTTCAATCCGCTCTCGGTTTATTTCTGCCATCGTGCTGACGGGTCGGTGGGCGCTGTTCTGTATGAGGTCTCCAACACCTTCGGGGATCGTCACAGTTACCTGATCCCGGTCAGCGAAGGCGCACTTGATGACAAGAACGTGCTGCGCCAGTCCTGTGCGAAGGGTTTTTACGTCTCACCCTTTATCGACATGGTCGCGGACTATCATTTCCGCATTCGCATGCCCGATGAAAATGTCGCGGTTGCCATTCGCGAAACCGACGCAAAGGGTCTGTTTTTGAATGCTGCCTTTGTCGGTGATCGAACCGAACTTTCCGACCGTAAACTTTTAGGAGCGTTCATTCGATACCCGCTGATGACCCTAAAGGTCGTGGCAGGTATCCACTGGGAGGCGCTCCATCTTTGGCGCAAGGGTATGACATTCCATAAACGACCAGCACCGCCAGAGCAGCCTGTAACCTATGTGCTGGAAGCCGGGACAGCAGCGGCCCAATCAGGGAAGAGATAAAAACAATGCCAAACCGCAATCGTAATGCATCCGTTTCCGCCTTTTCACTGCGTGACCGCATTCTGCCGATGCTGGGCAGCATGACCGGCAGCCGCAGCCTTCTAAAAGCGATGCTCAAGCGCGTTCTGGCGCATCTACATTACGGTCGTTTGACAATTGTTTTGCCCGATAACGACACCCTGCATTTTTCCGGCGAACATGAAACCAATCTGCGCGCGGCCATCCATATCCATGACTGGCAGGCAATCCGAAAACTGGCCACGGGTGGGGATGTTGCCTTTGCCGAGGCCTATATGGACGGCAGTTGGAGCAGCCCGGATCTGACCCATCTGATGCACTTTGCCATGCACAATGAAACGATCGTGCGGGCCCGTCTGGCTGCAGGATTTCTGGCGCGTACGGTGGCGCGGATCGGACATCTGCGCAACGCCAATACGCTTGAAGGATCAAAGCGTAACATTGCCTATCACTATGACCTCGGCAATGATTTCTATCGCGCATGGCTTGATCCCAGCATGACCTATTCATCGGGCCTGTATACCGCGCCCGACATGACTCTGGATGCGGCGCAATCTGCAAAATACGAACGTATTTGCGAACTTGCCGACCTGAAATCAGGTGAAGATGTGCTGGAAGTCGGATGCGGCTGGGGCGGCTTTGCCGAACTTGCAGCCGGCAAGTATCGTTGCAATGTCACCGGTCTGACCCTGTCGAATGAACAGCATGCTTTTGCACGTGAACGCCTTTTGATGCAGGGACTTAGCGACCGCACAGAAATCGTTCTGCGCGATTACCGTCATGAAGAAGGCCAGTATGACAAGATCGTCTCGATCGAAATGTTCGAGGCGGTCGGTGAAGAACACTGGCCAACCTATTTCGAGATGATCCGCAAACGCTTGAAACCGGGCGGCAAGGCAGTGTTACAAATCATCACGATTGATGATGACCGGTTTGAAACCTATCGCCGCGGGGCGGATTTCATTCAACGCTACATCTTCCCGGGCGGCATGTTGCCATCGCCAACCGCGCTGTCGGCGGCGGTTAATACCGCCGGGCTTGAACTGCGTCATTCGGAATTCTTCGGCAAATCCTATGCCCGCACACTGGCCGAATGGCAGCGCAGCTTCCAGCATGCCTGGGATGGCATTGCCAAGCAGGGATTTGATCTGCGTTTCAAACGCATGTGGGAATACTACCTTGCCTACTGCGAAACCGGATTTGATCAGGGCTCAATCGATGTCGGGCTGTTCGTGATCGAACATCGCGAAAATGCGACAGGCTGAATACCCCACCCGTATTTCGGTTCTCTACGCGCTTCCGGCGATGGCAGCAGCCGTGCCGACAATCCCGGCCTATGTGTTGTTGCCAAGCTATTATGGCGATGACCTTGGCCTTGGATTGGCGATCACGGGTGTTGTTTTGTTGCTGGTCCGCATGATCGATATGCTGACGGACCCCGTTGTTGGTTGGCTTTCCGACAAGACCGGCAATCGCAAAATCTGGACCGGTGCCGGGGCGGTGATCGCCGGTATCGGGCTTTGGTATTTGTTCAGCCCGCCATCCCAACCGAGCGCGATATATCTCCTCATCTGGGCAAGTGTGCTGTTTCTGGGCTGGACGATGTTTCAGGTGCCCTATCTTGCCTGGGGGGCGGACCTTTCGGGCGACTATAAAAAACGCACAACGCTTACCGCCCTTCGTGAAGGGGCGGGCTTGATCGGGATTGTATTGGCCGGGGCCATTCCGGTATTGATCAATGCGCCGGATCGCGCCGCCGAGATTCAAACCCTTGCCACCGTGACGCTGACGCTCGGCGCTGTATTTGTTGCCCTTCTGGTCTGGAAGGTACCCGATCCGGTTGCGCAACATAAACGCACAAGCCGAGCCAGTTTTGGCAGAGGAAACCTTTGGGCAACTTTGCGCTTGGGCGCCCGAAGCCTGCGTGACAATGGTCTTTTCATGCGTCTGCTTGCGGCGTGGATGATCAATGGTCTTGCGGCCGGATTGCCGGCCGTGTGTTTTCCATTGTTTGTGCGCTATTACCTCGAACTTGATCAGGACAGCGAAAATATCCTGATCCTGCTTTATTTTGCTGCGGCGATCATTGCCATTCCGCTTTGGGTTGTGATGGCCGGCCGCATTGGCAAGCACCGCGTCTGGTGTTTTGCCATGGTGATGGCGATTGTCGCCTTTGCCTTTGTGCCGATCCTTGATGCCGGGGATTTCGCTGCCTTTGCGGTCATATGCCTTGTTACCGGGGCGGCACTGGGCGCGGATCTGGCTTTGCCACCCGCCATTCAGGCCGATGTCGATGACTGGGATCGTTACCGGTTTGGGGTACGGCGCACAGGCCTTTTATTTGCCCTTTGGAACATGACCAACAAGCTTGCCATGGCGCTTGCCGCCGGGATTGCCTTTCCGATATTGGGGGCATTTGGTCTGACCGACGGCGGAGACGAAAAAACTGGCGCATTGGTTGTGCTGGTTTTGATCTATGCGGTGATCCCCATCGTATTGAAGGCAGGAGCAATCGGGATGATGTGGCGTTTTCCGTTGGACAGCACGCATCAGGTTGCCATTCGTCGGCGCCTTTCACGCCGCAATGATTGATCTTGGGATTGTCAGGACAGGAGAAAATCGATGCTGCGGAACTTCATGGCGCTGTGTGTTTTGGTACTATTAGCCGGATGTGGGTCGATGAAACCGCAGGATTTTGCGCAAAAAGAACCCCGCTTCGACGTGTTTGACTATTTCGAAGGCGACAGCCGGGCTTGGGGAATTTTCGAAGATCGTTTCGGAACCCTGCGTCGTCAGTTCACCGTCGAAATAACGGGAACCGTTGAAGATGGTGTTCTGACACTTGAAGAAGACTTTATCTATGACGACGGCGAAACAGACCGCCGTGTCTGGAAAATCAGCAAAACCGATGAACACAGCTATGAAGGGCTTGCGGACGATATCGTTGGCAAGGCGATTGGCAGTCAGTACGGCAATGCGCTGAACTGGTCTTATGACATGGATCTTAAGGTCGGTGATGGTGCCTGGCGGGTGACGTTCGACGACTGGATGTTCCTGCAACCCGATGGGGTTCTGGTCAACCGGGCACGGGTCAAGAAATGGGGCTTTGAGATCGGCGAAGTAACGCTGTTTTTCACAAAGACCCAACGCGTCGCGCAAGCCGCTGAATAAACCAGCGCAATACCGGGATTTTGGCATAAAAGTTCTGGCCGGAATCCCAGTGGTCAAAATGCGATGCCAGGCGCGTGCCATCGTCGTTAAACGTCACCTCTGACATGCCGGTAAATTCCCAATTGCCGATCACCTTTACCCGTGCACTAAAGCGCCAGCGTAAAAATCCGCGATCCCGATCGATCGCACGGTGGGTAACGACAAAGCGCGGATGATCCGCATCGGTAAACGCCTTGGCCAGATAGGCACAAACGGCGTCTGGACCCCTGACGGTCGTGAACGGGTCGCAAAACACGAAATCGTCTGTCACCAGTTCCTTTAACTGATCAACAGTCTCAAGCGACAGTTTCTCGTAATAGTCTGCGTAAGTTGCCAGCAGCTGGCGCTTGGCGTCGGTAATGTCGTTCATGATCAGAGCAGCTTGCGCATCAGTTTGAAGAAAATCGGATACGGCAGAATTTGGGTCAGCTTCAATTGCCGCACAAATGGGGGCGGGAAGGCAATCTCGAATTTGTCACTGCCGCAAAGCCCGCGATAGATGTAATCAGCGGCCTGTTCCGGTTCGAGCAGATAGGGCATTTCAAAATCGTTCTTGTCGGTCAGCCGTGTTTTAACAAAACCCGGATTGATCACGCGCAACAAAACGCCGCTGCCGCTCAGTTCGGTATGCAGCGATTCACACAGATTGATCAGGGCGGCTTTTGTCGGACCATAGGCCGCGGCATTGGGCAGGCCGCGATATCCTGCCACCGATGCCATGACGGCGATCTCGCCTGATTTGCGTGCGCGCATCTTGTTCAAAAGCGGCTCTAGGCAATTGACGATGCCCATGTAATTGGTATCGACGTGACTGCGGATGGTGGCGGCTGAAAACGCACTGAGCTTCATCGGGGAATAGATACCAGCCGCCAAAACAACCAGGTCAGGCAGGCCAAACTGCTTTTCAACCTTGGCAATCGCACCATTCACCGCATTTGTATCGGTAATATCGACCGGAACCGGGGTTAAACCCGGCATTTCAGCCGCAAGTTCATCGAGTTTGTCGGAATTTCGGGCCGAAATGATGATTTTTTGCGCGGAGGATGTCGGGTTTTCATGGAGTTTGCGTGCTAATGCTGCACCAATCCCTGAAGACGCCCCGATAATCCAGATGGTCTGGAAGTGCTTTTTCATTCCTCATCCTTTTGCGCGGTTTGTGTCGCGCAATTCATGCAACGATATGTGATCTGCGATCCGTCGCGTGCCTCGAAGGCAAGACCGACCCACCGGCCGTCGGCATCATACCATGCGGTGGTTTCAAGTTCGCCGTCATAGGTGAAACGGGTGGCGCGCAACGTGCCGTTGGTTGTCTGCAGCGTTTCCGGCTCGTTCGCGCTGATATCGACCGCGTTTGACTTGCCGGTGATGGTATTAAGGACCGCTTTGCTGCCCAAGACACCGCAATGCCAGTGATCAGTCGGGAAAATCCCGTTTGGCAATGACTGATCCCCCTCCGGGCCACTGACAACGAGTGTACCCTGCGCATCAGATTTGGCGACCACCTCGGTCTTGTCACCATCATCATCTACCCGCACCGAAAGGGCGGCCAGGCGGTCACCCTGCCACACGCTTTCGGATCGATAGTCAAAGCTGTAGGCGTTAAACCCCAAGAAGCTGATATCGATATTGCTTTGGGCAACCACCTGCAGGCCATCACGCCCCTGATTGAACTGCACAACATGGCTCCCGACCGGGGAATCATTGCGCCGGATCTGAAAGCGAAGCTCATTGCCATACCGCTGGATCGCATCAAATTCGCGGCAGGTCTCCGGGCCATCGAATGCCTCGGAAAGGCGCGCTTGCTCAACGGGTGTGGAGTTGTGCTGCGTTGCTGATTGGGCATCGGCTGCAAAGGCATTGGAAGACAGCGCGATACCGCCCGCAAAGGCGCAGGCGCCAAATAGCGATTTGACCGGATATGCCATGGATGTCTTCATGATTGGTACCAAAGCCAGATTGAAAAACTAATACTCCCTTCTTGTTACGCAGTGGCGTGATCTGCGGATCAAACGTCATGATCATTGCCCGCAAAGGTCTGATGGGGTAAGCAGGGGCTCACGGGCCAAGACCCGAAATGAAAGGCCACGCCATGCCCCATCCGATTGCAGACGACCTGATCGCGCATGTTCTGCACCGCGATTCCAACATCATTGTTCTGAACAAGCCGCCCGGGCTGGCTTCGCACGGTGGGCCGAAAACCTATTTTCATGTTGATGCCTATCTGCCGGATCTGAAATTCGGCATTCAGCCTGAACCAACACTTGCACACCGTCTGGACCGGGACACCGCCGGCTGTTTGTTGCTGTGCCGTCATCCGAAATCGTCAAAAAAGATCACCCGCCTGTTCACCGAAAAGAAAATCGGCAAGTCCTATTGGGCGGTGGTCCGCGGTGCGATGGAAGATGATCACGGCTTTATTGATGCGCCGATTGGCAAGATCAATGATGAAAGCGGTTGGACCATGCTGGTGCATGAAGATGGTCAGCCGTCAAAAACCGAATATACCGTGCTGGGCCGTGGCAAGGATGCGGATGGCAAGGACATCACCTGGCTGGAACTTGTCCCGCATACCGGGCGGACTCATCAGTTGCGTGTGCATCTTGATCATGTCGGGCACCCGGTGATCGGCGATCCGTTTTATGGCCGCGGCGATGAACCACCGGTCTTTGGTGCGCCGCCGACCCTGATGCTGCTATCGCGCCAGATCATCGTTCCATTCCATGCCGACCGTGATCCGGTGATTGTCGATGCCCCGCCGCCCGAGCTGATGCGTTCCGGGCTCGAAGCATGCGGTTACGACGGCGAATACGCCGCGCATGCAAGTTCAATTGATGCTCAATACACCGGCGATGACAGCGACGCTGAAGGCGGAGAGTAACGTCTCCAGCGTGATGATCGATGCCATTGCCTCCGGATCACCATTGAGTTGGCGTGCGAGGATATAGGCATTGCCCGCACACGGCATGCCGGCATAAAGAACCCCCATCGCCAGAACCATGCCATCGACACCGGCAAGATACAGGCAGACGCCGGTGATAACCGGCAAAACCGCAAGCTTGATGGTGGTAGCCAGGGCAATCGCACCCACGGCCTTTTTATCCATCACAAAGCGCAAACCCGCCCCGACCGAAAGCAGGCTGAGCGGCAGGGCGGCTGTCTTGAACAGGGCGGCGGTATTTTCAATTGGCAACGGAACGTGAATATTACTCACATTCAGGATGGCGCCGGCCCCGGCGGCAATAATGATCGGGTTTTTCAGAACGCCTGCAATGATCCGCTTAAGGTTGCTTTTGCCACTGCTAAAGGCGCTTAGCACTACAACGCCCAGCATGTTGGTGGCGATCACCATCACCGCAACAAAGATGATGGCAAGCGCCAATCCCTCTGCCCCGTAAAGCGCATCGGCAACCGCCAGCAGGACATAACTGTTGTAACGTACCGAACCCTGAAAAATGGATGTGAAAAGCGGGGTGTCCCGCGTGATCACCGGACGCAACAAAAGCAGGGCCGCAGAAAGCCCGAGTGTCGCAGCAAGCGTGACACCGACGGCGGTGCCTGCATGGCCGCTGGAAAAATCGGCGCGATAAATCTCGACGATCAAAAGCGATGGCAGCAACAGATAATAGGTCAGCCGATCAATCCCGGCCCAGATATCGGCGGTTTTGATCAGGAAATGCTTTAAGGCCGCGCCGACCAAAATGGCGGCAAAGATCGGAAAGATCGCGGCGATGACATCATAGGCGAGCTGCATGGCGGGTGGGGCGCTCCGGCGCAGAAAACGTCTTGTTGGGCCGTTTGGGGTGCGGGCTAAACCTTGCGGTTGCTGTAATCGGCAAAGACCTGTTCGGGGGAATGGTTGCGATATTGTTCGCAGATTTCCTCGAACTTCGGATTGCTGATCAAAAGGTCTGCCGTGCTTTGATTGCAGGCAATCGGCACTTCATACATGTTGGCCAGCCGGATCAGGGCACGGACATCGACATCGTGGGGCTGGGGTGTCATCGGGTCGGTGAAAAAGAACATGGCTTGCAATTCGCCGTGCGCAATCATCGAACCCAATTGCTGATCGCCGCCAAACGGGCCGCTTTTAAGCGGATGGACATCCAGTTCAGTAAACCTTTCCTGCAACACACGCCCGGTGGTGCCGGTGGCAAAGATGCGCATATTGGCGAATACATCCTTGTGTTTTTCCAGCCAGTCAGCCATTTCGCGTTTGCGACGGTCGTGGGCAACAACGCCAACAGACAGCACCATTTTCATTCTCCGGGCCAGTAAACAGGTTTTGTCATACTAATCCCCAAAGCCCCCCAGCGTCACCTGCCAAAAGTCTGACAATTCCACAAACTTCATAAAATTTAGGCACTTAGGCGTTTCTGAGGGCCAAAACAAAACGGCCGCCCCAAATGAATGGGACGGCCGTTTGCAGATCAGGAAACTGATCAATTACATGTGGATTGCGCGTTTGTCCGCGTCCAGCGCTGCTTCCTTGACGGACTCGCCAAGGGCAGGGTGGGCGTGGCAGGTGCGTGCGATGTCTTCGGCAGAAGCGCCGTATTCCATCGCCAGAACCACTTCGGCAATCAGATCGCCCGCAGCCGGGCCGACAATATGCGCGCCGACAACACGGTGCGTTTTCTTGTCTTCGAGGATTTTGACAAAGCCCTCGGTGCTTTCCATTGCCTTGGCGCGACCGTTTGCGGTGAAGGGGAATTTGCCGACTTTGTAGTCTGCGCCTTCTTCCTTCAGCTGCTCCTCGGTTTTGCCAACAGCGGCAACTTCCGGCCAGGTGTAAACAACACCCGGGACCTTGCCGTAATCGACATGGCCTTCTTCGCCCGCCAGCATTTCTGCCAGGGCAACGCCGTCTTCCTCAGCCTTGTGGGCCAGCATCGGACCAACGATGGTATCGCCAATCGCAAAGATGCCGCCAACATTGGTCTGGAAATGCTCGTCGGTTTTGACACGACCACGATCGTCGAGTTCAACACCGACAGTGTCCAGGCCAAGGCCTTTGGTGTACGGACGGCGACCAATCGCCACCAGAACCACATCGGCTTTGAGTTCTTCTGCATCGCCGCCCTTGGACGGTTCAACAGTCAGGGTCACGCCAGACTTGGTGGTCTTGGCACCGGTAACCTTGTGACCGAGTTTGAATTCAAGACCCTGCTTGGCAAAGATGCGCTGGGTCTGTTTGACCAGCTCGCCATCCATGCCCGGCAGAATGCGGTCAAGATATTCAACAACGGTGACTTCGGAACCCAGACGACGCCAGACGGAACCAAGTTCCAGACCAATCACGCCGGCACCGATGACAACCATTTTTTTCGGCACTTTCGGAAGAACCAGTGCACCGGTCGAGGAGACGATTTTTTCTTCGTCAATTTCGACACCCGGCAACGGGGTGACTTCCGAACCCGTCGCAATGACGATATTTTTGGCAGTAAGCGTTTCTTCGCCGCCATCCAGAAGGGCAACCTTGACCGAGGTCGGCGAGGTAATTTCGCCGGCACCTTTGACATAGGTAACCTTGTTCTTCTTGAACAGGAACTCGATGCCTTTGACATTGCTGTCAACGACCTTGTCCTTGCGGGCCATCATCTTTTCGATGTTGACCTTCGGCTTGGAGACTTCGATGCCGTGGGTATCGAAATGCTCGGTCGCTTCTTCGAACAGGTGCGAGGAATGCAGCAGGGCCTTGGACGGAATGCAGCCTACATTGAGGCAGGTACCGCCAAGTGCGCCGCGTTTTTCAACGCAGGCGACTTTAAGGCCAAGCTGTGCGGCGCGGATGGCGCAAACATAACCGCCAGGACCGCCACCGATCACGACAACGTCGTAGTTCTCACTCATGAGTTCTTTGATCCTTTTGTCTGATCAGATATCGAGCAGGATGCGTTCCGGGTTCTCGATGCATTCCTTGACGCGTACCAGGAAGGAAACGGCTTCACGGCCGTCAATGATACGGTGGTCATAGGAAAGCGCGAGATACATCATCGGACGAATTTCGACTTTGCCGTCGATTGCGACCGGACGCATCTGGGTCTTGTGCATGCCAAGAATACCGGACTGCGGCGCGTTCAGGATCGGCGATGACAGAAGCGATCCAAAGACACCACCGTTGGAAATGGTGAAGGAACCGCCGGTCATTTCATCCATGCCGAGTTTGCCGTCACGTGCACGCTTGCCGAAATCGACAATGGTGCTTTCCAGATCCGCAAAGGTTTTTTCCTCTGCCGAACGGATGACCGGAACAACCAGACCCTGCGGGGTACCAACGGCAACGCCGATGTCGCAGTAGTTTTTATAGATGAAGCTGTTGCCATCGATCTCGGCATTGACAGCCGGCCATTCTTTCAGCGCCGTGGTGCAGGCCTTGATGAAGAAGGACATGAAGCCAAGCTTCACACCGTGTTTCTTCTCGAAACCGTCTTTGTACTTGTTACGGCAAGCCAGAAGGTTGGTCATGTCCACTTCGTTATAAGTGGTCAGCATGGCCGCGGTGTTCTGGGCTTCTTTCAGGCGGCGCGCGATGGTCTGGCGCAGCTTGGACATTTTGACACGCTCTTCACCGTCACGCAGTTCACGTTCCGGTTTCGGAGCTGCCGGGGCGCTCGGTGCCGGGGCAGCAGCGCGCGAAGCAGATCCGCCGCCTTCGAGGAAGTTCAGAACGTCGCCCTTGGTCAGGCGGCCGTCTTTGCCCGTTGCCGGGATTTTGGACGGATCAAGGTTCTTGTCTTCGACCAGTTTGCGAACGGCCGGTGCCAGCGGATGATCGCTGTTTGACGCGGTCGTTTCTGCCGGTGCAGCAGTCGGGGCTGCTTTCGGCTCTTCTTTCTTGGCCGGAGCTTCTTCTTTCTTCGCGGCCGGGGCCTCTTCCTTGGCCGGTTCATCAGAAGCAGCGGCGCCTTCGGCACCTTCGTTGATCATGGCGATCAGCGCACCAACTTCGACTTCGTCGCCTTCGCCAACGACCAGCTCGGCAATCGCGCCAGCAACCGGGGCGTTGACTTCTACGGTGACCTTGTCGGTTTCAAGTTCGACAATCGGTTCATCGGCTGCAACAGCATCACCGACTTTTTTGTACCATTTTGCCACCGTGGCTTCAGATACAGACTCGCCCAGTGCGGGAACTTTAACTTCAGTCGCCATTTTTTCCTCGACCGTTTTTTCAATCAGGCAGTGTGGGTCTGCCAGCATACGAATGAAATCTAAATGAACGTGGCGGACGGGCGATTTCTCGCCCGTCCGGTAAAGTTATTTTACGCTAAGTGCCGCGTCGACCAGCTCAGCCTGCTCGCGCAGGTGGGCTTTCAGAAGGCCCGTTGCCGGCGAAGCAGATGCTGCGCGACCAACATAAACAGGACGACCTGCCTTGTGCTTGATGCTGGCAAGCGTTGCCTCGATCCGGCGATCAACGAAGAACCAGGAACCCATGTTTTCCGATTCTTCCTGACACCAGACGACATCAGCATTCGGGTATTTGGCCAGTTCCGTTGCCAGTTCTTTTTCCGGCCACGGATAAAGCTGTTCGACACGCACAAGCGCAACATCTTCGATGCCACGGTTTTCGCGTTCGGCAAGCAGATCGTAATAGACCTTGCCCGACGACAGAACGACGCGTTTGACCTTCTTGTCGTCAACCAGCTTAGCGGTTTCGCTGATCACAGGCAGGAATGTCGTGCCCGTCGCAAAGTCGGACAGGTTCGACACGCACTGTTTGTGACGCAGAAGCGATTTCGGCGTCATCAGGATCAGCGGCTTACGGAACGAGCGACGAATCTGACGGCGCAGGATGTGATAATAGTTCGCCGGCGTCGTGCAGTTCGCCACCTGCATGTTGTTTTCACCACAAAGCTGCAGGTAACGTTCCAGACGTGCGGAACTGTGTTCCGGGCCCTGGCCTTCGTAACCATGCGGCAGCAGCATTACCAGACCCGACATACGCAGCCATTTGGCTTCGCCCGAGCTGATGAACTGGTCAATGATGACCTGTGCACCGTTGGCAAAATCACCGAACTGGGCTTCCCAGAGAACCAGCGAATGCGGTTCTGCAAGGGTGATGCCGTATTCAAAGCCAAGAACACCTGCTTCGGACAGAGGCGAGTTGAGAACTTCAAGCTCGGCCTGACCGGTACGGATGTTGTTGAGCGGAGTGTATTTTGCTTCGGTGGTCTGATCGATCAGTTTGGCATGACGCTGCGAGAACGTACCACGCTGGCAATCCTGACCCGACAGACGAACCGGCGTGCCTTCGCACATCAGGGTTCCGAATGCCAGGGCCTCGGCGGTTGCCCAATCAATACCTTCGCCGGTTTCGAACATCTTCGCTTTGGCCTTCAACTGACGAAGGATTTTGCGGTTGATGTCAAAGTCACTCGGCGGGGTCGAAAGTGCGCGGCCGACTTCCTGCAGCAGGTCGTTTTCAACGCCGGTTTTACCGATCCAGTCAGCATCGTCACCATGTGAGGACGCAAGACCCGACCATTTGCCTTCAAGCCAGTCAGCTTTGTTCGGACGGTAGTTTTCCGATGCCTTGAACTCTTCATCAAGGTAATCCTGGAACGACTTGTCCAGTTCCTTGATGCGTTCTTCGCTCAGAAGACCTTCCTTGACCAGCTGCTGGGCATAGATGTCCTTGGTGGTCGGGTGTTTGCCGATCACGTCATACATCTTTGGCTGGGTGAATGCCGGCTCGTCGCTTTCGTTGTGGCCAAAGCGGCGATAGCAGAACATGTCAATAACGACGTCCTGCTTGAATTCCTGACGGAATTCGGTCGCGATGCGGGCCGCATGAACCACAGCTTCGGGATCGTCGCCATTGACGTGCAGGATCGGAGCCTGAACGACTTTGGCAATGTCCGAGCAATAAGGCGAAGAACGGGAATCGGTCGGTTTGGTCGTGAAACCGATCTGGTTGTTGACCACAAAGTGGATCGTACCACCGGTACGGTAGCCTTTGAGGTGCGACAGATCGAAGGTTTCCGCCACAAGACCCTGACCGGCAAAGGCCGCATCACCGTGCAGGAGGATACCCATAACCTGCTCGCGATTGGTGTCTTTGCGCTGGGCCTGCTTGGCGCGGACCTTACCAAGAACAACCGTGTTCACCGCTTCAAGGTGCGACGGGTTCGCCGTCAGCGACAAGTGAACAACATTGCCGTCAAATTCGCGGTCAGCCGAGGTACCAAGGTGATATTTAACGTCACCCGAGCCCATCACGTCGTCCGGCTTGGACGGGTTGCCCATGAATTCCGAGAAGATCGCCTGGAAGGGCTTGCTCATGACGTTGGCAAGAACGTTGAGACGACCACGGTGCGGCATGCCGAACACAACCTCGCGGATGCCAAGCTGGCTGCCGCGTTTGAGGATCTGTTCGAGTGCCGGCATCAGGGCTTCGCCACCATCAATACCGAAACGTTTGGTGCCGACATATTTGGTGTGAAGATAGTTTTCGAAACCTTCGGCTTCGATCAGGCGCTCAAGGATGGCTTCCTTGCCACGGGTGGTGAACTGCGTCTGGTTGCCGATGCTTTCGATACGCTGCTGAATCCAGGATTTCTGTTCAGGTTCCTGGATATGCATGAATTCGATACCGATCGACCCGCAATAGGTTTTGCGTGCCAGCGAGACGATCTGACGGATGGTCGCGGTTTCAAGGCCAAGAACATTGGCGATGAAGATCGGACGATCCATGTCGGCTTCGGTAAAGCCATAGGTCTTCGGATCAAGTTCCGGGTGCGGTTCACGCGGTGCAAGGCCCAGCGGATCCAGGTTCGCTTCAAGATGGCCGCGTACCCGGAAGGAGCGGATCAGCATCAGAGCGCGAATGGAATCATTGGCGGCAGCGCGGATGGCATCGGAATTTACCTGACCAGCCGTGGGTGCTGCATGAGGTGCCGGTGCATAGCCCACCTGGGCCGGGCGTTCGGCATGCCCCTGTGAGACGTCGTATCCCTCCATGCCGCCAACAACCTTGGTTTCCCGTGGCTGCCAGCTCGGCCCGCGCATTTCTGCGAGGATTTCGGAGGCGTCGTCCTGCAACCCGTCAAAAAACTCAGCCCAGCTCTGGTCAACCGCAGACGGGCTTTCCAGATACCGGGCATAAAGTTCAGCGATGTAGGTTGCGTTCGACTCGTTCAGAATCGTGTCGAGATCTTGAGGTTTCATTTGTGGTCTTGGAAGGCATGGTCCCCAAGAAGGACCACGCCCCCCCTTGCCTTTCCTCTGACTACCCAGATTAGCCCTTCAAAGCCTTCAGCATGGTCGAGCCGAGGCTTGCCGGGGAATCGGCAACAAGAACGCCTGCACTACGCATGGCTTCCATTTTCGCATCGGCCGTACCTTTGCCACCGGAAATGATCGCACCGGCATGGCCCATGCGTTTACCCGGAGGTGCGGTAACACCGGCGATGAAGCCGGCAACCGGTTTCTTGACTTTGGAAGCCTGCAGGAATTCACATGCTTCTTCCTCGGCCGAGCCGCCGATTTCACCGATCATGATGATGCCTTCGGTTTCCGGATCCTTCAGGAACAGGTCGAGGCAGTCGATGAAGTTGGTGCCGTTGACCGGGTCACCACCGATACCGATACAGGTCGACTGACCAAGGCCAGCGGCCGTGGTCTGTGCAACTGCTTCGTAGGTGAGCGTACCGGAACGCGAAACGATACCGATTTTACCGCGGCGGTGAATGTGACCCGGCATGATGCCGATCTTGCATTCGTCCGGGGTAATGATACCCGGGCAGTTCGGGCCGATCAGGCGGGTCGACGAACCGTCGAGCGCGCGCTTGACGCGGACCATGTCAGCAACCGGAATACCTTCGGTGATGCAAACAGCCAGTTCGACTTTGGCGTCGATGGCTTCAAGGATTGCGTCTGCTGCGAAGGGCGGCGGAACATAGATAACCGAGGCATTTGCACCGGTGACATGTACCGCTTCTTCAACAGTGTTGAAAACCGGCAGGTCAAGGTGCTTGGTGCCGCCTTTACCCGGGGTAACACCGCCAACCATTTTGGTGCCGTATGCCAGTGCCTGTTCGCTGTGGAAAGTACCCTGCGAACCAGTGAAACCCTGGCAGATAACTTTGGTGTTTTTATCGACGAGAACAGCCATAGTTACGCGGCCTCCTTCACAGCTTTGACCACCTTCTCGGCGGCATCGGCAAGGTTGTCAGCCGAAACAATCGGCAGACCCGATTCTTCGAGGATCTTCTTGCCAAGTTCGACATTGGTACCTTCAAGGCGAACGACCAGCGGGACGTTCAGGCTGACTTCGCGGGCTGCTGCCACAACGCCGTCTGCGATCACGTCACAACGCATGATGCCACCAAAGATGTTGACCAGGATGCCTTCGACATTCGGATCCGACAGGATCAGCTTGAAGGCGGTGGTCACGCGTTCTTTGGTTGCGCCGCCACCAACGTCAAGGAAGTTAGCCGGTGCGCCACCATACAGCTTGATGATGTCCATGGTTGCCATGGCAAGGCCAGCGCCGTTGACCATGCAGCCGATGGTGCCATCGAGCTTGATGTAGTTGAGGCTGTGTTTTGCAGCTTCGAGTTCGGCCGGGTTTTCTTCGTCTTCGTCACGCAGTTCTTCGATGTCCGGATGACGGAACAGCGCGTTGTCGTCGAAGTTCATTTTGCAATCAAGCGCAATGATGTCGCCGTCGCCGGTAACAACCAGCGGGTTGATTTCAACCATGGCAGCATCGGTGTCGAGGAAGCATTGGTACATTGCGGTCATGAATTTGACGGCTTTGGAAACCTGCTTGCCTTCGAGGCCGAGTGCAAACGCCAGTTTGCGACCGTGGAAGCCAGAGAAACCAGCCGCCGGATCGATCTCGACAGTGACGATCTTTTCCGGGGTTGCTTCTGCAACTTCTTCAATGTCCATGCCGCCTTCGGTCGACGCCATGAAGATCACGCGCGAGCAAGCGCGGTCGACGAGAACCGAAAGATACAGTTCGCGTGCGATATCGCAGCCTTCTTCGATGTAAACGCGTTTGACTTCTTTGCCATCCGGGCCGGTCTGGTGGGTAACCAGCGTGGAGCCGAGCATCTGTTCGGCATTGGTGCCGACTTCTTCCGGGCTCTTGACGACGCGAACGCCGCCTTTGTCACCTGCCTTGGCTTCCTTGAAGGTGCCTTTACCGCGGCCACCTGCATGGATCTGGGATTTTACCACGTAAACCGGGCCAGCCTGGGACTGGGCAGCTTCGATGGCTTCCTGAGCGGTATATGCAACCTTGCCGTTCGGCACAGTTACACCGTATTTGCGAAGAATTTCTTTCGCCTGGTACTCATGAATATTCATGTTCGGTCGCTTTCTTGCCTTCCGTACGATTTCCGGTGGGTCAGAAATCTGGATTTCAATGTCCCTGTAACGAGCGGGAGGGACTTTGTTAAGAGGCCGCGATCATTGAAGTTTGAATAACAACAATGATTGAAAAACGGGCCGGTCACTGACCAGCCCGTTTCGCGTTCTTAGAGCATGCCCTTTGCAGCTTCGACGAGGCCGCGAACAGCTTTCACGGAATTGTCGAAGTTTGCTTTTTCGGACTCATCAAGATTGATCTCGACGATGCGTTCTACACCGTTGGCACCCAGAACAACCGGGACACCAACATAAAGACCGTCAACACCGTATTCGCCGCTCAGGTAAGCAGCAACCGGCATGACGCGCTTCTGGTCTTTGAGGTAGCTTTCCGCCATCGCGATTGCCGAAGCAGCCGGGGCGTAGAAAGCAGAACCGGTTTTCAGCAGGGCAACGATTTCGGCGCCACCGTCACGGGTGCGCTGCACGATCTCGTCGATCTTTTCCTGCGTGGTCCAGCCCATTTTGATCAGATCCGGAACCGGGATACCTGCAACGGTCGAATAACGGATCGACGGGACCATGGTATCGCCGTGGCCGCCAAGGACAAAGGCGGTAACGTCTTTGACCGAGACGTTGAATTCTTCTGCGAGGAAGTAACGGAAGCGGGCCGAGTCCAGAACGCCAGCCATGCCGACAACTTTCTTCGGATCGAAGCCGGTTGCCTGCTGCATTACCCAAACCATCGCATCAAGCGGGTTGGTAATGACGATGACGAACGCGTTCGGAGCGTGTTCCTTGATGCCCTGACCAACCTGGGTCATGACTTTGGTGTTGATACCAATCAGGTCATCGCGGCTCATGCCCGGCTTGCGAGCAACACCGGCGGTGACGATGACGACATCAGCGCCTGCGATGTCTTTGTAGTCACTGGTACCCTTGAGGTCGGCATCAAACATGTCGACGGGGGAGGATTCAGCAATGTCGAGCGACTTGCCCTGTGGCATGCCATCAACGATGTCGAAAAGGACGACGTCGCCAAGCTCTTTGAGACCGACGAGGTGAGCAAGCGTGCCACCAATATTGCCGGCACCGACGAGCGCGATCTTGTTGCGGGCCATTCCGTTACCTTCTTCCCTATTGCGCTTCCTGGGGGTCGAAACTCAACTTGGGAGCGCGATTGAAAATTTAAACCTGCGAACGCGAAATAATCGTTCGTAAACACCGAGTGTCGTAAACTGAATCGCCACGAATGACAAGGGGAAACCCCACTGTTTTTACGAGGAAAACCGCCGCTTCGCGGTTTATTGCAACTATGGTCTAAACGCTTAAAAACCATTCACGTTGCAGATGCGAACATGGGCTAATGCGCAGCAAAACCAAAGCTGGTTTACGATTGCGGCCTGCCTAAATGAAAGGCAGTGCGCCCCTTTGCTACGAATTCGTGCGTATGAACAGGATTACACTGGCGCAGCATTGCAGGAAACGGCCATCAGCCATGCGGTCGGGACGGGGGCGTAAAATCCAATATATGACGATTTTTGCGTGAAGCTTCGTTTCCCCTGCGTCAAACGCAAGAATCGCGCGATGATAAGCGCTCATATGGCGAATAATTGCGACGATTTTAAAGTGACCCGGATGGAGTCGTTTTCCACAGGCTGCGCTATTGCGGGCAGGTCGTCCGAAAAAGGTAGGTCAAAGGTGGGATCACAACTGCCGTTATGATCCGCCATTCTGGCGTTTTGAAAGCCGTCAGGTCAGGTGCGCCATATCGAGATATTCCTGACTGCGCATTTCGGTCATGCGCGAGACCGTGCGCTGGAATTCGAATGAGTAATCACCGTCGCTGTAGATCTCGGTCGGGTCACACTCAATCGCACAGATCAGCTTGGTTTTGTGTTCGTACATCGCATCAACAAGCGTACCGAACCGTTTGGCCCAATCGCGACGCGAGTCCGGCAGTTTCGGGATGAAGTCGATGACGATGGTGTGGAAATGCGTCGCCAGTGCGATGTAATCCCCCGGTCCCAACGGACGGGTGCACAGTTCTTCAAAGCTGAACTTGGCAACCCCGGCACCGGCAGCACTGATTTCGATCTTGCGTCCCTTGACGGTCAGGCTGTCGGGCGCGACGCGTGCGCCTTCGGTCAGGGTGGCAAACATCTCGTCAATCCGCTTGGATGCCTGTTCGCGGGTTATCGGATACAGGAATACCTCGGCGGCCGTCAGATTGCGCATGCGGTAATCGGTCGGGCTAGCCAGTTCCAGCACATCAAGCTTTTGCTTGATCATATCGATGAAGGGCAGGAAGTTCTGGCGTTGCAGACCATCCTTATACAGGTCATCAGGTACCCGGTTGGATGTCGTGACAATCACGACCCCATGGCCAAACAACTGTTCAAACAGGCGGCCGAGGATCATGGCATCGGTGATGTCGGTTACCTGCATCTCGTCAAAGCACAGCAACCAGGCATCGTTTGCAAGGTCCTTGGCAATCGGCGGGATCGGATCGGCATCGTCCTTTTTCTTGGTCTGGCGATAGCGGTGCATGCGTTCATGCACATCCTGCATGAAGTCATGGAAATGAACGCGACGCTTTTTTTCAATGTCGATGGTTTCATAGAACAGATCCATCAACATGGATTTGCCACGACCAACCTGGCCATAAATGTAAAGTCCTGATGGCGGGGTCGGTTCATCGCGCCGACGGGTGAGGCCAAACCGTTCGCGCCAGCCACCTGTGCCGGTCGACGGCTCATAGTTGATCAGCGCGTTTTTCAGGCTTTGCAGTTTTTCCGCACAGAGTTCCTGCATCGGATCGTGGGACAGCTCACCAGCGGTGATTTTCGCGCGATAACGGGAAAGCGGGCCGTCGGTCATCAACAAATCTCGAATGCAGTGAAAAGAATTAGGACTGTGAGATTGTCATAGCTCCAAGTTGCATCGCATTGCAACAAGACGGTTTGCATTGCTGCCATCAGATCAGGCGCATCTTTTTAAACAGCCAGATTTCAAACGCGGTAATCACTGCCAGAATGATCGACACCCCAAGGAACCCATACGGGCTGTCAGTTGCCGGAACGCCGCCGACATTGATCCCAAGAAGGCCGGTGACGAAACTGATCGGCAGAAACAGACCGGCAATCACGGTAAGCCAGTACATCGTGCGGTTCATCTGTTCGCTTTCGAGCGCCATCAGGTTTTCATTCACGATCTGAATGCGTTCGCGCAGGGAATCAAATTCCTCGACCAGACGGACGGTTTTATCGGTCAGTGCGCGGGCGCGGCGTTTGAACCGCTTGTCAGACCAGACCGGTTTTTGTTCGACATAATGGGCCAGTGCATCGCGTTGCGGTCCCAGATGCCGGCGCAGGCGCGACAGCCGATGACGGATGTCCGATCCGCGTTTGCGCAGCGCAAGGGTTTTGCCCTCGGCCACGGTTTCCTGATCGTCCTCGATCGCCTCGACATCTTCTTCCATGCCGCGCACGACATTCTCCACCCGAAAGGCAAGCCGTTCGGCCACAGTCAGGACGAAATCATCAACGCTGTTGGGCGCCTTGTGGCCGGCAATGGCGGCCCGCATGTCATCAAACGCCTTGAGCGGCTGGTTGCGCAGCGTGATCACCATATTGTTTGTGACCCAGAAACGCACCGAGATCATATCGGCCGGATCATTTTCCGCGTTCAGGTTCACTCCGCGCAGATTAAGCGAATAGCCCGGATCATAGAAAAACACCGCCGGACGCGTGCCGCGGGTCGAAAGCGTATCGGTGATGGTCGCATCAATTCCGGCAACCGTGATCAGCCAGTCGCGCACCCCGTCGCCCATCCAGTCCAGATGTACCCAAAGATAATTTCCCTCTGCAATCGGTGGCAGGCCCGATTGCAGGGCGTCCCATCCAACCGGTTGTGCGGTGCCATCCGGGGAAATTTCAAAGGCATTGATCAGCGCATTTTTGCTCATCGCAGGGCTCCTTGGCTGACTGCGTTCATGCAGGTCAGGGACGGGGTTATCATCACGTCACAATGACAACGGAACGAAACGTTAGATGATTCGTTACTGTTCTCAGTGTAGGGTTCGGTTCTGTGACCAAGTATCAGGCCAACCTGTTTACAAAACGCGAAAAACACTCAAGAAACGGAAGCCGGGCAGCGCTTCGGGCATCAATATGGATCATCAGGCATGACATCAGTTCGTCAGGTAATCGCAAGTCTTGCAATCTGTCTGTTTGCAATGACGGTTTCTTTTGGTTTGGCAGCACAGACCAACGGGCAGCGCCCGGACGCTGTTCAGAAAATCGAGCTGGAAAATGCCCAGAACCAGATCGCAGCCTGGGAATCCTCGCTTGATGATATCGAGAAATCGATTTCCGGCGAGGACATTACCGGGCGCGTAATTGCCGATGGCCGCGAACGTATCGAGACCATCCAGCTTGCCATCAATGATCTGCGCGGGCGGGCCAATGATCGCCTGCAGCGCTTTGAGGCAGCCCTTGGCAAGCTTGGCGAGCCGCCCGCAGAGGGAGAAGAAGAAGTTCCCCAGGTCGCGCGCGAACGCGACCGTATTGATCAAGACATCGCACGCGTTAGCGGGGTTATCAAACAGCTTGAACTGGTCAATTTCCGCGCAAGCGAGCTGTCTGATCAGTTGTCAGGTCTGGCGCGTGAACGCTTTACCCGGCGCGTTCTGGGCCGGGTGGATGTGCCGTTTGATCCGGTTGTCTGGTTTGAAGCCTGGCGCGAAATCGTAAAGCTGCCCAGCATGGTGCAGGCACGCTATTCCAACCTTGAACTCGAAGGGGACGTCGCCGATCAGCTGTCCGAGGTCGCCCCGGGTCTGGTTTTCCTGACCTTCATTGTGATCGCCGCTCTGATTGGCGGCGAGGTGGTCGTGCTGCGCTATATGCCAGCACGCTGGAACAGTGTGCCTGACGAAGATCGCGTATCACTGATATCGGGAACGCGGTTCCTGTTTACCGCCTTGGTGCCGGGCATCGCCCTGTTGATCGCTTATGGAATACTTGAATCCCGCGATGCAATTCTGAGCGGTGCGATGGGTGATTTTGTTCTGCAATGCTTTGCGGCTGCCTTGTTCCTGTTGTTTGTCGGGGCTGCGGTGCGCAGTGTGCATTCACCGTTTGCGCCGTCCTTGCGGCGTTCCGGCACAACGCCAAGGGGCGCACGGGTTGTCGGGTTCTGTTCTCTGGCAGTGGCGGTGATTTTTGCCTTTGACATGGTGCTGTTGCAAGGCGCGACGACGCTTGGAACGTCGCTTGATATCGCGCTTGTGCAAAGCATCTCGAACGTGCTGGTGATTTCGGTTCTGCTGTTTGTCTGTTCACTCGGTGTGTTCTGGCAACATGACGAACGCGACCGTCACGAAATCTGGTCAAAGATCGAACGCCGGTCGCGGCGTGGCCTTAAGGTCATTGCGATCATGATGCCGGTGCTGATGTTGCTGGGCTATGTCGCACTGGCGCGCTTCATCCTTGAAAACCTGATGATGGCGCTGGCGTTTTTGACCTGTTACTGGCTGCTGCGCGGTTATTGCCGGGCTTTGATGCATACTTACTTGGTGCGCCCGGAAAGCAGCGAGGACAGCAATGTCAGCGATGCGGTGCATGGCACGCTTTATTTCTGGCTGCGGGTTTTGATCGATGTGGTGATGTTTTCCATCGCCGTGCCGGTCGCGGTGATGATCTTTACCGACATTGCCTGGGCTGATCTTATTCTGGCGGTCCAACAGGCCTTTATCGGCATTCAGGTGGGCGGCATTCATTTCTCGCTGCGCTCTATCATGCTGGCGGCCTTGATGTTTGTCATCGTGCTGGCAGTGATGCGCTTCTTCCAGCGCATGCTGAGCACGCGGGTGCTGCCCAACACCAAGCTTGATCAAGGGCTGCAACATTCGGTTTCGGCGATCTTTGGTTATGCCGGGATTTGTCTTGCCATACTGCTTGCGGTTTCGGCCGCCGGGCTTGATTTGTCCAATCTTGCAATCATCGCCGGTGCCATTTCGGTCGGTATCGGTTTTGGCATGCAAAGCATCGTGAACAACTTTGTCTCCGGCCTGATCCTTCTGGTCGAACGCCCGATCAAGGTTGGTGACTGGATCGTCGTTGGCGCGGATCAGGGCTTTGTAAAGGACATCCGGGTGCGTGCGACCGAGATCGAAACCTTTGACCGGTCTTCGGTTGTCATCCCGAACTCCGAACTGATTTCCAACCGGGTTCTGAACTGGACGCTTAAGGAACGTTCAGGCCGCGGCATCATCAAGATTGGTGTGTCTTACGGATCGGATGTCGACAAGGTTCGCGAGATCCTGTTGGAAATGGCCGACAAGCGCCGCGAGATTTTGACCTATCCGGCACCGCAGGTGGTGTTCATGGATTTCGGGGCCAGCTCGCTTGATTTCGAACTGCGCTATTTCCTGCGCGATATTGGCGATGTGATTGCGGTGGCAAGCTCGATCCGCTTTGAACTTGTGCAGCGCTTCCGGGATGAAGGTATCGAAATTCCGTTCCCGCAGCGTGACCTGAACCTGCGTGATATCGATAAGCTGACCGATGCCATCCGCGACGCTGGCAAGGGGGCTCCGAAAAAGATCGAGAAGACCGAGCCTGAGGAACCCAAAACGTCAGAAGACAAAGCAGAAGACGCGTCCTCAGGCACCGACGATGGCGGCGCGGATCAAAAAGCTGCCCCGCCGTCTGTGGCCAAGGATATTTCGCGCGATCGCGATGCGCCTGGCCGTGAAATTCCCGATGCGGGCGGCAGTCCTGACGGCGATGCACCGCGCTAGGGCGTGTGTTCAAGCTGCCTGTTGCTATTGGGCTTTGTGGGTTTGTCGGGTGAAAAATTCTTCAAGCTCGGCAAAGCCCATGGCCTGGTCGGAAAATCCGAATGTGCCGGTATCGATCATTTCACGCGATGCTTTGACAAAGGCGCCATAGGCAAGGCGGGCAAGTGCTGATCCGACGCTGATCCTTTTTGCGCCCGCCTCCGCCAGTTCAGTCAGGCTGAAGGTGTTTCCGGGCATGCCCATAACGACATTCACCGGTTTGCTCAGCGATGCGCAAACCGTTCGGATCGTCTCAAGATCATACAAGCCCGGCGCATAAAGAACATCCGCCCCTGCCTTTTCAAAGGCCTGAAGGCGCTTGATCGTGTCGTCAAGGTCGGGGCGTCCCCACAGGAAGTTTTCGCACCGTGCGGTCAGGACAAAATCATGGGGCAAGGCTGATCGGGCTTCGACAGCAGCCTGAATGCGTTCAACAGCAAGCGAAAAATCATAGATCGGGTTTGCCCGGTCTCCTGTGTGATCTTCAAGCGAACATCCCGCCAGCCCGATTGACGCTGCGACCGCAATCGTTTCTGCCGAGCTTTCCGGGCTATCGCCCATCCCTTTTTCAAGATCGGCAGTGACGGGAAGTGGTGTCGCCGAAACCAATACCTGGCAATGCTTGAACGTATTTTCGGGTGATGTCTTGCCTTCGGCAACGCCAAGGGAAAATGCCATGCCCGCACTTGTTGTTGCCAAGGCGCGAAAGCCGAGTGCGGCGAGAATTCTGGCTGTTCCGATATCCCATGGATTTGGAATGATGAATGCACCAGGTTCTTCGTGAAGCGCCCGAAACATTGCCCCTTTGTCCTGCGTCATGTTCTGATCCTTTTGTGCAAAATCGCAAATTCTGTTTAACACAAAACAACAGAACATAACAAGAACATTTGTCGCGCAGGTTGCAACCGCAAGGTATCGCGCACTGAAGATATAGCGTTGATCGGATGATCAAATATCGAAAAGGGCCGCAGTGATCTTTTGCCCCATCGGGGCCATCAGGTGGCGTTCTCGTGGCGACAGCCACCTGAGTTCGGCAATCTCGCGTTCGGGCGCAAGGGTTCCGCAATAATAGCCGGTAAAACAGGTCATGCGCACAATCGACCCTTCGGGCAGGTTGTGGCCCTGTCCGGCAAACGTGCCCAATTGGCGGAGCGTGCCGGGGATCAGATCGACACCGAGTTCTTCCTTGATTTCGCGTTTGATGGCTTCGCGTGCGGTTTCGCCGGGATCAATCTTGCCGCCGGGCAGATAGAACCGGTCGCGACCGTGGCTTCTGACCGACAGGATGTTTTCGCCGTCGCGCAAGATCCAGTTGGCGGTTTCGATTACCTTGATCAAGGCTGGGTCTGTGGTGCTATGACTGCTTGCGCGCATGTGGCCTCACAGGATTGCGACATCAAGTCCGATATCAACGGCCGGTGCGGATTGGGTAATCCGCCCGACGGAAACGTAATCGACCCCGGTTGCGGCAATTGCACCGATGGTCTGAAGGGTGACACCCCCGGATGCCTCAGTCTTGCAGCGACCAGCGACAATGGCAACCGCTTCGCGCAACATATCCGGGCCCATGTTATCAAGCAGGATGATGTCTGCGCCAGCGTCCGTGGCTTCTTTGACCTGATCAAGAGTGTCACATTCGACCTCGATGTTAGGCAGATTGGCCGCACGCGCCGCCTCAACGCATTTGGTGATCGATCCGACAACACCAATATGGTTGTCCTTGATCATCACCCCGTCATAAAGACCCATGCGGTGGTTTTGTGCGCCTCCCATGCGGGTGGCGTATTTTTCAAGCTTGCGCCAGCCCGGCAGTGTCTTGCGGGTATCAAGCAGTTTGGCGTTTGTTTCGCCCATCGCCGCGACATAGGTGCGCGTGGTGGTGGCAATGCCCGACAGGTGTTGAAGCGTATTAAGCGCTGTGCGTTCGGCGGTCAGGATACCGCGCGCATTGCCTTCGACCACGGCCAGGATGTCTTTGGCCTTGATCGCATCCCCATCTTCGCAGCGCTTTTCGATCTTCGCATCCGGGACGAGCTTGCGGAAGCACTCAAGCGCGATATCAAGCCCGGCCACCACGATGTCTTCACGGGTTTCAAGCGCGACGCGAAGGCGGGCATTTTTAGGCACCACATTGTCAGATGTGATGTCGCCGGTACCGATATCCTCGGCAAAGGAACGATCAATGAATTCCGCGATTTCGGCGTGTGTCAGGACGGTCATGATGGCGGGCTGCTTTGAATTCTGATGGGGAATGGCAAACAGCCCCGCAAAATTTGCGGGGCTGTGAGGTTGGCTGGCTTACGCCGCGTCGTCTTTTTTGACCGGAATGTTCTTTGACATTTCCAGCATGCGTTCAAGCGGCTTGACCGCTGCGACGCGCAGGTCTTCGGGCATGACGATCTGCGGGCCGTTATTGACCAGGCACAGATACAGCTTTTCAAGCGTATTCAGCTCCATGAACGGGCAGTTGTTGCACGCACATGATCCGTCGGCACCCGGTACTGGAATGAATTCCTTGTGCGGGGCTGCTTTTTCCATCTGGTGGATGATGTGGGGTTCGGTCGCGATCAGGTATTTCTGATCCGGACCATTGATCACATATTCCAGAATGGCGCGGGTCGAGCCGATGTGATCGGCGTGCTTCAGAATGCCATCATGGCATTCCGGGTGGGCTGCGATCTTGGCATCCGGGTTCTGGGTCTTGAGGCGGATCAGCTCACGTTCGGAGAACTGTTCATGCACGATGCACGACCCGTTCCAAAGCGTCATGTCACGACCGGTTTTCTTGGCAAGATAGGAACCAAGATGGCGGTCAGGCGCCCAAAGGATCGGCTTGTCGAGCGGGATCTGATCAATGATCTCGGCCGCGTTCGACGAGGTCACGATAATATCGGACGCAGCCTTCACCTCGGCCGAGCAATTGATATAGGTGATTGATACGTGATCAGGATGCTGTTCGCGGAATTTGCGGAACGGTTCCGGCTGGCAAGAATCTTCGAGCGAGCACCCCGCTTTGGAATCCGGCAGCAGAACGGTTTTGTTCGGGCTCAGGATTTTGGCAACTTCCGCCATGAAGCGCACGCCGCAGAACACGATGACATCGGCATCGGTTGCTGCTGCCTTGCGCGACAGATCAAGGCTGTCACCGACAAAGTCGGCAAGGTCCTGAATTTCCCCATCCTGATAGTAATGGGCCAGAATGATCGCATTCTTTTCCTTTTTCAGGCGCTGAATCTCAGCTTCCAGATCAAGGGTGGGATCAATCTGCATTTCCGACATTGCGTCGGCCGAAGCCTCGGCAATGGTGATCATTTCATTCATGGCGTCTTCTCATCTCGCCTGGTTGCAAGCCGGAGATAATGCGCGGGGCCCGGCATCGCAAGTTAATGACAGTTTGAAGACTTCAATATCGCCATTGGGCAGGGATGGCAAGGAATTGGGCGGCAAAGAAAGGCAGCCTTGCGTCAACAACAGCCCATCTGATTGATAAATCTCAGTGCTGCTACCTTTGAGCAATTCTATGTTTGGCCCGGATTACGTAACGGATTGACGATGAAATGCGCGTTCGTACCCGCGTTTTCGCTGTTTTTTTATCCGGCTGTTACATACCTGCCTTGTAGAATAAGAAATATGCGCGGGGCCCCGGATCAGGGCATAAAGCGCATAACGAATACATATGAGAGTCTTGAATATGGATTGGGTCCCGATCGCCTTTGGCACGTTTAAAGCTGCCGCACTGCTTATCGCGATGTTCTTTGCCATCAAATGGCATTACGACCAGGGCCAAAAGTACGGCAGGCAAGCCGTCCTGCGCGCCAGCGCCAAGGTCACCGGCCTTTTCGTCCTCGCCCTTCTGGTGGTCGGCGGCATTACGTTCGCGCTCAGCAATTTCCTGGGTCTGGATCTGACCTACTGACGATACAACCATTATAAACGACATCGGCCCTGCAGGATCTCCCGCAGGGCCGATGTCGTTTTATTTTGATGGTGCTGCAGCTACCCGCAGGAATCAGGGATCAAACGGAAAACCCATAATAGTCCCACTCTGCCGCAGACACCTTAAGCGCCATCTGTTCGTATTCGGCCTGTTTGATTTTGGTAAAGGCCGTGTGGAAGCGGTCGCCAAGCGTGCGTTTGTTGAATTCGGACTCCCCAAACTGATCAATCGCATCCAGCCAATGACGCGGCAGGTCGTTGGGGGCCTTTGCCTCGCCGATTTCATCTTCGCACGGTTTGCCCGGATCGATTTTGCCTTCGATCCCGTCAAGCGCCGCCCCCAGGGTCACAGCCGCAACCAGATAGGGGTTGGCATCGACACCGGCAATACGGTGTTCGAAATGGCGGGTTTTGCCAGGCGTGCCCGGCACGCGAAGCGCCACGGTGCGGTTTTCAACGCCCCAATCGTCTGAGGCCGGTGAATACATCGCCGATGCAAAGCGGCGCCAGGAATTCATGAACGGGGCCAGCAGCAACATGGTTTCACCAATCGTGCCGCGAATGCCGCCAATTGCATGCAGCATAAGTGGGCTTAACGATCCATCCGGCTCGTCGGCAAACAGGTTGTTGCCATCTTGGCCCGCTAGTGAGAGGTGCAAATGCATGCCCGATCCGGCTTCATTGCCAAATGGTTTGGGCATAAACACCGCTTCCTTGCCAAAGCGCCGTGCGACCGTGCGGATCAGGCGTTTGGCGATGATCACGTCATCGGCCGCTCGCATCAGATCGCGATAGCGGATGGTCATTTCATACTGACCGGGACCATATTCCGAAATCAGGGTTTCCAGCGTCAGATCAAGATGCTTTGCCCCGTCATATACCGCATCAAAAAGTGGCGACATCTCGTCAATTTCATCGACGGACATTGTGTTGCGCAGCTTGCTGCGCCGCTTGGTGATGGCATAGGAGGCCGGGTGATAGAGCCCTTGCGCATCCGGGGCCTGATCGACCAGATAAAATTCAAGCTCGAACGCGCCCATCGGATAGAAGCCAAGCTTTTCGGCCCGTTTGACCTGTGCGCCAAACACATTGCGCGGGTCCACGTCATGCGGTGCGCCGTCTTCTTCATACATGGCAATCAAAAGCTGCCCGCGCCCGGTATGGGGCAGATAACCAAGCGTGCCCGGCACCGGCCAGCAGCGGCAATCCCCGCCGCCACCGGTTTGCACAAGGCCGCAATCATCAACATCTTCGCCACTGACATCCTGCCCGAAGATCGAGCTCGGCAAGCCGCGGCCAGATTTATAGATGCTTTCGAGCTCATGACGCCGGATCGTCTTGCCCCGGCCAATCCCGTGAAAGTCGGTCAGGATGATGTCGATGGCCTCGACATCGGGATAATTGGCCAGAAAGTCCTGTGCTTCGGACAATTGACTTCCACTGGGGGAGGGGGCGTTTGCGGTGGCCACGGCACGATTTCCTAAGATGCTGATAGTTGTTCCGTCGAAACAGAACCGATACTGGGCAGGATATTAGCCCTGATAACGACGGAAGAAATAGCGATCTTTTGGAACGCCTTCGGGAAGCGGCTCGGCAATCGTGCCCGGCACATCGATTTTCTGATCGGATGCGACAATGGCACCCTTCATCAATGCCGGCGGCAAGGTCGATCCGATAAAGGATGCGATCTTGGCGTTCAGGTCTTCATCCCCGGTGCCAACATCGGAATGCACCAGCGCAACCTTGCCCTTGAAGCGCTCAACCGCCTTTGGCAGGGTTTCGAAGATGTCGCCAAGGAACAGATGGTCATCATCGGGTATGCATTTCGGGTGGGCCGCGATCTGGCGATCAAAGACGAAGATCTCGCGATCCGGCATGATTTCGCGCAGGTGATCGAAGGTGCGCCCGTTGCCAAGCCCGACTTCAAGCACGATGCCGTCCTGATCCTTGATCATTTCGGCGGCCGCATTCAGGCAATCGCGTTGGGCTTGAAGGCGGCGGATAACGCTGTTCAGACGGGACATTGTATAAAAGGCTCCGGGTTGTTTTTTCGTGGGTAAGCACTTGATTTAACGGCTTTGGGCATTGGCGCAAGCGGGCTTGTCCCAACTTGCGCCAATGGATCGCAAATCAGGCGACAAATTTGGTGGCTTCAAAGGCCGGAACGCGCGCGTCAAAGGTTTCAAGCCAGCTGACCAGCGTCGGATAGCTTGCACGCCATGTGCCCTCAAAGCGCAGATCAAGATACCCCAGCGCACAGGCAATCGCGACATGGCCAATCGTCAAATCCCCTTCAAGGGACGGTGCATTGGCACTCAGATGATCCAGCGACCGTTTGACCTTACCTGCCTGATAGGACAGCCAGTCGTCATGGCGTTTGTCTTCCGGGCGCATGCGGGTTTCATAAACCTGCAGGATCGATGCATCGACAATGCCATCGCCAAGCGCCTGCAGGGTCAATGCTTCCCAGCGGGCATCGCTTTCGGTCGGGTGCAGGGTGGTGCCATCGACCTGTGCGTCAAGATATTCACAGATCACGCGGCTATCGAAAATCTTGCGGCCATCATCAAGGATCAGGATCGGAATTTTACCCAGCGGGTTTTGCTGGCGCAGGGTATCGGCCGGGTCGTTGGTGTTCGACATTTCGACTGACAACTGGTCATAAATGCCAAGCATCTTGGCAACGATTTTAACTTTCCGGCCAAACGGCGACGGACCACTCGAACGCAGAATCATGGATTTCCTCCGGGCGTATCAATTGTTTGTCCGCAGTCTAAGGGCGAACCGGGATCGCAAGGAACTGAAATTTTCTCAAATGAGGATCAGGAACCGGAACCGGTGGCCGCCGGCGAGGTTTCGGTATCGTCTTCCTCATCCCCTTCCCCTTCGCCCAGTCCGGCCAGATGAAGTTCACGTGCAAGACGCACGGCAGGGCGGGCGGCAAAGAACACCGATCCGATGATAAACATCCACGTCCCGGCCTTGACCGTTGCATCATCGAGAAACAGGAAGCTTCCGACAATGAACAACACAGCAGCCAGAAGGTCGACGGCCGAATAGGCGATCTCATAGGCGCTGTAAATCTGGCGGTGGCGATGGCTGGCATCAAAGCGGCGGGATCGAAAGAGCTTCATTATTGGGCCTCTTTTAGTCAGCTAAGTCTGACTGTTGAACGTATCGAGACACGAAACGTTTCCTTTTCAGGACCTAGTTATATCAAATTAGGAGGCAAATGGGTCTGAAGCTGCTGGTTCGGATGAGAAAGGATCAGACGGGCGGTCTTCCATTGGTGAAGACCACATTGCTCGTTGGCACCGATGAAGTTCTTCTAATGCTTCGTAACTATCCCTGAGTGATAATCGAGCGATTAATTTATTTGAGTAATGGAACTCGACTACATGCTTTGTCGCAAACTCTTGAAAAAATTCTGTCTTGGAGAATTCAGCGTATAAGAAAGCTGTCCCCGCGTCTAAGTCTATGCCGGTTGCAATTGCTTCCCAAGGCACTTCATCATCGAATTGAATACGAATGTTGTAGTCTTTTCCGCGTTCAAGTGAACGCCATTCGGGATTTCCAAGAATCAAATACCCAACATCTGACTCCGAGTTGATGCCAATTCTAAAAACTGTGCCTTTTTCATATAGGGCAAAGAGAAAACATCCATTTCCGAGGGTGGGGTCTACTTTAACGGTCCATTGGCCCACTTCTTTCCAAAGAGGTGCATCATTTGCGTCAGCTTCAAAGGCGCCAGCAGCAACAAAAATATATAGAATAGATGCAACTAATATCTTCTTGTTCAGAAGCATTCGTCGAGACTTCCTCGATTTTCACAAACTTTGTAAGTTAAACTCTAGTGTTAGTTGCGATGTGAGTAAACGCTAAAGTAGAGATTCTGGTCTATCTGTTGCGCGCTCTAGGATGGGTGCCGTTATAGACCGCCATCAATTGTTCGGTATCCACAGCCGTGTAGCGCTGGGTGGTCGACAGCGATGCGTGACCCAGCAAATCCTGGATGGTGCGCAAATCGCCACCCCCGGCCAAAAGATGCGTGGCAAAGGAATGGCGCAGCGCATGCGGCGTGGCGGTATCGGGCAGGTTTAAAAGTTCGCGCACCTTGCGCATTTCGCGCTGGGCGACCTGTGCGACAAGGCGTTTGCCACGCGCACCAAGGAACAGTGGGTCATCGCTATTGGGCGCAAACGGGCAGCTGCGCATATAATCCTCGATCGCGTCGCGCACGATGGGCAGAACCGGGACAAGGCGCTGCTTGTTGCCCTTACCCGTGATCACCATCGAATCCCCGGTCGGGCGTTGATTGGCGTTCAAATCCAGCGCCTCGGAAATACGCAATCCGCAGCCATAAAGCAGGGTAAAAAGGGCGAGGTTACGTTTGCCAAGCCATGGTTCATCCTGCCAAGCATCGGCATTTTCAAGCACCGCCATCGCGTCATCGGGTGCGAGTGGCTTGGGTGTTGATTGCGGCAGGCGCGGGTTACGGATCGATTGCACGGCGGCATTTTGCCCGCGTCCGGACCGTTCAAGGAAACGATAGAAATTCCGCAAGCTTGAAAGGGCACGCGCCGTAGACGTCTTGGCCATGCCATCCATGCTGCGCCGGGCCAGCCAGCTTCGAAAATCGCGCGGGTTCAGACGCAGCAAATCGCGAAGGGTTGGGGTATCGCCAAGATGGTCTTTCACAAACCCCAGAAAGGCATAAAGATCGGCCAGATAGTTTTCCGTGGTGTGCTCGGATGCGCGCCGCTCATCGGCAAGCCAGCCATGCCAGTCGGCAATGGCGTCGCGCACATCATTTGGCAGGGTGATGGCGGTCAGACCGTTTGGGTCAACCATCGGCGCACACCAAACTCGATGACAGAAGCCAGGAACATGATCAGGTCATTGGCCTGTGCCGGGCTGAAATAATCGGGTTCCTTGACGCCAAAGGCAACAAGCCCGACCGGATCGCCATAAAACGGTGCCAGACGCACAATCGCAGCAGAACGGATATCAGATGCCTTCGGACCAAAGATCGCCTCATCCCCTGCATCATCGGGCAGAAGCCAGACATCCTGTTCTTCGCCAAGAACCTGATCAACTGCACCAGAAACAAGGCGACGGACCCGGCCATCACAGCTTGGCACCGGCGCTTCATTGCATTCCTCGAAACACAGCGCGATGGCGTCAAGGTCGAGCAGCTCGGGGACAAGGTCTTGCAACGCCTCGACAAAGGTTTCAAACCCGCGTGCGTTAAGCAAAGCCAGAACCGCACGGTGAATGCGGCTTTGGGTTTCGAGGTTGGATTTGGAAATATTGATCAGCTCGCTGGTTGCCCCGCGCAGCTTTTCGCGTTCATCGCGCAGCCGGGCGACGACATATTGCTGCATGTCGGCAACGCCATTGCCGAGTTCGCGCATCGGCAGATCAAGACTTTCAAGCAAGTCCGGGCGCGTGGTGAAGAATTCAGGATGTTCGGCAAGGTAGTCCGCGACATCATCGGCGCGCAAAGCTGTCTTTTCCATCGGTTCCGGCTTGAAAAGTGAGAAACAAAAAACCCGGCTGCCACAATGCGGGCTGCCGG
The DNA here is from genome assembly GCF_003403095.1 of Thalassospira indica. Lineage (NCBI taxonomy): Bacteria > Pseudomonadati > Pseudomonadota > Alphaproteobacteria > Rhodospirillales > Thalassospiraceae > Thalassospira > Thalassospira indica. The sequence goes on along the minus strand of NZ_CP031555.1, from coordinate 4,298,119 downwards.
GTTAAATGCATGTTAAAAACCGCGCGGGGTGCGGGTTTTTATATGTCTATCGCGATCAGCGATCCAAAATTACAGGATCGACTGGCCGGTTTTTTCCCAATCGGCGAGGAAGGCTTCAAGGCCTTTGTCGGTCAGCGGGTGTTTGGTCAGCTGACCCAGAACCTGCGGCGGGATGGTGACAACGTCAGCACCGAGACGGGCCGAGTCGACAACATGCTGCGGGCCACGTGCCGAAGCAACAAGCACTTCGGTGGTCCAGTTAGGGTAGTTGCCATAAACATCAACGATGTCGGCTATCAGCTGCATACCATCAGAGGAAATGTCATCCAGACGGCCAACGAACGGTGAAACATAGGTCGCACCGGCCTTGGCAGCCAGAATGGCCTGACCAACCGAGAAGCAAAGTGTTACGTTGGTCTGAATGCCTTCGTCGGTGAAGGTGCGGCAAGCCTTGAGACCATCAGCAGTCAGCGGCAGCTTGACGACGACATTGTCGGCGATCTTGGCAAGCTTGCGGCCTTCGGCAACCATGGTTTCGTAATCGGTCGCAGCAACTTCTGCGCTGACCGGGCCGTCGACAACGTCACAAATTTCCTTGATCAGTTCGAGAAACGGTCGGCCAGACTTTGCTACCAGCGAGGGGTTGGTGGTGACACCGTCCACGAGGCCGGACATGGCCAGTTCGCGGATTGCGTCGATGTCAGCGGTATCGATGAAAAACTTCATTGGAATTCCTGTTTAGGACCTGTTGTTCAATGATGCGGTTAGCTGCTAGGTTCTGGATCATCTGATGACGGAACCAGATCCTTGCTGTGGGACCGTTATTTTCTTGTGCCCTGTAGCTGGCGATCCTGAAAGGGCACCGGTCGGATGGGCAACCTCACGGGGTTTATAATATATGAGTGCCGCAAAGGCCACCTCTGGAAATTTGTTTGCGAATGATCCGGCCTTTGAGGTAACCGCCCAGACCGTGAGCGTCCTGCCGCCCCTGCCTTTGGCGGGCCCCTATGACTATCTGGTGCCCGAAGGTGTCTCGGTTGCGCCGGGCGATTTCGTTGAAATTCCATTGGGCCGACAAACCCAGCGTGGTGTCGTCTGGGGCGATGCCAAGGGTGATGTTGATCCCGCCAAATTGCGTGAAATTCTGGGCGTGCTGCCAACGCCCCCGATGGATGACGTGACGCGCAAATTCATTGACTGGGTGTCGGCCTATACCATGTCCCCGCAGGGGGCAGTTTTGCGCATGGCGATGAGCGTTCCCGACGCGCTTGAGGCCCCCAAACCGATCTTTCGTTTTACCCTGAACCCGGAATTTGACGTTTCAGGCCTGCGCATGACACCACCCCGCAAACGGGTGCTGGCCTTTCTGGCCGACCATCCGCCGATGGAGCAGGGCGATATCCTGCGTGAAACGGGTGCCGGGGCCAGTGTCGTCAAGGGGCTCGTCGAAGCAGGTGCCGTGCAGCGCTTGATGGTGACCCCACCATCGCCATTTGATGCGCCGGATCTTGATATTCCCCGTCCCGATTTGTCGGCTGAGCAGAACGAGGCCGCCGATGAGCTGTGCGCCCGTCTGGAGCAGGGCGGATTTTCCTGCACTTTGCTGGATGGTGTCACCGGATCGGGCAAGACCGAGGTCTACTTTGAGCCAGTCCGTGCTGCCTTGGCAAAGGGTCAGCAGGTTGTCGTCCTGTTGCCAGAAATCGCGCTTTCGGCCCAATGGCTGCAACGTTTCCGCGACCGGTTCGGGGTTGAGCCCGCCCTTTGGCATTCCGAAGTCGGGCAGGCCAGGCGTCGTGATACCTGGCGGGCGGTGGCCGATGGATCGGCCAAGCTTGTCGTCGGGGCCAGGTCGGCCCTTTTCCTGCCCTATCATGATCTTGGCCTGATTGTGGTCGACGAGGAACACGAACACGCGTTCAAGCAGGAAGATGGCGTGATGTATCATGCCCGCGACATGGCGGTGACACGGGCGCATCTGGGCAATATCCCCATCGTGCTGGCGTCCGCGACCCCGTCGCTTGAAACCCTGGCCAATGTTGAAGCCGGGCGCTATCAGCATGTGCAACTTGGCAGTCGTCATGGTGTGGCGGTGTTGCCATCTGTCGAGATCATCGACATCCGCCAGGACAAACCCCAACGCAATCGCTGGATCACGCCGACGCTCAAAAAACGGCTGGCAGAAACCTTTGCCAATGGCGAACAGGCGATGCTGTTCCTGAACCGACGCGGTTATGCGCCGCTTACCCTGTGTCGGGCCTGTGGTCATCGGTTCCAATGCCCGAACTGCACGGCTTGGCTGGTTGAGCACCGGGCATGGGGCAAATTGCAATGCCATCATTGCGGCTATCAGGCCAAGGCCCCGGATGCCTGCCCGTCCTGCGGGGCTGAGGGTAAGCTCGCCCCGTGCGGTCCGGGGGTTGAGCGCCTTTTTGAGGAGGCGGTCGAAACCTTCCCCGATATCCGGGTTGAGGTTGCGACATCTGATAATATCATGGGACCAAAGGCCGCGGCAGAGCTGATCAATCGTGTGCATAATCACGAAGTCGATCTTTTGATTGGCACGCAGATTCTGGCCAAAGGGTATCACTTCCCGATGCTGACATTGGTGGGCGTGGTGGATGCCGATCTTGGCTTGGCCGGGGGCGATCTGCGTGCAGCCGAGCGGAGCTATCAATTGCTGACCCAGGTTGCCGGGCGCGCAGGGCGTGGCGATCGGCCGGGCACAGTGATCTTGCAGACCGCCGATCCCGCCAACCGTGTGATCAAGGCGATTGCCGCAGGTGACCGCGATGCCTTTAACGCGGTGGAGCTTTCGCAACGTATGACCCATGGCATGCCGCCGCATGGTCGGTTGGCGGCCCTGATTATCAGCGGCAAGAAGGAAAACGAGGTCGACGAAGCTGCTTGGCGCATTGGCCGGGTTGCCCCGCGGGGCGACGGCCTGATGGTCCTTGGTCCGGCCCCGGCACCGTTATCTTTGCTGCGTGGGCGCTATCGCCGTCGCTTCATGATCCGTGCGGACAAGGGCGTTAAGATGCAGGCGCTGATCCACGAATGGCTGTCAAAGGTCAAGACACCGGGCAGTGTCCGCGTGCAGGTCGATATCGATCCCTACAGCTTTATGTAAGACGGGACTTTTCCTGATGCTTATTGGGAATATTGCGACTGCCACCAGTCATACCCGTCCGGTCCAAGGTATCGTTCAAAGATACGAAGCAACCGGCCATCTTCGCGCATTTCGCGGATGATTTCGTCATACCGGCTCAGGAACGCTTCCTTTTCGGGATAATCGGACGCCTTGGAAAACACATTATAATAGGGCGCACGACGCAGTGGCGGATACAGAAAGGCGATCTTGTTGCGATAGCGATTCTGCAGACTGTCATATATGGTGTTGAGGTAATTGACCGGTACCGCGTCAAACCGGTTTTGCAGCAACATCGGGATCAGAAGGTCACTGCGGGCCACTGTCTGGATATCAAGACCGGAATTCCAGAAGGCGCTGGTATAGGAATAGTCGGCTGCAGCCCCGATCCGCACCCGTGCGAGATCGGAAAATTCCTCGAACCGGATTTTTTCTTTGTCCTCGACCCGGATTGCAAATCGCCAATCCAGCAGCAGATGCGCCTCATTGGGATATAGCAGGAATTCGGCGCGCTCGTCATTCATCGAAAGCGTCAGGACGATGTCCGAGTTGCCGTTGCGGGCGTTGTGCAGCAAACGGCTGCCATTATCGACAAAACGGAACACATAATCCCGGATTCCCATGGTGCGCAGCACCTCGGTCATGATGTCGATATCAATGCCCATGGGGTCTTCATGGCCAACCCATTTCAGCGGGGCTTCTTCAAGCCCCTCGATCACAAGGGTGCGGGCTGAAGGGCTTTTCCACGATAACAGGATCAGGCACACTGCTGCACAAAGGCAAATCCCAATTTCAAGGAAGCTTTGTTTTCGTGCCGTTGGCGTCTTCATTGTCGTTCCTGTTGTCCTGAAAACGGCGCAGGTGCATCTGCTGTCATATTATATTTAAGGAGTTAATTTGATAATGCTTTGTGAAAGTAACAACGAATCATCTGAAAATCAGCGCAGCATGTGCGATTGGGCCGAGCAGACATTCGGCCCGGTCAGTGATCCGGCCTCACTCGTAGACCGAGCCCTTCTGGAAATGCAGGAACTTGGCGAAGCGGTTCAGGATCGCGACATCAGCGAGATCGGCAAAGAGGCCGCCGATGTTCTGATTTTGCTGTATCGTCTTGCTGATCAGTTCGACCTCGATCTTGATCAGGAAGTTCAGGCCAAGATGGCGATCAATCGGTCAAGAACCTGGGTATCAAAGGGCGATGGCACGGGATCACACGTCTGAAACCATCCAAGCTTGTTTGTCACATTTACGCGGGCCATCCTGACAAGCCTTCACGAGTATTCAACTCGATATAGGAAGCGCGCTGTGCGATTCTGTCGACATATTGGCGCAGGGTTGGCCTGTCGATGGCCGGGCACGGCATGTTTCGCGACCATCGCATCAGCATGACGGCCAACATGTCGACCATCCCGAAATGATCACCGAGAAGATAGTCGCCCTTCTTCAAAAGGCGCGCCTCGAAATCATCCCAGACAGAGCTGATCCGCTTTTCGGCCAGTGCCTTGACGGCATCGGCCCCCTCCGGATTGCCGTCCTTTGCCGCATAAAGCCAATCGCGCATCGCCGGCATCAGCGTATTGGCGATGTAGATGGCAAGTTGTAGCCATTCTGCTCTTTGGGGACTCCCGACGTCAGGCACCAGTCCACTGCCGGGATGGCGTTCTGCCAATAGCATCAACAGGGCGACTGTTTCGCCGTATGCTACCCCATCAATGACCAATGTGGGCACACGCCCCGACGGATTGAGCTTTAGATATTGCGGGTCACGTTTTTCGCCACGATCAATATCAACCAGGAAAGCCTCAAAGGGCACACCGAGTTCAATCAACATCCAGTGCACCGCCATGCTGGCGGCCCCCGGTGCGTAAAACAGCTGATAATTCATGGGCGGTGATCTCGATGCGGTTGGTTGACGACTAGAAACAAGACACTAGTGAAATCCCGTGCTGGTATCCAGTATCAGCTAACTCCCAACAGCAGATCAATTTGGGCAAGCCCGTCCGTAAGGTGTGAAGTTGGTTACAGTTTCGACCGGTTTATCCCGATAATTGCCGCCAGGATAAAAACCAACTCTGTGCAATTCGGGGATTCGTCGGCTGAATCAGGATTTCATTAACCTCGCGGCCCCATCCCCAACCAGAGGCATCTTATTAAATAGTTGTAAGCCTGCCTTAAAACTGGGCGATTTCGGGGTGTTTTGGCCGAACTTTGCCAAAGAATGGAAAAGAGGGCGCAATTGCGCTTGCGCGGGGGTTGCCCACTCAAAGGACATGTGATACCAAACGCTCGCTTCCCGGAAGGAAACCCTTTCGGGGGATCATTTTTTTATACGTATCCGAGTCGTTCTCATAACCAGAATTGAGGGCTTTCACCGGTGTCCCAAAATACTGCCGCGACCGGGCTCCAAGGGCGCTACGCCACAGCACTATTTGACTTGGCCAACTCGGCCAACCAGCTTGATGCTGTTAAAAGCGATCTTGAATTGCTCGACCAGGCCATCGCAACCAGCGATGACCTCCGGAATGTACTCCGCAGTCCCGTGATTTCCCGGGACGTGCAGGCCAAGGCGATGGCGGCTCTTCTGGACAAGCTTGGCGTTTCCGAGTTGACCAAGAAGACCGTAGGGCTTCTGTCTCAGAAGCGTCGTCTGTTTGCCCTGCCGGATGTCATTGATTCCTACCTTTCCATGCTCTCGGCTCACAAGGGCGAAGTTACCGCACAGGTGACCTCGGCTTCCGAGCTGAAAAAAGAGCAAATCGAAGCCGTTACCGGCGCTCTCAAAGAAGTTGTTGGCGCCACTGTAAAAGTGGACCTTAAAGTTGATCCGGCTGTTCTTGGCGGTCTTGTCGTCAAGGTCGGTTCCCGGGTTTTTGATGCCTCGCTTCGTACTAAACTGCAGAAGCTCGAGCTCGCTATGAAAGGGGTTGCGTGATGGAAATCCGCGCCGCGGAAATCTCCGCTATTCTTAAGGATCAGATTGCCAATTTTGGTGCTGAAGCCGAAGTTGCCGAAGTCGGTCAGGTTCTGTCTGTCGGTGACGGTATTGCCCGTGTTTACGGTCTGGACAACGTCCAGGCTGGTGAACTCGTTGACTTCCCGGGTGGCATTAAGGGCATGGCCCTTAACCTCGAAGAAGACAACGTTGGTGTCGTGATCTTCGGTTCTGACCGTTCGATCAAGGAAGGTGACCAGGTTAAACGTACTGGCGCCATCGTTGACGTTCCGGTTGGCAAAGAACTTCTTGGTCGCGTTGTTGACGGTCTGGGTAACCCGATCGACGGCAAAGGCGAACTGGGTGCAAAAGAACGTCGCCTTGCTGACGTCAAAGCACCGGGCATCATCCCGCGTAAATCGGTTCACGAGCCGGTACAGACCGGTATCAAGTCGATTGACTCGCTGATCCCGATTGGCCGTGGCCAGCGTGAGCTGATCATTGGTGACCGTCAGACCGGTAAAACCGCCATCATCGTTGACACCATTCTGAACCAGAAGCCGGTGAACGATGCAGCGAAATCCGACAGCGACAAGATGTTCTCCATCTATGTTGCAGTTGGTCAGAAACGTTCGACCGTTGCACAGGTTGTTAAGGTCCTTGAAGAGCGCGGCGCGATGGAAAACACCATCATTGTTGCTGCGACCGCATCCGACCCGGCGCCGATGCAGTTCATCGCACCGTTCGTTGCTTGCGCAATGGGTGAGTACTTCCGTGACAACGGCATGCACGCAACCATCTTCTATGATGATTTGTCCAAGCAGGCTGTTGCTTATCGTCAGATGTCGCTGCTGCTTCGCCGCCCGCCGGGACGTGAAGCATTCCCGGGTGACGTCTTCTATCTGCACTCCCGTCTGCTGGAACGTGCGGCAAAGATGAATGACGAAAACGGCGCTGGCTCGCTGACCGCACTTCCGGTTATTGAAACCCAGGGTAACGACGTTTCGGCGTTTATTCCGACCAACGTGATCTCGATCACCGACGGTCAGATCTTCCTTGAAACCGACCTGTTCTACAAAGGCGTGCGCCCGGCTGTGAACGTTGGTCTGTCGGTTTCGCGTGTTGGTTCGTCCGCACAGATCAAAGCGATGAAGCAGGTTGCTGGCTCGATCAAGCTGGAACTCGCTCAGTATCGTGAGATGGAAGCATTCGCACAGTTCGCATCGGATCTTGATCCGGCAACCCAGAAACTTCTGGCCCGTGGCGCACGTCTGACCGAGCTGCTCAAGCAGCCGCAGTACTCGCCGCTCAAGGTCGAAGAGCAGGTTGTTGTGATCTACGCTGGTGTTAAAGGCTATCTCGACAGCATTCCGGTGAACAAGGTTCGCGCCTTCGAAGAACAGTACCTGTCCGAAATTCGTTCGGCTGGCGCTGATATCCTCGATGCGATCCGCACCGAGAAAGTTCTGTCCGATGACAGCGAAGCCAAGCTTAAAGCGTTCCTCGACAAGTTCGCGAAAACCTTCGCGTAAGACTGAAACTTAGGCGAAGGAGGAAACGCAATGGCTAGTTTGAAGGATCTGCGCTCGCGCATTGCCAGCGTCAAATCGACGAGGAAGATTACCTCGGCGATGAAGATGGTGGCAGCCTCCAAGCTCCGTCGTGCACAGGATGCAGCGGAAGCAGCGCGTCCCTATGCTGAACGCATGGGGACGATGCTGGGCCGTCTTGCAACTGCCGTCAGCAGCAATGAAGGGGCGCCAAAGCTTCTGGCCGGTACCGGTAAGGATGATGTGCATCTGCTCGTCGTCTTCACCGCAGACCGTGGCCTTTGCGGTGGTTTTAACGCATCGATCGTCAAAGCAACCCGTCTGAAAGCCAAAGCCCTGCAGGCTGAAGGCAAGACGGTGAAGCTGATCTGTGTTGGCCGCAAGGGGGCAGATGCGCTCAAGCGTGAATTTGGTGACAATATTGTCGCCCGGTATACTGGCATCGAGGGCAAGAAGGGGATTGATTTCTCTTCGGCAACCGAGGTGGCAGACAAGGTTCTGGCGCTTTACGACGAAGGCGAATTCGACGTCTGCACGATCTTCTACAACAAGTTCGTGTCCGCGATTTCGCAGGTGGCAACCGCTCAGCAGCTGATCCCGTTCACGGGTGAAGAAGCAGACGAGCAGGAAGAAGCAACTGGTTCTTCTGCGGTTTATGAATACGAACCGTCCGAAGAAGCCATTCTGGCTGATTTGCTGCCGCGTAACGTTGGCGTCCAGATTTTCGGTGCAATGCTTGAAAGCAGCGCATCTGAACACGGTGCGCGTATGTCCGCGATGGATAACGCAACCCGCAATGCCGGCGATATGATCGACCGACTGAGCATCCAGTACAACCGCTCACGTCAGGCTCAGATCACCAATGAACTGATTGAAATCATTTCCGGCGCCGAGGCTTTGTAAGCGGGTCGCAGGAAGTTAACGGATAGCTTTGTCCGAGCAGGAGACAATAACTATGGCGAACAAGAAGGCGGGGAAAATTTCCCAGGTAATGGGCGCCGTCGTCGACGTTAAATTCGACGGCGATCTGCCTCCCATTCTGAATGCGCTGCATGTTGACAACAACGGTCAGCGTCTGGTTCTTGAAGTTGCACAGCACCTTGGTGAAAATGCGGTCCGTACGATCGCAATGGACACCACCGAAGGTCTGCAGCGCGGTCAGGAAGTCACCGACACCGGTGACGCGATCTCGGTTCCGGTTGGTCCGGAAACCCTTGGTCGTATTCTGAACGTTATCGGTGAGCCGGTTGACGAACGTGGTCCGGTTAATGCAGCCAAGACCTCTCCGATCCACCGTGAAGCACCTGACTTCATCGACCAGTCCACCGAAACCGAAATCCTTGTGACCGGCATTAAGGTTATCGACCTTATCGCGCCGTACACCAAGGGTGGTAAAATTGGTCTGTTCGGCGGTGCGGGCGTTGGTAAAACCGTCCTTATCATGGAACTGATCAACAACGTGGCAAAAGGCCACGGTGGTTACTCAGTCTTTGCTGGTGTTGGTGAACGTACCCGTGAAGGTAACGACCTCTATCACGAGATGATGGAATCGGGCGTTATCAACCCGGAAGGCGAATCCAAAGCCGCACTGGTCTATGGCCAGATGAACGAACCCCCGGGAGCACGTGCACGTGTTGCTCTGACCGGTCTGACCCTTGCGGAATACTTCCGTGATGAAGAAGGCCAGGACGTTCTGTTCTTCGTCGATAACATCTTCCGCTTTACCCAGGCTGGTTCGGAAGTGTCGGCACTTCTCGGTCGTATCCCGTCTGCTGTGGGTTATCAGCCGACGCTGGCAACCGACATGGGTGCGCTGCAGGAACGTATTACCTCGACCAAAAAAGGTTCCATTACCTCGGTTCAGGCAATTTACGTCCCGGCCGATGACTTGACTGACCCGGCACCGGCAACCTCGTTTGCCCACCTTGACGCAACCACCACGCTGAACCGTCAGATTGCCGAGCTCGGCATCTACCCGGCAGTTGACCCGCTCGACTCCACTTCGCGTGCTCTGGATCCGGGCGTCATTGGTCAGGAACACTACGAGACCGCGCGTGAAGTTCAGCGTGTTCTTCAGACCTACAAAGGCCTGCAGGACATCATCGCCATCCTCGGCATGGACGAGCTTTCGGAAGAAGACAAACTGGTTGTGGCACGTGCCCGTAAGATCCAGCGTTTCCTTTCGCAGCCGTTCCACGTTGCAGAAGTCTTCACCGGTACTCCGGGCGTGTTCGTTCAGCTCGAAGACACCATCAAGGCTTTCAAAGCGATCTGCGCTGGTGAATATGACCACATGCCGGAACAGGCATTCTACATGGTCGGCACCATCGAAGAAGCCATCGAAAAAGCCAAGAAGATGGCCGAAGCTGCCTAAGGCAGCTTTGGTCCCCCTCCGGCTAAGGAGCGAGGATTGTCATGACTGATACGACTGTACTGGAACTTGTTTCACCGTCTGCCCTGCTCAAATCCGAGCCGGTCGAGATGGTCGTTGTTCCGGGCACGGACGGGAATTTTGGTGTTCTGCCGAAGCATGCGCCGATGATCTCGACCATTCGTCCGGGTGTCATCGACATCTATGCAGGTGGTAAGGTTTCCGAACGTATCTTCGTTGCTGGCGGTGTTGCCGAGGTTAATCCCGAGCGTTGCACCATTCTGGCAGAAGAAGCGGTTCCGGTTTCCGATTTGAAAGCTGACGAAGCACAGGCCCGTCTTGAAGAGGCTCAGGCCGCTCTCAAGTCTGCCGAGACTGCACACGACAAAGCCAATGCCGAGCGCGCGCTCGACATTGCCCGTGCACAGATCCAGGCCCTGAGCAACTAAGCCTGCTTTCAGAAAATCATTTAAGAAGGCCGTCCTGATGGGGCGGCCTTTTTTGTTGTCCGATGTCGTCTTGGGTCGTTTTGGGGCTTTCGGGTTTCGGCCTAACCGCGCCAGCCCGCCTGCGCGCGTAAACTTGCTGCCTGCAAAATCCAGCCACCCCCAAACCCCAGCACCACGATCGCGCCAAATGCCGTTGCGATCATCGGTCCGGCGATTGTCGCGACCTGTGCGAGATCAATGGTGCCGATGGCTTGTGCGGCGATAATTGCAATCCCGCTGCCGGCCATCAGTCCAACCAGTCCACTGATCGCAACCATCAGTCCGGTTTCAAGCGCCCCGGTTCGGGTGATTTGACTGGGCCGAATACCAAGGGCGCGCAGCATGGCAATTGTTTCTGTCTGACGCTGGCGCAGCGCGATCAGTCCGCAAATAATCACCAGAACCGCGCCAAGGGTCGCCAGTGGCGTGATCGTGAGCAGCCCTGCGACCACACCGTCAAACAAGCCGGTCAGTTTTGCCAGAACGTCGTTGACGAAAATCACCGGGATATCGCGATGGGTCTCAAGGATCGGGTCCATCGACGTCCTTGCATCCATCGTGTCATTGAGCTGCACAGCACTTATCACCCCATGGTCAAAGGCCGACGACATTGGCGACAGCACAATCGGGAAATCAAGGTCAAGTCGGGTCCAGTCAATCTGTCGCAGATTGGCAATGCGGACGTTATGGGGCTTTCCCATGATATTGACCGTCAGGCTGTCTCCGACCGCCGCACCGATTGCCTGTGCGACACTGGCGTCAAGGGACGCCAGTCCTTCATTGACGCTCTCTGGCGGCCACCAGTGGCCATCTGTAAGCGTGCTTTCGGTCATGTATGCTGTCGGACGATCCGTCCATGACATGCCCCGGTCGCCGCGCAGGAACCAGTGATAGCGCCGTGGTACTTGGGCCTGCGTCAATGGCACGCCGTTCAGATGCGTGACCCGACCGTGCAGAAACGGCATCTGGGTGACGCTCTGAACACCATCAGTGCGTTGGATTTCTGCCTGAAAGGCGTCTTGTTCTTTGGGCGGGATATCGAAAAACACCACATCCGGGGTCTGGGACGGCAAGACGGATTTCAAATGCTGCCCCGCCAAGCTGCCAAACAGCATAACCGCGGTCAGACAAGTCATCGCCAGACCAAAGGACGCGGTGATGGTTACGGTTGGCGCAGAAGGCCGGGCGATATTGCGCAATGCCAGACGAAGGGTGAGGGAAAGGCGATGTCCTGTTGATAACCTTCCTGCCATTGCCCGGATTATCCGTCCGAGACCGACAAAAAGAATCTGGCATCCGACAAGAACCGCCAACAAGACAAGCGAAAACCAGCCAAGGTCAATCAGGGCGCCGGCAATGCCAAGCAAGCAGGCCGCAATGAGGGCCTTTGTGATTATGAGCTTGGTCGAACGGCGTTTTATGGTGTCCTGCGTTTCACGGTGATCCTGATGGCGAAACAGGAAGGCCGGGGAAGCATCGCTGGCATCGCGGATCGGGTTGATAGAAACAAGGGCAACAAAGCCGAAAACAAAGCCCGCAATCAACGTGCCATTCTCGAAAGTTGGCCGTACGTCAAAGCCAAGCATTTCGGCGAACAACGGACCAAGCACCTCGCCCGCGATTACAGTCAAAACAACCGCAATCAGGATGGCGAAGGCAGTGATAAGTCCCATTTGCCAGATAATGCTGGTGGCAACTTCCTGTGGTCGGGCGCCCAGGCTGCGCAGGGTCGCAAAGCGCGGACGTCGCGTGGCAAGGTCGGCTGTCAGGGCATTTCGGATGGCACTTGTCGCGATGGCAAAGATCGCAATTCCCATCAGGCTGACGAAGGCGGACGCGAAATCCCCGATGCGTTCAAGCCCGGGGACGCCGTCCGCCGCACTGACAATCCGCCATCCGCTATCTGGAAATCGGTCCTCGATGGCGGCAATAATCTGATCCGGCGATCGCGCGTTATTCGGTGGCAGTTTGATCCGCAGATACCAGTAAACCTGCTTTCCCGGTGCCAAAAGTGGGCTGTTGCGATACGCGTCGAGCCCAACGATCACGCGGGGACCAAGCGAGAACAGCCTGAATTTGCGTTCTGGCTCGGCGGCGATACGTGCGCGGATCTGGTAAGGCTGACCCCCAAGATAAAGGGTATCGCCGACCCTGTACCCAACGTCTTCAACCAGTTCGGGACCAACGACAATGCCGGGTGTGCCATCGCGGGTGCCAAGGGCTTCCGAAAGGGGAATGTCTGGCGACAGTTTCAGATGTCCAAAAAGCGGATAGGCGGCATCAACCGCCTTCAGTTCGGAAAGCACGACCTGTTGATTGTCGGATGGCTGGACCATCACCCTTTGTTCGATTGTCAGGCTGAGGGTGCCAAGCGTTTCAAGAAAGGCAATTTCATCTATCGTCGTTGCCCGGTGAAACAGACGCAGCGAGATATCCCCGCCGATGGTCTGTTGTGCTGACTGGCGCAACCCATCGCGAACCGACTGCGTCAGACTGACGGTCAGCACCAGAATGGTCGCGGCAAAGACAAGGGTGGCGAACAGGGTGACAATGCCAATACCGGGTTTGCGCAATTCACGCAGCGCAATCCTAAGGCAGGTCGGGATGGGCCGGGATGTCAAAAGCAGAGATGTCGGGCGGCGCACGGCAGTCTCTCTGGCAGGGGGTTACGGCGTGGGGGTCAACGCCAGTCCCAGCCAGAAGGATTCGATCATTTTCATCAGTTCGATGAATTCTGTCACATCAACCGGTTTCCGCAAATAACAGTTTGCCCCGGCGGCATAGCACAGATCGACATCATGCTCGGCACCGGACGTTGTCAGGACGATTACCGGAATGGATGCGCAATTGGGATCATTGCGGATATCGCGCAACATTTCGCGGCCATCCTTGCGCGGCATGTTGAGGTCCAGAAGAATCAGGCGTGGGCGCGGTGAATTGCGATACGGACCATCTTGCTGCAAAAACTGCAGTGCGGTCATCGCATCCTTTACGTGATGCAATTCAACCGGTTGTTTGAATTCCCGAAGTGCTTCGCGCACCAGGCGCGCATCACCAGGATTATCTTCAATCAACAACAGGTTGTTTATTGAACCGTTCTTTTGATCCGGCATGCTGATCCGCTATCCTTAGGGATGAGCTTTTGGTGCGCATGGTCATCCCTGATCTTTTGTTTTGTGAGCCTGTCAATATATTGATCCGAAAGAAAAAGATGGCCCCCACCATCGAAAGGTATTCTTTGGAATCACATATATGATGTATTTCTTATCTATCCTTAAGTCTTAATTTCATACCTCAGCACGAAGTTCAATTCAATAAGACTTCAGTAAAGTTGCAGATATTATCCGACTGTATGGGATATAATGGTTCAAAAGTGCAGGGAAAAGAGTTTCTGCAAAACAATTTTTATCGGCAATATTACCGATAAATGCCTGCTCAGTTCGCCGAGATGCCGATTTCTTGTGCCAGCGAGTCGAATCGGGCAATTAGTTCCGGCTGGTCGGCAAACACCGTGCTGGCCTTCTCGAACGCCGCCTTGGCATCGTCTTCCCGGCCCAGCACCATATAGGCCTGCATCAGGCGGGCCCACCCGTCGGGATTGTTCGGCTCAGCCTCCAGCCGTTCGGCCAATCCATTGACCATCGACATGATCATTTGCTGCTGCTCTTCAGGTGTCATTTCCTGCGCGGCGGCGATATCTTCCTGACTTGGGCCGGTGGACGTGTTTTCGGCAATGTTCAGGCGTCCTTCAATGTCGATCCCTTGGGCAAGGGCGGCTTCGTTGATCCGGCCAACCACCATCGGCAACCACGGGGCATCGCCCGGTGCCCCATTGGCAAGCGCGATCCAGCGATCGACCGCAGCACCGACATTGCCTTCCTGTGCATCGGCAAGGCCAAGATAAAACTGGATGCGCGGATCGGTACTGTCAGTTTTTTCGGCTTCGCGCAGCACGCCACGGGCTGTTGTATTGATTTGGCCGTTGTTGCTGCGGATCAGGCTTTCGGCATACATGGCCAGATAATCACCGTCGCGTCCAGACCGTTTGACGGTTTCAAGAAACGCGGTTTGTGCTTCTTCCGGGCGACCAAGCGCCATCAGGCTGGCACCCAGCAATTCCCAGGCCCGCAGATCATCTGGATTTTCCAAAAGCCTTTGCGACAGATCGCTAACGGCACGATTGAGCACCGACTGGCGGTCTTCATCCGCCGTCTGGGCCATGCGCACGGCATTGATTTCATCGGTGCGGCTGGTGATCGGACGGTCTGGCATGGTCGGATTGCCAAGATCAAGATAAAGCCCGAACCCGCCTGCAATGAACAGCACGATAAAACCGGCGGCAATGGCCCGGACGGGCTTGTTTGCCGATGTCTGCTCGATAGTGTCAGTGGGCTGTTGCTTTTTGATGCGCTGATCGGCCGCCAGAATACGACGCTGAACTTCGGTGCGCGCGGCATCGGCTTGTTCTGCGCTTAGAACGCCGCGCTCAATATCACGGTCAATCTCGGAAAGCTGATCACGATAAACCGCCAGATCGCGCGAAAGCTCGTTTTCCGGGCTGCCATCTTCAAGCGCCGATGCTGACGACGCATCACTTGCCTCATCCGATCCAGCTTTACGGTTGCCGCCAAAAATCGGCCACAGAATGAACCCCGCAAGCAGCAGGGTAATCGCGCCAAGAACAATCCAGATGGTCATTATTTAGGTATCCTGTCCTTGGCTTATTCTGCGGGCACTGCTTTGGCGGCAGTTTTGTGGGAACGGGCCGGTGCCCCGATGCGATAACGACGATCCGAAAGCGACATCAAACCGCCAAACACCATGACAAGCCCACCAAACCACATCCATGGGATCAGGGGTTTGACGTAAAACCGCGTGATCCATTTGCCGCTTTCATCCTGATCACCGATCACGGCATAGATGTCACCGGTGAAGCTTGACTGAATGCCGGCTTCGGTGGTTGGCATGCCTTCGACCGTGTAGACGCGCTTTTCCGGTGTCAGGACAACGGTGCGTTCGCCCGGTGTGGTGATGGTGATTTCCGCTTCGCGGGCGGCATAGTTCGGCCCCTGATATTCACGAATGCCAGACAGGATAAAGGTATGCCCGGCAAGTTCGGTGCTTTCGCCAACGGCAAGTGACTGAACGGCTTCTTCGGTCCAGGCCTGCGATCCGGTGATACCGGCCACCACGATTGCCACACCGGCATGGGCCAGCATCGTGCCGTGGGCCGAGCGCGGCAGATTGCGCATGCGGCGCAGGCTGGTGCCAACTGGCTCGCGGAACAGCTTGATCCGGCCCGACCACTCAAGGATCGATCCGACAAACAGCCAGGCTGCAAGCCCCATCCCGAACAGGGCAAAGGCCGGGCCACCCGACAGCCAAAGTGTCACCAGCACCACAACGGAGGCAGCCGCAAGGGCGATCTTGAGCTTGTTAAACACGCCAAGAAGGTCGGCACGTTTCCACGGCATCAATGGGCCAAAGGCCATCGCGACAATTACCGGGGTGATGATCGGAACGAAGGTCGCGTTAAAGAACGGTGCGCCGACCGAGATTTTCTCGCCAGTCAGGGTTTCAAGCAACAGCGGATAAAGTGTGCCGAGCAAAACCATGGCGGCGGCAATCGACAAAAGGACATTGTTAAAAATAAGCGCCCCTTCGCGCGAGATCGGCTGGAACAGCCCGCCACCCTTCAATGTCGGTGCCCGCCAGGCATAAAGTGTTAACGACCCGCCAACGGCAATGAACAGCAGGAACAGGATAAACACCCCGCGCGTCGGATCGGTGGCAAAGGCATGCACCGATGTCAGCGCACCCGACCGCACAAGGAAGGTCCCCAGAAGCGAGAAGGAAAACGCCAGGATCGCCAAAAAGATGGTCCAGCTTTTAAGCGCGTCGCGCTTTTCCACCACGATGGCCGAATGCAAAAGCGCAGTCCCCGCAAGCCACGGCATGAAGGATGCGTTTTCGACCGGGTCCCAGAACCACCAGCCGCCCCAGCCAAGCTCGTAATAGGCCCACCAGGAACCAAGCCCGATGCCGGCGGTCAGAAATACCCAGGCTGCCAGCGTCCAGGGGCGCACCCAACGCGCCCAAGCCGGATCAACCCGGCCTTCAATCAGGGCTGCGACCGCAAAGGCAAAGGCCACCGAAAATCCGACATAGCCGAGATAGAGGAACGGCGGATGAATGGCGATGCCCGGGTCCTGCAACAGCGGGTTCATGCCTTCGCCGTCAAGCGGCGGGTTCAAGACGCGCTCAAACGGGTTCGACGTCAGAACAATAAACAGGATAAAGCCAGCCCCAATCAGCCCCATCACACCCAGCACACGGGCCAGTAGCGTCGGCGGAAGATTGCGGCCAAATGCCGCCACCGCGCCACCAAACAGGGTCAGGATCAGCACCCAAAGCAGCATCGATCCTTCGTGATTGGCCCAAACGCCTGTGATCTTGTAGATCTTCGGTTTGGAGGTATGGCTGTTAGCCAGAACGTTAAGGACCGAGAAGTCGGAACTGACATAGGCATAGGTTAGCGCAAGGAAACTTGCCGCGACCAGTGCAAAGCATGCCAAAGCCAACCGTGGTGCGACGGCCAGAAGTGCGGCGTCACGCCGCGATGCCGCCAGAAACGGTACGGTGGATTGGGCCACTGCCATCACCAATGACAGTATCAGCGCGTAATGTCCGATCTCTACAATCATATTATCGTTTCTCGTCCCTAGCAGGCTTTACAGTATCAATTATGTGCCCGGATGCGACATATAATCCCTTTAAAAAGGCTTGGAAACCTTGCGGAATATCAAATATGCGCTATTTGCTGCCCTAGGACGGGCGAAAATATGGCAATAGACATTACATATTGTACGCAAACAGGCTATAAAACGGTGGTCAGTAAGCGTATTGGTAGGCCAGAGGTTGACAACTGATGAGTCAATGTCCCGTCATTGACATCGCACAGAAAGAGACTTGGGCGCGTCGTGCAACGACGGCCTCCATTGTCATTGCTGCGACACTGATCCTGATCAAGGCTGTCGGCTGGTTCCTGACCGATTCCGTCAGCCTTCTATCTTCCATGATTGATAGCATGCTTGATGTTGGTACCTCTGTGATCAACTTCATGGCTGTGCGGTCGGCCTGGCGTCCGGCGGATTACGATCACCGATTTGGCCATGGGAAGGCAGAACCGCTTGCCGGTCTGTTCCAATCCGCCTTCATGATTGGGGCTGCGATCCTGGTTCTGGCCGAGGCGGCATCGCGCATCACCGAACCCATGCCAATTTCATTTGCCGTCGAAGGCCTTTGGATCATGGGTGTTTCGCTGATCATGACCATTGGTCTGGTTTTGCTTCAGCGCAAGGCGGTGCGGATTTCAGGCTCGGCCGCGGTCGAGGCGGACTCGCTTCATTACAGCAGCGATATTCTGTCCAATCTGGCGGTGATGATTGCCCTGTTTGGCGGGATGTCGGGCCTTGCCTGGGCCGATCCGGCGATTGGCGGGCTTGTTGCGATCTTCCTGCTCTATTCCGCAGTCAAGGTTGGCCGGACCTCGGTCAAGGTTCTGATGGATGCGGAACTGCCCGAATCTGATAGCCAGCGCATCATCGAACTGACCATGAAAAACCCCGATGTCATCGGCATCCACCGTCTGCGGACCCGTTCATCGGGCGTGCATCGCTTTGCCGAGATCGAATTGATCATGGATGGCGGCATGCTGATGCGCGAATCGCACACCATCTGTCATCAGGTGATGGACAGCATCCGTGCAGAATATCCCGATCTCGATATCACCATCCATCCGGAACCGCCCGAAGACATCCACCTTGATGAATTCAGCGGCTATACCGAGGATCCGGAATTCTGGCACACCGGCCGCGCCAAACGTGCCGGGCAGCACGACATCCCGGTCAACAACAGTGTCGGCGAAGTCGCGGCCATGGGGCGCTAGGCGCCAGACGGTTTCACAGATGACCACAAAAAATGGCGGACCCTCTCGGGCCCGCCTTTGTTATATGCAGTGTTTTTGCAGTTTGCTGTGTTGAAACCTAAAG
This sequence comes from Thalassospira indica, assembly GCF_003403095.1. NCBI lineage: Bacteria > Pseudomonadati > Pseudomonadota > Alphaproteobacteria > Rhodospirillales > Thalassospiraceae > Thalassospira > Thalassospira indica. The sequence continues at coordinate 4,279,579 of NZ_CP031555.1, read as the reverse complement.
AACGGTCAACATGCTTGCGACCAGCGGGTGACGGACGATGTCCTTGTCACGCAGCTGGACACAGGCGACATCCTCGACATTTTCAAGACGTTCGGACATTTCCGAAAGACCCGACATTTCCGGCAGAAGGTCGGTCTGGTCCGGGTCGCCGGTCAGGATCATGGTGGAGTTCCAGCCAAGGCGAGTGACCAGCATCTTAAGCTGTCCGTATGTGCAGTTCTGCGCCTCGTCGATCACCACAAAGGCGTTGTTGAGTGTGCGACCCCGCATATAACCGATCGGTGCAATCTCGATCGTGCCGTCCGAGATATAAGTCTTAAGGCGCTTCGCCCCCAGGCGATCATTGAGCGCATCATAAAGCGGGCGCAGATACGGTGCCATTTTGGCCTCGACGTCACCTGGCAGGAAACCGATATTTTCCCCGGCTTCAACCGCAGGGCGGGCCAGAACGATGCGGGCGATGTCGCCGTTATCAAGGGCTTCGACCGCCTTGGATACAGCGATATAGGTTTTGCCGGTGCCGGCCGGGCCAAGGGCCATGACCAGATTGTAATTGTCGATGGCATCCATCAGGGCTGCCTGGTTTTCACTTTTCGGGCGGATGTTGCGGCGGTAGCTTTGATCGCGTTGTCCTTTCTGTTCTGTTCCGGTCTGATCCGACCCGCCAAGCGGGTGCCAATCAGCATTGTTTTCATCAAACAGTTCATGAACATTGTTATTAGACTGCTGCGGACGGTTACGACGACGTGCTGCGCGCTTACCCATGACAATCACCTCAACAAAGTGGCCAAAAAAGCAAAACGCGCCATTCCGTTATGGAAAGGCGCGCATTCAATTTTCATCTCGCGATGGAAGTGGCGGTAGGAGTTTCCGCCGGTCACAGCATGTTGCATGTGCGATCCGGGGGGCGAAAATTCTCGGTTTAAGACGCTTTTTCGCGGCACTCGGGAACTCCTCCTGCGGTCCAGTTATTGACCGTTAATTGGAATCGTACCCCTATATGCAGTGTCTTGTCACGGCTTTTTGCGCGATTAAAGTTTCATGAAATCGGTTTATGAGTCTTTTCAGGTATTTATCCCGCATCTGCGAAGGAAGTTTTTTCCAATCAACCATGCGTTGGTGTCGCTGAACGCGATGGCAGGGCGGCACTGATCACCCAGGCGAGCGTTAAAAACGCGATTGATGTCACAAGGCATCCGACCAATCCGCCATAAAGATACGCCACCCCCGAAAGTACCGTTCCGGTCAAACGTCCGATGGCGTTCGACATATAATAGAACCCGACATTCATCGCGACCTTGTCGCCCTCGGCATAGGCAAGGATCAGGTAGGAATGCAGGGATGAGTTGATCGCAAAGACAATCCCAAACACCAGCAACCCACCCAGAACGGCAAGTTCCGGGGCGAAGTCCTGTGTGATGGCAATGGCAATAGCAGCAGACACGGCAATAAGGGCGGCAATCCAGATTTGCGCAGTGCGGCCATCCGGCTCGCGGGTTTTCGCACGCAGCATCTTCGGCGCAATGGCCTGAATAAAGCCATATCCGATCACCCAAAGCGCCATGTAACTGCCGACTTCGATATGGCCCCAGCCAAGCTCGGATGCCAGAAACACCGGCAGACCCACGACAAACCAGATATCGCGCGAACCAAACAAAAACAGACGTGCGGCGGACAGAACATTGATCTTGCGATCACGCGAAAAGACATCACGAAATTTCGGCTTCATCGCGCCGGCCGGGCCGGCCATCGCAGAGCCGAGCGATATGGCAACCGCCACAAGGGTCAGGGCAAGACCCGCGGCCATCGCCAAAAGCGAACCGGAAAAGCCAAGCCAGGACAGCAACGCTCCACCCATGAAAAAGCCCACACCCTTAAGCGCGTTCTTCGATCCGGTCAAAAGCGCAACCCAACGGAAAAGCGCCCCCTCGGCATGGGCGGGGACCAGAACCTTGATCGCCGATTTGCTCGACATCTTGGTCAGATCCTTGGCCACCCCCGATGCCGCCTGAAGCCCCATGACATAGGCGACCGAAATGGCCGGAAGCCAATCAGGATTGGTAAATGAAAGGGCGGTCAGCGATGCAATTTGCAATGCCAACCCTGCAAACAGGGTAAAGCGCAATCCGCGCGCCTGCGCTAGCCACCCACCGACCAGATTGGTGACGATGCCTGCCACTTCGTACAGGATGAACAACAGCGCGATTTCAAACGCCGAATAGCCAATGCCGTGAAAGTGCAACAGCACCAGCATACGAAGCGCCCCGTCGGTTAGGGTAAAGCCCCAATAGGCCCCAGTGACCAGCGCATAGTTGCGGATTGCGGCCGACATCTTTGCTATTTTCCCAAAAGGTGTTGCGCGACTTTGGCCGCCAAATCCGCCATCCGGCAGACATATCCCCATTCATTGTCATACCAGGCCAGGATTTTGACCTGCCGCTTGTCGATCACCATGGTCGATCCGGCATCGATAATCGAAGACCGGCTGTCATTAAGGTAATCGGCACTGACCAGCGGGCGTTCTTCATAGCCAAGAATACCGGCAAGATAGGTTTCAGATGCCTCACGCATCAGGCGATTGACGGTCTCAGTATCGGTGTCTTCTGCGACTTCAAACACACAATCGGTCAGCGACGCATTCAGCAACGGGACACGCACGGCAATACCGTTCAGCTTGCCCTTGAGTTCCGGGTAAATCATTGTGATCGCGGTCGCCGAGCCGGTGCTGGTCGGGATAAGCGATTGCAGGCACGACCGTGCGCGGCGCAAATCCTTGTGCGGCAGATCGACAATCGTCTGGGTGTTGGTGACATCATGAATGGTGGTGATCGATCCATGCACGATGCCAAGCTTCTCGTGCATGACCTTGACCACTGGCGCCAGACAGTTGGTCGTGCAACTCGCCGCGGTCAAAAGGTGATGCTGGGTTGGGTCATAAAGATCATCATTCACGCCGTAAACGATGTTAAGTGCGCCTTCCTTGACCGGGGCGGCAACGATGACCTTTTTAACCCCCTGATCAAAATAGGGCTGCAACGTCTCGGGCGTTTTGAACTTGCCGGTGCATTCCAGAACAATGTCGCACCCCATGCCGACCCAATCGGTCTCGCCGGGGGTGGCATTTTCGCTAAAACTGATCTTGTGCGTCTGATCGATGACCACATAATCATCGATGCAGGCAACACCATTGCCCCAGCGGCCATGGACCGAATCAAATTCCAGCAAATGGGCCGCGGTAACAGCCCCGCCCTTGATCTCGTTGATATGGACAAATTCAAGGTCCGGGTGCCCCCATCCTGCGCGCAGAACCAGACGGCCCATGCGGCCAAAACCATTGATGCCAATGCGGATTTTGCGGCTCATATCAGGGCTCCCTTAGTTTGCAATTTTCGATGGGGTGAACCAGCCACGGGTGCGGTTGGCAATGGCGACAAGTGACAGCATCACCGGCACTTCGACCAGCACACCAACCACGGTGGCAAGGGCCGCACCCGATGAAAAGCCAAACAACCCGATGGCGGTTGCCACAGCCAGTTCAAAGAAGTTCGAGGCCCCGATCATCGAAGACGGGGCGGCGATTTTGTGTTCCACACCCAGCACCTTGTTGGCGAGATAGGCGATGGCGGCGATGAAATAGGTCTGCAAAATGATCGGTACGGCCAGAAGGGCAATGATCATCGGCTGGGCAATGATCTGCTGCCCCTGAAAGGCAAACAGCAGAACCAGCGTGCTAAGCAACGCAATCATCGATACGGGTTTGAGCTTGGCATCAAAGTTATTGAACGCCGCGATCCCGCCTTTCATGACGCGGTTTCGGATAATCTGCCCGGCAATCACCGGAATAACGATAAACGCCACAACCGAAATGGTCAGCGTTTCCCACGGGATGGTGATTGCCGAAATACCGAGCAACAAGGCAACAATCGGCGCAAAGGCAAAGATCATGATCGTGTCATTAAGTGCCACCTGGGTCAGCGTAAAGTTCGCATCCCCCTTGGTCAGGTGTGACCAGACAAACACCATCGCCGTGCAGGGGGCTGCCCCCAAAAGGATCAAACCGGCGATGTAGCTTTCAATCTGTGCCTCGGGCAGGAGCGGGCGGAACAGAAAGCCAATAAAGAGCCAGCCAAGCGCTACCATGGTAAACGGTTTGATCAGCCAATTCACACCAAGCGTGACACCAATCCCGCGCCATTGCCGTCCGACTTCATGCAGGGCACCAAAATCGACCTTCATCAACATTGGCACAATCATCAGCCAGATCAGAACCGTCACCGGTAGATTGATCTCATAGGCGGTCAGATTGCCAATCGCCTGAAACACGCTGGGGAACATCTCGCCCAAGACGATGCCGACCACGATGCTGACAGCAACCCAGATGGTCAGAAAACGTTCGAAAATACCCATCTAGCTGCATCCTTTTTTATCGACGGTGGCAGAACGGCTTGGCAGCCCGCACAGTTCGGGGTGCCCCTGACAGCAGTCATCGGCAAGAAACCCGAGAAGATCACGCATGGCATCGGGAACGATCCGGTAAATGATCGACCGGCCTTCGCGGGTGCTGGTAATCAGCCCTGCCTGACTAAGTGTGGTCAGATGAGATGACATGGTGTTGTGCGGAATGGATATCTGCCGGGCCAGTTCGCCTGCGGCAATACCGTCATTCCCGGCCCGAACCAGCAACCGGAATGCTGCCAGTCTGTGTTCCTGTGCCAGGGCGCCAAGGGCGCTGATTGCGTGTTTTGTTTCCATATGTCGGGAAATATCGACATATAGTCACGCCGGCAAGTGACATTTGTATTGCAGTGCTGGTCAAACCCAAGTGTGATGTCAAAAAGGATATTTGAATCAGTCAGATGCGGGAGTTTCAGAAAATGTATTTAAATAACTAGAAATATAGTTATAATGGCGTCATGAGCGAAAAAATCATTGCACCGGCCTTTGCCGCACTGGGCCACGAAGCCCGTCTGAAAATCTATCGTCTGCTGGTCAAGGCCGGGGACGAAGGGCTTAATATTGGCGATATCGGGCGGGTGCTTGGCCTTCCGGCATCGACCCTTTCCCATCATCTCGGCACCTTGGTTCAGGCTGGTCTGGTCAAACAGGAAAAATTGGGGCGCGAAACCCGTAACCGGGCGGATTTCGAAGTCATGCGCGATCTTGTCGGGTTCATCACCGATGAATGCTGCAGCGGTGTCGATCTTGATGTCGCCGGTGAAACGGAAAAGGCCTGCTAGGGCGGGTCTCTTTTTTTGGATCAATATAACTAATTTTCTAGGGATATGGATATGAGTGCCCTGACATTTCAATTGCGCCGCATCGGCACTACTGCCCGACAAACAGACCGGGTTTTGCTGGCAGCCTGCATCATCCTTGCCGCGATCTTTATCTTTGACGCGCCGCAATTTGTCCCAAGTTTGCAGTTCACGGCTGAGTCCTTTGTAAGCACGGCACCTTTTCTGGTGCTCTCAATCGGTATTGCCGCCTATGCGACGGCAACCGGGGCCGATAACCTGATTTCGCGCGCCTTTGCCGGGCGGCCTGTGCGAATGGTGTTTACCGCTGCGGCCTTCGGGGCACTGTCGCCATTTTGCTCCTGCGGGGTGATCCCGCTGATCGCAGCTCTGCTTGCTATGGGGGTTCCGTTGGCGCCGGTCATGGCGTTCTGGTTGGCCTCACCCGTGATTGACCCGGCGATGTTTGTTCTGACCGCGGGCACGCTTGGGACCGAATTTGCGGTGATTAAAATGATCTCGGCGATTGGTCTTGGTCTGATGGGCGGCTTTGTCACCCTATGGCTGGGGTCGCGGGGCTTCCTTGCCGATCCGTTGCGTGACGGCGTTGGCAATGGTGGCTGCGGCGGGGCCAAGGTCCGTTCGCACAAGGCGGTTGTCTGGAAGTTCTGGCACGATGATGAACGGATCAAAAAGTTCAGATCGTCTGCGATTGCCAACATGATCTTTTTGGGCAAGTGGATCGCCTTTGCCTTCCTGCTTGAAAGCATCATGGTCGCCTATGTCCCGGCTGAAAATGTCAGTGGTCTGCTTGGTGGGGACGGGATTGGCCCGATTGCCATTGCCACCCTTGTCGGGGTTCCGGCCTATTTGAATGGCTATGCCGCCCTTCCGATCATGGAAGGCCTGATTGCGCAGGGTATGCAATCGGGGGCGGCAATGGCGTTTCTGGTGGCTGGCGGGGTATCGTCCATCCCGGCGGCGATTGCCGTTTTTGCGCTGGTCAAAAAGCCGGTCTTTGCCCTGTATCTGGTTTATGCGCTGGTCGGTTCGTTCGTAATTGGCGTTATTTCGCAAGCCTGGTTGGGGTAAACCGCCCGCTTCATGTCCGATATGATGATTTCACGGTGGCAATGACGTTAAAAGTCGCTACATTGCGCGCCAAGAAATTCATATCGGATTAAAGTTGATAACCATGTCGATGATTGACAAGCAGGTATCGCGTCGCCGTACCTTCGCTATCATTGCTCACCCGGATGCGGGTAAAACCACCCTGACCGAAAAACTGCTTCTTTTCGGGGGTGCCATCCAGATGGCTGGTGCAGTGAAGGCGAAAAAGGAACAAAAGGGTGCCCGTTCGGACTTCATGAAGATCGAACAGGATCGCGGTATCTCCGTGTCCTCTGCCGTCATGACGTTCGAGTTCGAAGAAAATATCTTCAACCTGCTTGATACGCCGGGCCACGAAGACTTTTCCGAGGATACCTATCGCGTTCTGACCGCCGTTGACTCGGCTGTGATGGTGATTGACGGTGCGAAGGGCATCGAGGCCCAGACACGCAAGTTGTTTGAGGTCTGCCGTCTGCGTGACGTGCCGATCACGACGTTCGTTAACAAGCTTGACCGTGAAGCACGGGATTCGTTCGAACTGATTGATCAGATCGAACAGGATCTTGCCCTTGATGTGTCGCCGGTGACCTGGCCGATTGGCTCGGGCCGTGATTTCCATGGCTGTTACGATCTGGTCAATGATCAGCTTCTGTTCATGGAAAAAGGCGGCAATGTCGTCAAGGAAGCCATCCCGATCAAGGGGCTTGATGATCCAAAGCTTGATGAATTGATCCCCGATTACCTTCTGGAAAAGCTGCGTGAAGAAGTAGAAATGGTGCGCGAAATCTGTCCGCCATTTGATTTGCAAAGCTACCGCGAAGGCCATCTGACCCCGGTCTTCTTTGGGTCGGCGGTCAATAACTTTGGCGTGCGTGAATTGTTGCGCGGCATTGGCGAAATCGCACCGACCCCGCGCCCGCAAGAAGCGGCAACGCGTCTGGTCGAAGCGGTCGAGCCAAAGGTCGCCGGCTTCGTGTTCAAGGTTCAAGCCAACATTGACCCGAACCACCGGGACCGCATTGCGTTCATTCGTCTGTGCTCGGGCCATTTCAAACGCGGCATGAAGCTCAAGCATGTGCGCGCCGGCAAACTGATGGCGGTGCATAACCCGATGCTGTTCTTTGCCAATGAACGTGACATTGCCGAAGAAGCCTGGCCGGGCGACATCATCGGTATTCCGAACCACGGCACCTTGCGCATTGGCGATACACTGACCGAGGGCGAAGACCTTCGCTTCCGTGGGGTTCCGGCCTTTGCACCGGAATTGCTGCAGAAAGTCCGACTTGATGATCCGCTCAAGGGCAAGCACCTTCAGCGCGCGCTTGAACAGCTCGCCGAAGAAGGCGCATCGCAGGTCTTCAAACCGATGATGGGGGCGGACTGGATCGTTGGCGTGGTCGGACAGCTTCAGTTCGAGGTCCTGAAAGAACGCATCTCGGCCGAATACGGCATCAAGGTGCATTTCGAACAGACCCCGGCCTATGCCGCACGCTGGGTGGTGGGAGATGATCCACTTGAAATCAAGAAATTCCGGGATGCCAACCAGTCGGCGCTGTTTGAAGACCATGACGAAACACTGGTCTTTATTGCGCGCAACGCCTGGCACCTTGAAACCACGCAACGCGACTGGCCGAACCTCAAATTCGAAGCCACCCGCGAACAGAACCTGATTGCGGCGTAATTACTGCACGCAGCCAAACGCAAAAAGCCGCCTTCTTCCGAGGGCGGCTTTTTCTTTGCGGGTCTTCGGCGGTTGTCTAGTTGCCGATAAAATATCGGCCGACACCAACCAGAACCATGCCCACCGCCATGGCGGCAAACAGGTTGCGCGCAAGCGCCATGGTAATCACGGTGGCTGCCGCCCCGGCAATGCCGATGGCACCCGCCGAAAGCGCACTTGGTACCCAGACGGAAATCAAAACCGCACCGGGCAGGCGTTCCAGCACATGCGCCCAGCGGCCATGTTGCGGCAAACGGTCCGCCATCAAAAGCCCGCCCAGTCGCATGCCATAGGTCACCGCCGCCATGCCAAGGATGGTCAGAACGGCATCTCCGCTGAAACTTGTCAGATCGGGGAATTGGGTCATTTTCCTGTCTCCGTGACGGGTGTGGCTTCGACAATGCCCTCCGGCGCGCCATAGGCATCCCGGCCTTCAACGGCAAATTCAGCCTCAAGGCTGTCATCATCCATGTCTTCGCGCCAGGTCAGGGCGGCGACAAGGACTCCCGCACCCGCACCGGCCAGGATCGACCAGGTGCCGGGCAGGGTGTAATGGCCAATGACGGATCCGATCGCGGCGGCGATCCATGGTAAAAGGTCAACCTTGCCCTTCCACATGCCAATGGTCAGCGCGGCAAAGACGGCGGTGAAGGCGAAATCAAGCGCATAAACCTCCGGGTCGGGAATGCCCCCGCCCAGAAGGTAACCCACCGTATTGCCGGTCGCCCAGACCACGCCCAGGAAAATCCCGCCGCCCAGCAAAAAGCCCGGATTGGCCAAATCCTTTTGCGTCATCGACACGGCCCAGTTTTCATCGGCGACCATATGCATGCCGGTCACCTTGACCCACAGCGGACGACCGCGAAACACCGGGCGCAGTGACGCCCCGATCAGGATATAGCGCATATTAATCACCGCCGTTGCGATGATGATGGTCGCACTCGGAATGGTTTCGCGCCAAAGATCGACCGACACGAACTGCGCTGATCCGGCAAATACAGCCAGGCTCATGAACAGAAGCTCGCCAAGTGACAAGCCGCGCTGTGCGGCCAACACACCAAGTACCGCACCAAAGATGATGGTGCTGGGCAAAAGCGGCAGGCAGGCAAGGGCACCGCGCCGGATGGTGTCCGCGTCGAAATGCCCGATCTGGGGCTGGGGCTGGTTTTGGATCTGGTTCTCGGTCTGATTTTCGGTCTGTCCGGGGCGTGACATTTCCGACGTTTCCTGTGGTTGTTGGTGCCGGTTCGTTTTGGCGACCGGCACTTTCATGGGCGTAAACGGGTGGGCGAGGAGCCATTAGTTCAGGCGCCATACTGCCCGATATCAAATAGGCGGTATTGGACGATATTGCTATCGGTTGTTGCTGCCGGTTTTGGGCCTGTGGCTCAGGCCCGTTCGGTGGCAAAATCGGCGATCAGCATGTCAAGGAACAGCTTGGTGATCGGATCGGGTTGCTTGCTGTCATCAAGGCTTGCCTGAAAGGTGACTTTGACCTTCAACCGATCTGGCAGGACCCTGCGCATGCGCCCGGCCTCGACAAACTGCCTGGCGTAATGTTCGGGCAGATAGCCCAGAAAGGCGCCAGACAGGATCAGGCGTGCTTCGGCCTCCATGTCCGTAACCGTGGCATGCGGGCGGGCGATGGCGAATTCTTTCAAATCGCGACCCAGCCAGGATTTGCGCCCGATCAGGCGATAACGCCGGATTTCATCGATATCGATTTCCGCATCCTTACGGTCAAAAAGCGGATGATCCGACCCGCAATAGAAACGGTGGATTTCGTCATAAAGCGGGATATAGCGCAGACCCAGCACGGTCTTTGGAAAGCTGCAAATCCCGATCTGGATATTGTCGGTCACCACTTCACGCAGCAAATCATTGGGCGGATAGGTCACGACATTCAGCGTCACATCCGGCGCGCGTTCCATAAACCGCGCAATGGTCTTTTCAATCCGCCGCGCCCCCGGATCGGTGATCGTGTTATCGGTCAGCCCGATGGTTAGTGTACCGCTCAGTTTGTCACGCAGGGCCCGCATCTTGGTTTCATACTGCCCGACTGATTTGAAAAGCCGGTGGGCTTCTTCAAACACAACCTGGCCTTCGCGTGTCAGGGCAAAGCCACCCCGCCCGCGTTTGCAAAGCGTGAATCCCAGCCGCGTCTCAAGGGCGGTGACATAGCTTGAAATTGTTGAAAGTGACAGATTGAGATCACTTTGCGCCGCGGCAAATCCCCCGGCCTCGACAATGGTCAGGAAGATGCGCAAAAGCTTGAGATCGGCCTGTTCCGTGATCATCGGGCGGGATCCATGGGTAAGTAGTCATTACTTTGAGGATTGCCAAAGTAAAGTTCAGAAATACGTGATTTTTCCGGGCATGGCAATTTGATCTGATCGGGCCAACAGAAAAATCGGGCCATCGATTGATACCGTATCGAACCGATGTGCCACTTCAGGAGGTCCCATGTTCACAGACGACAAGCTTGCAAAACTGCGCGAAAAATATGGCAACGCCAAAGGGGCCGACATCTTTGATCCGCATTTCCGCGAAGTGGCGGCATCGCAGTTTTCCGAAAGTGGCGGGCGCAAATGGCCGTTTGCTGGCGTTCCGACTTTCCTTGATGCGCCGTTTTTCGCTGATGCCGAGCGAGAAAATTTTGCAGACCTCGACGTCGCACTCGTTGGCGTGCCGATGGATCTTGGGGTGAGTAACCGTGCCGGTGCCCGTCTTGGCCCGCGCGCGGTGCGCAATATCGAACGCATCGGGCCGTATGAACATGTCCTTCGCATGGTGCCCGGTGCCATGGCCCGCATTGCCGATATTGGCGATGTGCCGTTCAGAAGCCGCTATTCGCTCGAAAGCTGCCACGAAGATATCGAGGCCTATTTCAGCAAGATTGTCGGGGCTGGCGTCATTCCGATTGCGGTCGGTGGCGATCATTCGATCAGCTACTCGATCCAGAAGGCGGTGGGCAAGGATCGCCCGGTTGGCATGATCCATCTTGATGCCCATTGCGATACCTGCGGGGCCTATGACGGTTCGCGCTTCCATCATGGCGGCCCGTTCCGCGAGGCCGTGATGGATGGCGTTCTTGATCCCGAACGCACCATCCAGATCGGTATTCGCGGCGCATCGGAATATGTTTGGGAATTTTCCTATGACAGCGGCATGACCGTGATCCACGCCGAAGAAGTGCCGAAAATGGGCATTGATGCCGTGATCGCCAAGGCCCGCGAGGTGGTTGGCGACGGCCCGGTTTATCTGTCCTTTGATGTTGATTGCCTCGATCCGTCCTTCGCACCGGGCACCGGCACGCCAGAGGTCGGTGGCCTTACCTCGCGCGAGGCGTTGGCGATTTTACGCGGGCTCAAGGGCCTTGATTTCGTCGGTGCCGACGTTGTTGAAGTCGCCCCGCAATATGATACCACCACCAACACCGCCCATATCGCGGCACAGGTCCTGTTTGAAGAACTGTGTCTGGTGGTCGATGCGATGAAGCGCCGCGGCGCTGGCGCGTAAATACAACTGATGTCGCCTGCCCAAGCTAACCGCATGATGGGCAGGCGATGTCGATTTTTTGCCGGTTTAGGGATCAAGACTTGCGATAAACGCGCCGGGGCTGACGCCCCACATGGCCTTGAAATGGCGGTTCAGATGGCTTTGATCAGCAAAGCCGGTGGCGGCGGCCGCATCGGCAATGCTCGCCCCGTCAAACAGCAACCGCTTGGCGCGCCGCAACCGCATGTGGTTGAAATAGGTATGCGGCGGAAGCCCGGTTGCCGCCCGAAACACGCGCAATAAATGAAACCGGCTGAGCCCGGTAATCATCGCAAGATCATCAAGCGATATATTGGCATCCAGATGTGCTGCCATATAGTCAATCACCGCCCGGACACGTTTGTCCTCTGAGCCCGGCTGATAGAGATAGGGCGGGGCATCGGCATGGCGCAGTGCAAGGCGGGCGGCGCTGTAAAGAAGCTGACTGTCACGCTCCAACAAGCTGTTGCTGACGTTGCTGCCATCGTCATTCGGGCGAAATAGGCGGTGCAGGTCTTGCAGTTGCAAATGCAATTCCGGGTCGTTGACGACACAGGAGCCGAAAAACGGCAGGCCGCTGTTTTTGGGCGAAAGCTCCGTCACCAGATCGCCAAACACCTTCGGGTCGATGAACATGATCTGGTATTGATAGCCATCATCGGATGCCGGGCTGCCATCATGCACCTGCATCGGGTTCATCATCAAAAGCTGCCCCCGCGCGGCGACATAATTTGTCCCGCGGGTGGTAAACCGCTCCGCCCCGTTTAGGACAGTGCCAAAGGCGTAATAGTCGTGGCTGTGCTTGGGGAAAGAGAAGTTCTTGTAATCGGCTTCGAACATATCGATGCCATCGGCTGCCCGCCAGTGGCGGGCAATCTCGCGGGGGCGGCCGGTCGCCGGTCGCGATGACGTCTGGCGACGCTGGGCTGCCGTGTTCTGTCGCGCAGCACTGTTCATGACGCCATTATAACGCCAAGGCCGGGTGCCAGCTTGTACAATATTGTCATCGTGACATTTTACTTGGCATCATTCCAAAAGATCGCCGGAGGCCTTCGCAACCTTGCGGTGGATGGTCGAGTCGCGGTCGATTTTGGGAAATCTGCCGGTTTGAAACCCTTCGAAACGGATAATGACCTTCGTCCAATTGTATAATGCGATGTTCATATGAACATTTTCGGGTGGCCAGAATGTTGTTTTGCGCAGCGCAAATGACCATCCGGCACCTTCTTTGATCGACAAATGCGGGTTTCATCCAACTGTTACAAAACCGCGCCCTGCACACATGTATGAATCGCGCCAAACGTAAATTTTGCTGTTTGGATGTCCCATGTTTCTTGATCGCATTCGTATCGGATCGCGCATCTTTGCCGGTTTCTTTGTTCTGGTTGTTCTGCTGGTTGGCCTGTCTGCCTTGTCATCAACCTACCTTCTGGGCTTTGGCGCGCATGCAGACCGCATTGCCAAAAGCACCGGTCTGGTCGGGCTTGCCAATGACTATGCACTGCGCTTGGAGCGTCTTTCCAATCAGGTCCTGTTATTTGCCCAGACGGTTGATCCGCTTGACCGCGAAGGCATCACCACCATGCGCGAGGCAGCCGAGCAAAGCGGTGCCACCCTTGTCACCCAGCTGCGTCAAAACGGCGATAGCGATCGCGCAGATGCGCTTGAAAGCCTCAGTGCTGATTACATCGCAACGCTGGAGCCGCTTGTGCTGCGGGCGGAAAACCTGTCGGCGGCATCGGAAACCATGCTGCTTGGCGCCAATCAGCTTGGCAAATCCGCAAGCCAGCTTGAAGATTTCATCGCCAAACGCGATCCGGTGATCGCCGAGAAATACGCAGATAAACTTGGCGCGGCCAACTTGGCGGCCATCGTCAATTCCCTGCAATTCCCGATCCTGCGTACCGCGGACTCACTTGATGCCGCCCGCACGCAGACCTCGGCCCTGACCGATCTTCAGGAAGAAATCAAAGCGTCCTTTGATGGCCTGACCCGGAACGAGAAAAAGCTGTTCTCCTACGCGATCCGCGACAATGACTTGCTCAAACAGGGCGCGAACCAGCTCGAAGCCTCCATCGCCGGGTTCCGTCAATCAATGGATGACTTCAAATCGGCCGTCCGTGAAGTCCAGACCATCACCCAGAATATCCGAACAGACGCCATGACCAATCAAACCGCCTTGGTCGAGGCCGCCCATAATCAGTCGGAAAACTCGGCCCTTACCAACATCGTGGTTGCCGCCATCGGGGTTCTGATTGCCGTCGTCCTTGCGCTTGGCATCGCGATGAGCATCCTGCGTCCGCTGCGTCGGGTGAATGGTGACATGACCCGGCTGAGTGAAAACGACACCGATATCGCGCTTGCCGATATCAAGCGCCGCGATGAATTCGGGGCGATGTCACGCACCGTGGCGATCTTCCGCGAAAACGCGCTCAAGATCGAAAAAATGGCCGAGGAGCGCATCACCCTTCAGCGCATCGAGGAAGAAAAACGTCGTGCATCGCTTGGCGCGATGGCCGAAACGATTGAGGGCGAGACCACCGGTCTTGTCAAATCAGTCAATCATCAGGTGACCCGCATGCGCGAAGCCGTGGTCGAAGTCGCCGCTGCCGCCGAACGCGTCACCGGTCAAACCGAAACCGCAACCAGTGCCGCACACGACAGCCAGTTGCATTCCAATGCCATCGGCGATGCTGCCAACCGTCTGCGCGAGGCCATCGTCTCGATCGCCAACCGCGTCGAACATCAACGTGAAATCGCGCAAAGTGCCGTCGGCTCGACCGAGGAATCGGCAAAGGCCGTCGATGATCTGCGCGAAGTCGCCACCAGCATCGAACAGATTGTTGACTTGATCCGCGGCATTGCCGGACAGACCAACATGCTGGCCCTTAATGCCACCATCGAGGCCGCCCGCGCCGGTGACGCCGGCAAGGGCTTTGCCGTTGTCGCGGCAGAGGTCAAAAACCTTGCCAGCCAGACCGAACGCGCGACCGAACAGATCACCGAACATGTCAACGCCATGGGCGCTGTTACCGATCGGTGTGTTGCCTCCATGGAGGATGTCGGGGTCACGGTGCGGTCGATGATGTCGATTTCCGAAGAGGTCGCAGGCGATGTTGAACATCAACGCCGCGAGACCGAGGAAATTACCGGTGCCATCGCCCTTGCCGGCGATGCGGTGCGCAATGTTGCGACCGCCATCGGTGCCGTATCCGAAGACATCGAAGTTACCCGCAAGCTCAGCCTTGATCTTAATCGTCGTGCCGACGAGGTTGATCGAAATGTGACCGAGCTCACAGCATCCCTTGACCGTGCGGTGGCCTCTGCCGCTGGCAACGAAGACGCAGATGCCGCTGACGACAACGCCAAAGAAACCACCATATGGCATGATGATAATCTGGTGGTCTTCCCGCAAACGCAACAGCGTGGTGCCGCCTGATTTACCTGCACCGGCCCGCGGTTTCGCCGCTGAAATTCAAAATTGAACAACAAAGGCCTGCGCACCGTATAGAGGGTGTGCAGGCCTAATGCATTTGCTCAGTGCTATCGGCGCAAAACGCAGGATTTGTCAGCAGTTAAGATACAAACTGCGACGTTTCTGATACACTTTTTGTGTGGTTCTCACTGGCGGGTTGCAATATCGTTCGGGGCAACGGTATTTCATCAAAAGCATAAAGCCTACTATTCGGTACTGAATTGAAATACCGGCACTTTCCCGGCACGGGAACAGTGTCATTTGCAGTAAGGTTGTTTGGTCAGCCCGACTTGGAAGTATCAATGTGATGGCGCGTAAATCAACGCTTCTGATCGCAGGTGTTGCACTGATTGTTGTTGCGGCCTCTGCCTATATCTTTGCCAAAGACGACATCACGGCGTTAATCGCGCCCGATGCGCAACCCGCAAGCACCGGGCAGCGCGGTGGCGGCGAACGCAGTCTTCCGGTCATTGCCGAATATGCCAGCCTGATGGATGAAAAGACCGTTGTCGAAGCGGTCGGCACGGGCAAATCGGCCCTGGGTGTTTCGATTTATCCAGCCGTGTCGGGCGAAGTTGCAGATGTGCTTGTACGCGCCGGTGACAAGGTGACCGAAGGACAGGTTCTTGTCATTCTGGACTCTGATCGCGAACGCCTTGCCCGCGATCTTGCTGCTGTTCAGGCCCGCGATGCCGAACAACTTCTTGCCCGCTATGAAAAGGCCCGCCCGCTGGGTGCCGTTGCCGAAAGCGAAGTTGACAGTGCCCGCACCGCCCTGGCCGAGGCCCGCATCGCCCTTGATCAGGCAGAGGTCAATTTGGCCGATCGCACCATTCTGGCGCCGTTTGATGGCATCGTCGGCATTCCGCAGGTTGAGGCCGGCGACCGTGTTGACAGTTCCACCGCCATCGTGACGCTTGATAACATCGATAGCATTCTGGTCGATTTCGAAGTTGCCGAAACCCGGTTTGACAATGTCCGTCCCGGCCAGTCGGTCCGGGTTGAAACCTGGAGCCTGCCGGGCGAAGAATTCACCGGTGTGGTTGAGTCTATTGGTAGCCGCATCGATCCCGAAAGCCGCACCTTTGCCGTACGCGCCCGGGTGCCAAACCCCAATAGTCGCCTGCTCGCCGGGATGTCCTTTGCGGTTTATGTCGATATCGAAGGCAAACAATATCCCGCAGTTGCCGAAATCTCGGTCCTGTGGGGCGATGAAGGCACCTATGTCTGGCGGATCGACGATGAAGACAAGGTCTCGCGCGTTCCCGTCCGTGTTGTGAAACGGACCAATGGCCGGATCCTTCTGGATGGCGGGATTGCCGAGGGCGATCTGGTCGTGGTCGAGGGTGTCTTGCGTCTGCGTCCGGGCCGGACTGTTTCGGCAACCATTCGCGGTGATAACCCCGCGCCTGAAAATGCGCCGTCGGATGCGGGCGGCGTTGCCACCCGCGAAGGCGCTGGCGAGGGGTCCTGATCATGACGACAGGAAGCGAAAATCACGATCATAACGACCTTGCATCGCTAAGTATCCGACGCCCTGTTCTGATCAGTGTGGTGTCGATGCTGATCATCCTGGCCGGTCTTGCCGCGATGCTGGGTGTGGAAATTCGCGAACTGCCCAATGTCGACCGCCCGACCATCACCGTGACCGCCGACTATGACGGCGCATCGCCGGAAACGGTTGATTCCGAAGTCACCGGGATCATCGAAAGTGCGGCATCGCGTGTCAGTGGCATCAAGGAAATCAGTTCGCAAAGCGAAGAGGCCAACGCCCGCATTCGCATCGAATTTTACCCGGATGTTGAAATCAACGATGCCGCCAGCGACATCCGCGAAGCCATCAGCCGTGCGGAACGCAGCCTGCCCGACGGGGTGGAAAACGTCCGCGTGGTCAAGGCCGATGCCGATGCCAGTGCGATCATGCGCATTGCGGTTGTCAGCAACAGCCTGACCGAGGAAGAACTCGCCAACATCGTCGAAGACCAGATCAGCCCGTCCTTGCTGTCTGTGCCCGGCGTGGCCGAGGTCGGTGTCAACGGGGATCGCGAACGCGTTTTGCATGTGCGCATCGACCCGCTTCGCATGGCAAGTTACGGCCTGTCGGTTCAGGATGTCGCGGACCTTCTGCGCACAGCCCAGTTTGATATTCCCGCCGGCAGTTTTGAATCATCCGATCAGAAATTGTTTGTCCGTGCCGATGCATCCGTCTGGGAAGTCGACAGACTGAACCAGATGCTGGTGCGCGATGGTGTGCAGATGGGCGATGTTGCCGATATCTATTACGGCCCGGATGATGCATCATCCTATGTGCG
Source organism: Thalassospira indica (assembly GCF_003403095.1). Taxonomy (NCBI): domain Bacteria; kingdom Pseudomonadati; phylum Pseudomonadota; class Alphaproteobacteria; order Rhodospirillales; family Thalassospiraceae; genus Thalassospira; species Thalassospira indica. Next base: position 4,262,191 of record NZ_CP031555.1, on the reverse strand, counting down.
GCTGAATGGTCGCACCGTGATCGGGCTTTCCATCACCCGTCAGGCACAATCAAACACGATTGCGATTTCCAACGGCGTGCGCGATGTCGTTGAACGCCTTAACGATCAATATGATGATCTGGATGTTTTCGTGAACTCCGACGACGCGGTCTTTATCGAAGGTGCGCTGTGGGAAGTGATCTATAGTCTCGGTCTTGCCATCGTCATTGTCATAGCAGTGCTGTATCTGTTCCTCAGATCCTTTACCGCGACCCTGATCCCGACCATCACCATTCCAATCGCCCTGATTGGTACGGTGGCAGCGATCTGGGCGATGGGCTTTTCGATCAATATCCTGACCCTTCTCGCGCTTGTTCTCGCAACCGGCATGATTGTCGATGACGCCATTGTCGTGCTTGAAAACATCCAGCGCCGCCGACATCAGGGGCTGGGTTCTATGGCCGCCGCGGTGTTGGGCTCGCGGCAGGTGTTCTTTGCCGTGATTGCAACAACGCTGACACTGATTTCGGTTTTCGTGCCGATATCCTTCCTGCCCAGCACCGCCGGGCGTTTGTTCCGCGAATTCGGTTTCGTTCTGGCCTTTGCGGTGGCGGTGTCATCCTTCGTGGCCCTGTCGCTGTGCCCGATGCTGGCATCACGGCTTAAACATATCGATCCCCACGATGGCAAAACCGATGACGCACCCAATATGCTGGAACGTTTCGGGTTCTTCTGTGCCGGGATCTATCGCCGTATTCTTGAGGCCGCCCTTGGCAGCCCGATGATCACCCTGATGGTTTGTATCGTTGCGGGTGGAACGGCCATTGGCGTCTATACCAGTGTCACGCAGGAACTCCTGCCTGACGAGGATCGCGGACGCATTCTGGTTTCCATGCGTGGGCCGGATGGCGTTGGGATTGACTATATGGATCGTCAGGTCGAAGCGGTTGAAAATATCCTGCGCCCGGTGGTCGAGGCGGGCGATGCCTATAACATCTACACCATTGTCGGCCTGTGGGATCCGAACCGTGCACTGGTGATTGCGCCGCTGAAACCGTGGGAAGAACGTGCGCGCTCACAACAGGAAATTACCGCTTCCATCCGCGGCGACTTGAACGCCCTTCCGGGTGTGCAGGCCTATATCTGGAAGCCCAACAGTCTGGGGCTGCGTGGTGGCACGGGCGAGGGGCTTGAATTTGCCCTGACCGGGACAAGCTATCGTACGCTGGCTGAAAATGCCCGCGCCATGCAGCAGGAGATTGAGGCAAACTACCCTGGCCTCACGGGCCTTCGGGTGTCCTATCAAACCACCCAGCCACAGCTTCTGGTTAATATTGACCGCAAGCGCGCCTTTGATCTGGGCATCCCGATCGAGGAACTTGATACCACCCTTCGTGCAATGATCGAGGGGTATGAAGTCACCGAAATCAATGTCGATGACGAGAATGTGCCGATCAAGCTGCGCAGTGCGCTTGGCAGCATCAATGACCCGTCGGATCTTGAAAACCTGTTTGTCACGGGCACCAACGGTCGGGTTCTGCCGCTGTCTTCCGTTATTACGCTCACTGAGGAAGCTGTTGCCTCCGAACTTGAACGCGAAGGCCAGCAACGCGCTGTCACCATTTCGGCCAATCTGGCACCGGGCTATACGCTGGCCGCGGCGGTCGAGGATGTGAACACGGTTGGCGATCAGTTGCTGCCCCCCGGTGTTGGTATCCTCTTTCTTGGCAATGCGGCAGCGCTTGGTGAAACCGCCAATGATGTGCAGATTACCTTCCTGATTGCGGTTCTTGTGGTCCTTCTGGTTCTGGCCGCACAGTTCGAAAGCTTCACATCCGCGCTTGTGGTGGTGCTGACCGTGCCGTTTGGTTTGGCGGCGGCGATCTATGCGCTGGCGCTCAGTGGAACTTCGGTCAATATCTATAGCCAGATCGGGTTGGTGATGCTGGTCGGGCTGATGGCCAAAAATGGCATTCTGGTTGTCGAATTTGCCGATCAGCTGCGCGATGCAGGTAAGTCCGTGCGTGAAGCCGTCCATGATGCGGCCATGGTGCGTCTGCGGCCGATCATGATGACCATGATCTCGACCGTTCTGGGCGGCTTGCCACTTGTTCTTGGCTCCGGCGCCGGGGCAGAGGCCCGCGCTGCCATCGGCTGGGTGGTGTTTGGCGGTCTTGGTTTTGCCACGGTCTTTACCCTGTTCCTGACTCCGGTATTGTATTTACTGCTGGCCCCGCTTGTCTCTGCCCGTGCCGATGGTGGCAAGAAACTGCAAAGCCAGTTGCGCGCCGCAGAAGCCATTCCCGATCATGGTGAAGCCGCATCACATGTCGCCAATGAGCCCAGAAGTGATGGTCTTCAAGGAAGTGCGAAATAATATGAATAATCCTCACATTTCTGCCGTTTCGGGACTTGCCCTTCTGCTTGCGCTGGCCGGATGTCAATCTGTCGGGCCGGATTACACCGCACCAAGCTTTGATCTGGTCGGCGCCTATACCCCGGAAATCCCGGTGATTGCCGTCAATCAGAACCAACAGGGCCGCTGGTGGGAAAGCACCACGGACCCGGTTTTAAATGGTCTGATTAATGAGGGGGTCGACAACAATATCGATCTGCAGATCGCGATCAGCCGCATCCGTGCGGCGGCGGCAACCGCACGCGGTGTTGCCGGGGCGAATGGGCCGCAGGTCGGCGCGTCCATGGATGGATCGGCCAGCCGGTCGACGTCTAGCCGTGCCAGTGGTGATCAGGTTTCAGATATTGGTTATGGCGCGGGTATCGATTTCTCGTGGACGGCCGATATCTGGGGTGGTCAGACGCGTGAGGAAGAAGTCGCCGAGGCAGATTACCTGCAGCAGGTCTATCTGCGCGAAGATGTCTATCGCACGATGATTGCCGATATCATCACGAACTATATTGAACTGCGCGGGGCACAGCGGCGTTTGGCGCTTTTGCAGGACTCGCTTGATCTGCAACGCCAGACCAGCAACATCGTGCAGGTGCGCTTACAGACCGGTCTTGGCTCCGAGCTCGATCTGTCACGTGCCCGGGCCGAGGTCGCCGATCTTGAGGCCACCGTCCCGGTCCTGCAAACCACCATTGATCGTTCGATCAATGCGATCTCCATTCTGGTTGGTGCGCAGCCGGGCACCCATCGCGACCTTTTGCTCGATGCATCGCCCCTGCCGGAATTTCAAAGCAGCCCGCCAATCGGCATCCCGGCCGATTTGCTGCGCCGTCGCCCGGACGTGCGCGCAGCCGAACTGGCCCTGATTTCCGCGACTTCGCAAATCGGGGTGGAAACCGCAACGCTCTATCCGGAATTGTCCCTTGATGGGTCATTGGCGCTTGGCGTGACCGGCTACGGCACTGGCCCGATTGTCCGCACCGCCATGGCCGCCATCGGGGCGCTGATTGATGCGACCCTTTATGATGGCGGTGAACGTCGGGCCAATATCACCGTTGCCGAGGAAGAGGCAGAACAAGCCTTCCTCACCTATCGCCAGACACTTCTGAACGCGATTGAGGAAGTTGAAAGTGCGATTTACGGCTACGTCGGCGCGGTGGCACAGCGCGATTCCCTGATCGCATCGGTGCAATATCACCGCGAAGCCTTTGAACAATCGCGCGTGCGCTATGTTCAGGGGCTCTCGGATTTTCTTGACGTGCTTGATTCCCAGCGCAGCCTGACCACGTCGCTGCAATCGCTTGCCGATTCCGAAACCGATCTTGAGCTTGAAACCATCAATCTCTATAGCGCGGCGGGTTTGAGTGTCGAAGACGTCGAACGTTATGCCAGTGAGGCAGGCGTGGCTTTGGTGAACGGCTAGAAGCTGCTGGAAAAACGCATATATCAGCGAACTGTGGCTTGAGTTTCCTGATCTTTCATCCTAGGTCTTTGGCAATCTGCATTCCGGGGAAAATCATGACCGGCGATCTGTTTGCCAATGAACCACCACGCAACCTTTTGCCCTTTGACGGCGAAGTGCTGTTGCTGCGTGACATCATGGCTGATGATGAAGCCGACAAGACCTTTGCCCGACTTCAAAGCAACATCGTCTGGCAACAGGAAACAGCCAAAATCCATGGCAAGGAAATCCCGGTTCCGCGCCTGACCGCCTGGTATGGCGAGGTCGCTTATCGCTATAGCGGTGTCTATCACCCGGCAAGCCCGTTTCCCTCGATCGTTGCGCCGTTGCGCACACTGGCCGAAGATTTGGCGGGTGCTGCGTTCAACACCGTCTTGCTCAACCAGTACCGTGATGGGCGGGACAGTGTTTCCTGGCATGCCGATGACGAGGAAGTTTTGGGCGAAAACCCGGTGATTGCCAGCCTGACCTTCGGGCAGGAACGCCGTTTTCATTTCCGCCACAAGAAGACGGGGGATCGCATCAGTGTTGATCTGCCCCATAACTCAGCGCTGATCATGTCGGGTGCGACCCAGCATTGCTGGCTGCATCAATTGCCCAAAACGGCGCGTCAGGTCGGTCCGCGCATCAATCTGACCTTCCGCAATACCCGCCCGGAAAACCGATAGGATGTTGCCTTCCCTCGGGTAATGTCTTCTGGCCGTGGGTACCTGCTTCTGGCTATAGTGTCGCCAATTCAAACGGGTAATGACGGTTTCGGGGGTCAGGCAGGCATGGCAAAACGCGTAAAACTTCTTGATGTCGCCAAGGCGGCCGGGGTTTCGCAGGGCACGGCCTCCAACGCGTTTGGTAAGCCCGATCTGGTCCGCCCGGAAGTCCGCGAACGCATCTTTGATGCCGCGCGCGAACTGGGTTATCGTGGCCCGCATGTCATGGCGCGCATGCTGCGCACCGGCAAGGCCGGGGCACTCGGTGTCGTTTTCCCGGATAATCTGGAATATGCCTTTAGCGATCCGGTGGCGATTGAATTGCTGCGCGGGATCGGGCGCGAATGCGCGCATCATGGTGTGAATGTCATGATCATCTCGGCGGAAAATCCCGAACAGGCGATTACGGCGGTCAATAATGCCGCGGTCGATGCCTTTCTGGTGCATTGCTATTCCGACAATAACGACATCATCAAAGCCATCCAGCGCCGCAATCAGCCGCTGATCAGCATCGATACCGACATTGCCGGTGCGGCGGGCACGGTGGTGCTTGATGACTTTGCAGCCGCCAAAAATGCTGCGCAGCATTTGCTGGATTGCGGTGCGTCGAAATTCGCCATCCTGTCGCTGCAGGCAACCGAACATGACCATTTTGGCCCGATGAGTCCCAACCGTCTGGGGGCTGCCAGCCACCGGGTGGTCCGCGAACGTTTGGCGGGCTACCACACGGCCCTTGAGGCTGCCGGGATTGCTGCAAGCGATGTTGTCCATATCGAATGTGACAACCAGTCCGGTCACAGTGCCAAAATGACGACCGAGCTCCTCGCGGACCATCCAGAGATCGACGGTATTCTCGCCATGTCGGATGTCATTGCCATCGGCGCCATTGATGCCGCACGTGCCATTGGCCGCAAAATGCCGGGCGACCTCAAAGTCATTGGCTTTGATGGCATTCAAGCCGGCGAACGCACCGACCCGCCACTCACCACCATGCATCAGGATTCCGTTGAAAAGGGCCGGTTGGCGGCTGAAATGGCCCTTTCCGGCGAGCCGGGCAAAACCATCATGCTCGAGACCAGCTTGCTGCTGCGTGGGTCTAGTCAGGAAAGCTCGGCGTAGCGATAACAATCGGTGGTGTGATCCATCACGATACCGGTGGCCTGCAGGAAGGAATAGATGATCGTGGTGCCGACAAACTTCATGCCGCGTTTTTTCAGATCCTTGGAAATCTTGTCGCTGAGTTCGGTCGAGATTGGCACGTCTGACATGCTTTTCCAGTGATTGATTACCGGCTTTCCGCCAACAAATGACCAGATGTAGGAATCAAAGCTTCCGAACTCTTTCTGGATGTTGAGGAATGTTTGCGCATTTTGAATAGACGCCGCGACTTTTAATTTATTTCGAATAATCCCCGGATCGGCCAGAAGGGCTTCTTGCTTGGTCGTGTCGTAAGCCGCGACCTTGGCGACATCGAAATTATCGTAAGCCGCGCGATAGGTGTCGCGTCGGGCCAGGATGGTCAGCCAGCTCAAGCCGGCTTGCGCGCCCTCAAGGATCAGCATTTCAAAGAAATGCCAGTCATCATGCACCGGAACACCCCATTCGCTGTCGTGATAGTCGACATAGAACGGTTTGTCGGCATGGGTCAGGGCCCAGCCACAGCGCGAGTGATCGGTGTTTGGCATGATTGTTCCTCCTTGAATACCGGCATTCTGGCGTTGAAGCATGCCTCTATACAAGGCGTAATCGGGGCGGGACTGACATCTCCTGACAATTTCTGGCAGGGCGTTCGTGGGCCGAGTTTTCAGCACCTTTGGTGAGCATGATCACAACGCGATGAAAACTTCGGGCGAATTGAACCAAAATCAACGCTGTGTGCTTGCGTTGGCGGCCATTGCCGACTAGGTTTTGCTGCGTGCAAACATCTTTCCGGGCCCAAAACGTCCATGTGCCCGGCGATTGTAAGGAGCGGCGATGCTGGCGATTTTCTGGCTGATTGACACTGTGGTGGGTATCTACATTTTCATGCTGATTGCATCTGCAATCCTGTCATGGCTTGTGGCGTTCAACGTGATCAATACCAACAACCGGTTCGTCTATATGGTCGGTGATTTCCTCTATCGTGTCACCGAACCGGCATTGCGCCCGATCCGGCGGATCATGCCCGACCTTGGCGGTATTGATATCTCGCCGATCATCCTGATCCTGATCCTGCAATTTGCCAACATGCTGATCCAGACCGACGTCCGGATGGCGCTTGTCGGCTATTGATGTCTCATTTCACCTATTAAATTGTCTCATTTAGACAATGTCTGATCACGCGCCCGTGTTACGGTCCGAGCCATCAGGGGTTCGACTGTTCGTTCGGTTGACGCCAAAGGCATCACGTAACGCGATTGGTGATGTCATGGTCGATGCCAACGGAAAGCAGCAGTTAAAAGTTTCTGTGACGGCGGTACCGGAAAACGGCAAGGCCAATCAGGCGCTGATAAAACTTTTGGCAAAAGCAGCCAAATGTCCTAAATCGTCGGTCAGGATTGTTTCCGGGCAAACTGATCGCACCAAAACGCTGCTGATCGACGGAAATCCCGAAGAGCTGATGGCGAAAATATCCCAACTCACGGGGCGGACAGACATATGAGTGACGCGAAAATCATCGACGGCAAGGCATTCGCAGCCAACCTGCGCACCGACATCACGGCCGAAGTATCAAAGCTTAAATCCGAACATGGCGTAACACCGGGTCTGGCCGTCATTCTGGTCGGCGAAGACCCCGCCAGTCAGGTCTATGTCCGCAACAAGGGCAAACAGACCCTTGAATGCGGCATGAATTCCTATGAGCACAAGCTCCCGGCGGAAACCAGCGAGGAAGACCTTCTGGCCCTGATCGCCAAGCTGAATGCCGATGAAAATGTCCATGGCATCCTGTGTCAGCTTCCGGTGCCCAAGCACATCAACGAGCAGGCCATTCTGGCCGCCATCGACCCGGCCAAGGATGTGGATGGCTTCCACGTTGTGAATGCCGGTGCACTGGCAACAGGCGGCGAAGGTTTCGCACCCTGCACACCTTATGGCTGCCTGATGTTGCTCAAGGATACCCTTGGGGATCTGTCGGGCAAACGTGCGGTCGTGGTTGGCCGTTCGAACATCGTTGGCAAGCCGATGGCGCAGCTTCTGCTGAAGGAAAGCTGCACGGTCACCATCGCGCATTCGCGTACCCGCGACCTGCCTGAGGAAGTCCGTCGTGCCGATATCGTGGTTGCCGCCGTCGGTCGCCCGAACATGATCAAGGGTGACTGGATCGCCCCGGGTGCCACCGTGATTGATGTTGGCATCAACCGCGTTGAAGGTGCTGAAGGCAAAATGAAGCTGGTCGGCGATGTCGAATTTGAGACCGCCTCCAAGGTGGCCGGTGCCATCACCCCGGTTCCGGGCGGTGTCGGCCCGATGACCATCGCGTGTCTTCTGAACAACACGCTGATTTCGGCCTGCCGCGCCAATGGCCTTGATGTGCCGAACCTTGGGTTTGATAGCTAAGCCGCACGACCATATCGAAATGCGGAGGGCAGCCATTGGCTGCCCTTTTTGTTATCAAGTTGAACTGACAGTGCGACAAAAGTATTTGCGTCGGGATGAAGCTGATGGTGACCTTGTTCGGGCAGCTAGTATTTGTAGTATTGCGTTAACGGGGGGCCGATACTGTTACAAAAACGCCAGTGTTATGTAATGATTGTATCCGGCAATAAAATTTATCCCGTGTCACTTTGCCGTTTGATTTTCCGTTTATATGAGGCGTTGTCAGTTGGGTGAGGCAAAACGTAGGAAGAGTCTGGAAGAAAGAGCTAGGACATTTGTGCGGCAGATTAAGCGTGCTCGCTTTAATCTATATACTATGGGTACTCGCCTATCGAGCTCTGCTTACATGTGTGAGGAGTTGTCTTGGTGGTCATCCGATGGTGAAGATCTGCTCGGAATGGTAGCTCGTGATACAATTGACAATGATTTTTTTTGGATGATTTTGGCGCGGGATAGGGTCGGTCGTTTCCGCTGTGCTTCTTTGATGACTGATTTTCGAACACAGGATTACGCTGAACGGCAGCTATGGGTCGCAATGGCTAAAGTTCTAGAGAACGGATCTGTCGAAGAATTCGGCCAGCAGGGCGATGAAACAAATAGCCCGCTTGATCCTTTTGACGTTGCTGCGGACTTAAAAGACGAAGAGCTACATCCCTACTATAAGCAGCTAAAAGATGAGCCCGGGCGCTTGCCTGCACGTAAGGTGATTTCAGAGCTTGCATTGTGGCTTGCACCTAAGGACCCTCATTTTGTGCGAGAGTTCCAGACAAACGGATTTGACCAACGACTTTGGGAGCTGTTTTTGTGGGCGGCATTTAGAGAGTTCTTTCTCGATGTTGAACAGCTTGATGCACCTGACTTTCGTTGCTGCGGTCCGGGCATCGATTTCACGGTCGAAGCGACGACCGCCGCTCCATCACAAAATGGTGTTCTTCAGGAGCACCCCAATCCTAAATCACCCGAAGATAGAGAGCGGTTCCTCAGAGACTATATGCCGATGAAATTCGGCAGCGCACTTACTGGGAAACTGAACAAGGTGAATGCCTCAGGTCAGCGGTACTGGGAGAGAGAAGAGAGCAAGGGTAAGCCATTTGTTATCGCCATTGCTGATTTCCACAAATCGGCTGATAACAACGAACTTGGCTCAATGACCTATACTCAGTCTGCGCTGTGGCAATATCTTTATGGTGCGCGTGTTACATGGCGATTTGAGGGTGATCAATTGATAATTGATACTCAATCGATCGATAGCCACCAATATAAAGGTAAAGTAGTACCATCAGGTTTCTTTGACCTGCCCGAAGCGGAAAATGTTTCTGCTATCATTTTCTCAAACGCAGGCACTATCTCGAAATTCGATCGAATGGGTGCGGCCGCCGGTTTCGGAGCGGATGGCTATGGTTATTTCCGAGTTGGGTTGAAATACAACCCCGAAGCCAACGCAGAAATGGGAGAGGCCTTTTCTTTCGATGTTCAGGGGGATGAGTATGAGGAGTATTGGACGCAAGAAATCCAAGTGTTCCATAATCCAAATGCTAAGCACCCTCTGCCATTTGAAGCACTTCTGGGTGCGACTCATCACTACTTCGATGACGGTCACTTGAAGTCGGTGACGCCTGACGATGCCGTGCTTAGTTCATTTACAATGTTGATGAAGTATGTCGGGGAAGGTGAAGCTGTTGTCACGAAGAAAAGTAGCTCTTGAGCCTCTATGTTGACACTTTACAACGGCCAAACCCACAGCAACATAGGCACACCAACCGCGACAACGATGATCTCGATCGGCAGGCCGAGGCGCCAGTAGTCGCTGAAGCGGAAGCCGCCGGGGCCGAGGATCAGGGTGTTGTTTTGATGGCCGATGGGGGTCAGGAAGGCGCAGGAGGCGCCAATCGCAACCGCCATCAGGAACGGGTCGGAGCTGGCATCGAGTTGGGCGGCACTGCCAATCGCAATCGGGCACATGACGGCGGCGGTTGCGGCATTGTTCATGAAATCCGAGAGCGTCATGGTGACAATAAGGATCAGGGCAAGGGCAACTGGCCCGCTTCCCTGTGCGACGGTATCGAGCAGGAAGCGCGCAATCATATCGGCACTGCCTGTACTTTCCATGGCGTTGGCGACCGGGATCAGGGCGGCCAGCAACACAACCACCGGCCAGTCGACCGCATCATAAAGTGTTCGCGGCGAGACCACACCCACCAGCAAACTGGCAAGCACGCCAAGTGCGAACGAAATGGCGGCAGGCAGGATGCCAAAGGCTGCAAGCGCAATGGCAACGGCCATGATGGCGGTGGCCTTGAAGGCCTGTGTCTTGTCGCCAAGGTTGAGCGACCGTTCGGCGAGCGGCGCGCAGCCCAGGCGATTGCCGAATTCGTGAATGGCCGCAGGCGTTCCTTGCATCAACAGCACGTCCCCGGCCTGCATTTTCATGGTCCGCAAGCGTGACATGGAACGTTGTCCCTGGCGGGACAGGGCCAGCAAGTTGATGCCATAGCGGCTGCGAATGCGGATATCAGCCGCAGATCGCCCGATGAAGGAGGCGTTCGGCAGGACCACGACTTCGATCAGGGAGATATCGTCGGACTGAAGGGCTCTTTTCTTTGCATCAGAGTCCTTTTTATCCGACTTGGAGGCGTCATCCTTTTCGGCGTCAGCCTTTGGTGCGTCACCGGATTTTTCGGCTGCTTTTTGCGCCTTTTGGGCGCGGACCTGTTCCTTGGCTTCTTCCTTTTGTTCGGCGTTGGCTTCTTCACTGCGCAGTTCGGCTTCAAGGGTCAGTTCAAGGCCGGACAGGGCACTTGCCAGTCCTTCGGGTTCGGCTTCGATCAGAAGGATGTCATCCTGTTGCAGTTCGCGATAGGGGCTTGGTGCCGGAATGCGGCGCTCATTGCGGATCAGGCCGATCACCTGCGCGTCTGACTTTTCAAGCTCGTCATTTATTTCGCGCATGAACATGCCGATGGCCTTGCTGCCCTCGGTAATACGGGCTTCGGTCAGATAGGATCCGGTCTCGAACCCTTCGGCCCCGGCGCGTTGGCGGGTTGGCACCAGAAAGCGGCCCAACAGAATGACAAACAGCAGTCCGGCAAGGGCTATGGCAACGCCGACCGGGCTGTAATCAAACATCGAAAAGCCTGCCCCGTTTACCTCCACCCGAAAGCCCGAAACGATCAGGTTTGGGGGCGTGCCGATAAGCGTCGTCATGCCACCAAGGATCGACCCAAAGGCCAGCGGCATCAGGATTTTGCCCGGTGGCAGGTCCTGTTTGTTGGCAATCTGAAGGGCAATCGGCATCAAAAGGGCGAGTGCCCCGACATTGTTCATAAAGGCCGACAGGATGGCGGCGAGCAAACTCAAGGCTGCCATGGTGACAAACGGGCCCGCCGATTGCGGCAGAACGGTGCGCGACAGCGTATCGACCGCACCTGACCTTTGCAGGGCGGATGACAGGATCAGGATACAGGCAACCGTGATCACGGCGGGATGGCCAAAGCCGATAAAGGCTTCACCGGTCGGGACCAGCCCCAAAACCACACAGACCAGAAGGGATGCCATGGCGACCATGTCATGACGCCAGCGTCCCCACAGGAACAGCACAACAGTGCCAAGCAGTACGGCCAGAATCATGATCTGCGGGGTGGCCATTCGGGCTGTCCTGTTTTTGTCGTTGGTGTCGTGAGCCTATGAGTGCAGGCAAATCCGGTCAAGCATGTGACGTCACTGATCGGTGAAATCGTCCTGACGGAATTGTCAGGAGTATATGGTAGTATCATCCTGTTTCCATTTAGAATTTATGTGTGTTTTGATGCCGATTGACAGTGCCACCATCCCGTCCCCCACCGTGTCGATTTCGACCAAACAGGCACGTAACCTGGCCCTTGTCGGGCAAGGGTTTGCACCCAACCCGGACCGGGATGTGACCAAGCGCCAGATTTTGAAAACCATCCGCGCGACCAATATGTTGCAGGTCGACAGTGTCAATGTGCTGACACGGGCGCATTACATGCCGATCTTTTCACGGTTGGGCGTTTATGACCCGAAGATGCTTGATGAAATGGTC
>NZ_CP031555.1:1500000-1582500 GCF_003403095.1 Thalassospira indica | reverse complement strand
CGAGACCGATGTCTTCGCTGTTGAAGCCTAGGCTAAGCGTTTTGGGTCGAAAGAATGTGGCGATAAAGAAAGCCGATAGAGGACAGCTATACAGCACGCTTCGGCTTTATCCTGAGATCAGGCTGCGTCGCGTTCAAACTGCAGCTTGGCCAGGCGCCCGTAAAGCGGGGAGCTTTCGAGCAGTTCCTGATGCGTCCCGACTGCTACCAGCTTGCCATCATCAATCACGGCAATCCGGTCTGCATGCAGAACCGTTGCCAAACGATGCGCAATCACAAGCGTGGTGCGCTCTTTCATGATGGTTTCAAGTGCCTTTTGAACAACCTGTTCACTTTCGGCATCCAGCGCACTGGTGGCTTCATCCAAAAGCAGGATGGCCGGATTGCGCAGGATCGCGCGCGCAATCGCAATACGTTGACGCTGACCGCCCGACAGGCGAACTCCCTTCTCACCCAGGAAGGTATTAAAGCCATCCGGCAACCGGTCAAGGAACTCGCTGGCATGCGCGGCGTCAGCAGCCGCACGCACATCGGCATCACTTGCCCCCGGACGGCCATAGCGGATGTTGTCCCATGCACTGGCAGCAAAGATCACCGGATCCTGTGCGACAAGCCCAATGCGTTCGCGTACTGCGACCGGATCGGCCGTCTTGATATCAACCTCGTCAACCTTGATCACACCGCTTGCCGGATCATAGAAGCGCAGCAACAACTGGAACACGGTGGTCTTGCCTGCCCCCGAAGGGCCAACAAGCGCAACCGTTTCCCCCGGCTTGACCGACAGGCTTAGGCCCTCAAGGGCAGAGCGGTCCGGGCGGGCAGGATAATGGAAGGTGACGTTTTCGAAACTGACATGGCCCTGATGGGGCACCGGCAACGCGACGGGGTTTTCCGGCGCCTTGATTTCAGGTTCAGTCGACAGCAACGCAACAAGGCGTTCCGCTGCACCGGCCGCGCGTTGTAAATCACCGATCACTTCACTGATGGCGCCAACGGAACCGGCAACCACCACCGCGTAGAAGACAAAGGCCGAAAGCTCCCCCGCCGAGATCGTGCCATCAAGCACATCATGACCACCAATCCACAGGATGGTGCCAACCGCACCAAACACCATGACGATAACGATCGCGGTCAGAAGGGCGCGGGCTGAAATACGCGCAACCGCTGTTCTGAAGGCCCCTTCGACATGGCCGCTAAAGCGTTGGCTTTCGATTTCTTCGTGGGTATAGGCCTGCACCGTGCGCAGCGCATTGAGGGTTTCTTCGGAAAAGGCGCTGACGTCGGCTACTCTGTCTTGCGACTCTCGTGACAAACGCCGCACGCGCCGACCATATCCGACAATCGGAATGACAACCAACGGCACAACCAGCAAGACAAGTGCTGTGAGCTTGGGACTGGTGATGGCCAACATCGTCAGGCCACCGACAAACATCAGGGCATTGCGAAGCGCGATCGAGACGCTTGAGCCAATGACGGCCTGAAGCAATGTGGTGTCGGTCGTCAGGCGCGAAAGGACTTCACCGGTTCTTGTGACTTCAAAGAAGGCTGAGTCCAGTCGGATGATATGGCGGTAGACGGCGGAGCGGATATCGGCAACCACACGTTCCCCGATCCAGGAGACCAGGAAGAAGCGCATGTAACTTGCGCCCGCCAGCAAGAGGGTTACTGCAAACAGAACGAACAATGCCCGATCCAGCAGCGAGCCATCACCTTCGGCAAAGCCTTCGTCAACCAGCATGCGCAGGCCATTGCCAAGCGCAAGTACGGTGCCAGATGCTGTCACCAGTGCGATCAGCGCGCCAAACAGCTGCAAACGGTATTTTGTGACGAACGGGACAATGGCACGGAGCGACGAGAGGTTCCGGCTGGTTTCACGATCGGTGAGTTTTGCAGAAGAAGTCGGTGTACGCGCCAAGGCACTTTATTCCGTATGCAGTGGTAACCACGCGGCCGATATAAAGAGATCAGCCAAGATCAAGCTTGTTCCCGGTTTTGACAGCAAGATCAGCCGAAAGCTGATCATGGAGCGTGGTCGAACCGCGGGTCGAGGTCCAGGTTTCGTTGTCTTCATCAAAGTCATAGTGGCTTGCCCCACTGACCGGCGAAGAAAGCCAGACCTGACGGTTCGGACCATGCTTGTTGATGATGAATTGTTCGCCCGAATCGAGTTCGATGGTCAGGATGCCGGACTGCAGATCAACATCAAGGTCATCGCCCAAGGCATCATCAATAACATCAGACAGCGTTTCGATGGTTTCGTCTGCAAGCTGATGGAAGCGGGTTTCCTCAAGGGCCACAGTCATATTCTCCGTCTATCATCGGGTTCCAATGCCCCGGTAAGGCGACAATCAATTGTTGGCGCACCATACTATATAAAGAGGCCTGTGCAAGTATGCATAAGCACGGGTGCGAGAAAAGCTTGAAACATGGGTCAACCACTGTTAAACGACCGCCTGATCGCTACTGCACTCCCCTCATTTGGCGTTAATCGGATAATTACCGGTTACAGGGGTTGCGCGAGCCGATTTTTTACACTATACACCGCGCTTCAAATTCCGGAGTGATAGGCGATGAAAAAAGATATCCATCCCGATTACCATGAGATCACCGTTCAGATGACTGACGGCAGCACCTTCACCACGCAGTCGACCTGGGGCAATCCGGGCGATGTGTTGAAGCTCGACATCGATCCGAAAAGCCACCCGGCTTGGACTGGTGTTCACCGTCTTCTGGACAGCGGCGGGCAGCTTGCTAAGTTCAAAAAGCGCTTCGCTGGTTTCAATATCGGCAACTAAGCAAAGAACACGCTTCTGTGTTCTGTGGGATCAGCGCCCGTCGCATCTTCTTGATGCCGCGGGCGTTTTTCTTTGTCTAAACCCTGAATTTGCATAGCTGCCGACGGTAAAAAGCTATGGTTGGAACAACTCTTGGCTGTTATTGAGCATATCTGATGGTGATTTCGGCATTTTTTTGCCATAATCCCATTCGTTAGGATAAGGCGGCACCGATTCTGCTGCCCTGTTCTGCTTGCACGCATGATCAGGCTCTTAGATGAATCAAGTGACAGTACGTAACCAGGTTAGCTATGAGGTCTATGTTAAAGACCGTTCAGGCCGGTGGCAGATCCACGGTCACTTTACTGGTGCGCAAAGAAAGCAGGCAGAAGAAGAAGCCAAACAGATCGAGCGCGCCAATCACGTGTCAGGCGTGAAAGTCATTCGCGAGGTTTACGACCACGCAACCAACAGCTCTGACGAGTATGTGATTTATGAGACGCGCGGCCAGGGCAGACTGGAAAACACCAACCCGCAGGCAAAACCAAAGCGATCAGCCCCGCCCAAAGCCGATGCCCAGCGTCCTGCCCCCGCCCCAATGATGCCAAAGGCAGATACATCTGCCGACAAACCCAACGATGCGGCACCTGCGAGCGAGAAGAAACCCGCAGCTGTTCGCCCGTCTGCATCGGTTGCAGAAAGCCAGACCCTTATTGGTCTTGGCCTTAAGATGATGGTCGCCTTCTGTGTTGCGATTGCGGTTGGCCTTGCCACCATGTTGCTTGCGGCCAAGGGGCTTGAATTCCTGCCGGGGATGGGGCTCAAGATCAGTCAGGGCTTTTATGACAAAGCCAACTTCCTGTCCTTCACCGTTGGTTTTTTGGCCAGCGTCGTACCGATGCTGATGGCGCTGACCAAAAAGTTCAAGGGACGTGCCCGCAGATCTTCGATGGCGTCTTTTCGTTCGCCAGGATCGAAAACGGCCCGCACCGGCAATCGCACGGGCAACACACAGGGATCTGGTTCGGATGTGCACCGCAAGTCAGCCGCAGAAATGGCGGCCGAAATGGCCCGTGAGGATGGCGACACGGACATAGAGGTCGCAGAAGACGCGCAGGACGACACACCGGCAGAGGCAGCACCGGAGCCGATTGACGATACGCCCGAAAAACCGTTGGTCGAAACACGCGAAATGCGGGCGACACGCGAACAGATGCGCGACTTCATCACCGGATCGATCGAAGCCATTCAGCGTAAAGTGACGTCGCTTGATGCCTATCACAAGTTTGGCGTTAACCTTTATGTCGCCGGGGCCTGTGATGCATGCAGTGAAAAACATGCCCTTGATCAAAAGGACGGGCGCGTCATTTTGCGGGATTGCATTTCGGCGATGGGCGCAAACAAAAGCATGGCCGAGACATTCTGCAAGAATGTCGACGACTATATTCTTGAGCCGAAATACAAGGATATGTATGGCGCGGGCCGCCAGTCGATGGACGCCTATATCAAAGATGAAAAGAGCATCACGTCATCGGTCGCCAAAGCAATCAATGACTGGAGCGACAAGCCCGCGGCTGGCCCACAAGGTGCCGGTGGCAAAAAGCTTCATGCCCTAATGTTTACCGACATAGTCAATTCCACGGCCAAGACCCAGGAACTGGGGGATCATGGCGCGCAGCAGATGGTGCATATTCATAACCAGATCGTGCGCACGGCCCTGATTAACAAATATGGCAAGGAAGTCAAACATATGGGCGACGGCATCATGGCCGTGTTCCCGTCCTCGGCGAGTTCGGTAGAAGCCGCCATTGAAATCCAGAAAAACATGGCATCCCACAATGCCAGCCAGGATCTGAAATTCCAGATCCGCATCGGCATCAATGCCGGTGAAGCCATTGCCGAGGAAAACGACCTGTTTGGCAGTGTGGTGCAGCTGGCCGCGCGTGTCTGTGCGCAAGCAGGCGGTGACGAAACATTGGTTTCAGAAAACGTAAAGAATACCTATAGCGGCAGTCGGGCAAGCTTTGTCTCGCAAGGCAAACGCCAGATGAAGGGCTTTGCCGACCCGATTGAGGTCTTCCAGGTTCAAGCCCGCAGCTGAGCTTTGCCCGCCCCCCCCTATATCCCGTGATCACCAGAATGCGCTATGCGCGGTTATCAACCAACCGCGCCGCAACCAGTCCTTGGCAAAAACGATGTTCGCGTAAGCTTGCAGTCTATTAGCCGTTGCAGCGCGCGGCGACCTGCAATTCCATACGGGCGGTACGCATATAAAGTGAATGGGCACGCCCCATCAGATCGAGAAGACCGGGCGAGAGGAAACCATATTCCTCGTGCGGATTGACCGTACAGACCCGAAGATCGACCATCAGATCATCAATATCGACAGCCTCTTCCCAAGGGATTTCCCCCTCTTCAACAGCGCGCACAGCAAGAAGCCACGCCATTGCCCGTATCAATCGCGTGGTCATGCGCATCTCTTCGACGCATTGTGCAACGGCTTCGCGACTGCCCTGTTTCTTGCTTTGGCCACGATGGGCGGAAAGGTAATTCCGTGCCTCTATCAGCAGTGTGAAGGCTTCATCGTAGGTACGCGAAAAATGAACAACCGAGAAATTGCTTTGATACGACGCCGCCTTTGACGTCGGGGGATGCTCGTGAGTCATCCTGAATATATTGGGAAGGTTTTGAGCGGCTTCAAGACGGGAATTGCGCAAATAGAAAGACCGCCCACTTTCGGGGCGGTCTCACCTCAACCTGCTAAACTTGCCGGACTTTTTTTTGGTTTTGTTTTTGTTGTGTGCGAACTTTAGCCAGCGCTTAAGAGGCGGTCAAGGCTATTCATGGCACAAATGTGACAATACGTATTAACCCGTACTTTTTTGCGGATTAATACGCACACGCAGATGCGTACTGCCTTAATTGGCAGGCCACTAAGTCGCTAAAAATCAATCACAAAGAAAAAGAACCGCCCCAAAAAAGGGCGGCTCAGTTTAACAGGGAGGCATCGAAACATCACGTTCGACAAGAGAGCCATCAGCTGACCCTCTATTCCACATATAAGACGGCAAGTTTAATTTTCAATTAACCGCAGGTTTAAAAAAAACCATCCTCACGTCTAGTAATCGAACATGCCGCGCCGAAGCATCCAGATGGGGTTTCAGCTCTTGAACAATGCTTCTGCCCCCTCGGTCACACCTTTGCGGTGTTCGAGCGTCTCATCCACATGTTTAATTTCACGCTCCAGCGCGGCGCGATAGTCTTTCAGACTGGTGACCGACATTCCTTCAAGATTGCGCGGCAAGCCAAATTCACCCGATTTGAGAACAGCAAACTCTTCTTCGTCCACAATCATCCTCCATTATTCCCTGTCAGGTCAGGGGCATTGAATTTCCTTCATGTCCTAGATAGGTATAAAACGCTATTTTCGCCAACGAGGTCCCGATGTCCAATCCAGAATTTCCCGAAAAGATGAAAGCCGTCGAGATCACGAAAGACACCGACACCCCTGCCCTTGTGCTTGGTGATGTCGCGGTGCCGGACTATGGCCCGGATGATGTGTTGGTGCGGGTTGCGGCAAGTGGGGTGAATAGACCGGACCTGATGCAGGTTGCTGGCATGTATCCGCCCCCGCCCGGTGCGTCAGAAATCCCGGGCCTTGAATTGTCCGGCGAAATTGTTGCCGTTGGATCAAACGTCACTGACTGGAAATCCGGGGATAAGGTTTGCGCACTGGTTACCGGCGGCGGCTACGCCCAATATGCCGCAGTACCAGCGGCGCAATGCCTTCCGGTGCCCAACGGCATGTCCATGACAGCCGCTGCCGGGGTACCCGAAACCTTTTTCACGGTCTGGCATAACGTCTTTGACAAAGCTGATCTGAAGGCGGGCGAGACATTTTTGGTGCATGGTGGCACATCGGGGATCGGCACCACTGCGATCCAGCTTGCCAAGGCATTTGGCGCCAGGGTGATTGCCACCGCCGGATCGGATGAAAAATGTCAGGCATGCCGTGACCTGGGGGCAGATGTCGCGATCAACTACAAGACCCAGGACTTTGTCGAAGAGGTCAAAGCCGCAACCGATGGCAAAGGCGCAGATGTTATTCTGGATATGGTCGCAGGCGACTATGTCAGCCGGAATTTCAAGGCAGCTGCCTTTGAAGCGCGCATTCTGATCATTGCCTTTTTGCGCGGACCCAAGGCGGAAACCAACTTTACCCCGCTGTTGCTCAAACGTCTGACACTGATGGGATCAACATTGCGTGCGCAGCCGGTCGCCAACAAAGGCGCAATTGCCAATTCGTTGCGCGAAAATGTCTGGCCGCTTTTGGAATCCGGTCAAGTTGCGCCCGTAATTTACAAGACCTTCCCGCTTGAACAGGCATCAGAGGCACATGCCACATTGAAGGGTGGCGCACACATCGGAAAAGTGATACTGGAAGTCGACTGATCGCGTATGGACGAAGGTCTGATAAGTTTTATCTGACCGATCCAAGGCAACATTGCTATGCTTGCGGTCCTGAAAGAAATATTCTTTTCAGAACGCCGCAACAGATTGTTGCATTTACCCGCACATTGATCGAAAAGAACGCAATGGCGGATCCGATGATGCGCAGCAACCCCCGCGGTTGACCTTGCTGCATTGCCGGACCACCTAAAGAGATTATATTCTGGGGCAGACATTCCCGCGCTTTTTGGGCCTTATACCCATCGCCGGTCTCCAGAGAGAAAGAAGGAAACAGGAGGAAATATGGCACAGCCCCTCATGCCCAAAGCAACCGCTGTATGGCTTATCGACAATACCGGCTTGTCGTTCCGGCAGATTGCTGCCTTTACCGAACTCCATGAGCTTGAAATTCAGGCCATCGCAGACGGCGACGTCGGCCAGGGTATCGTTGGCCTTGATCCGGTTGCCAATGGTCAGCTGACCAAAGAAGAAATCACGCGTTGCGAAAAAGACCCGCGCGAATTCCTGAAAATGGCGAAATCTGACCTGCCGCGCCCGCGCGCGCAGTCGAAGGGTGCACGCTATACCCCGGTTTCCAAACGTCAGGATCGCCCGAATGCGATTGCATGGCTTCTCAAACACCATCCGGAACTTTCCGATGCGCAGGTTTGCAAGCTGATCGGTACCACCAAGGACACCATTGGCAAGATCCGTGATCGTTCGCACTGGAACTCGGCCAACCTGACCCCGCGCAACCCGGTCACCATGGGCCTTTGTACCGAGCTTGACCTTGAAAAACAGGTCGTGATTGCACGTTCGAAGAACCCGGAAAAGATCGCCAAGGATGTCGAGCCGGATCCGCTGCCCGAAGAACTGCAGATCAATCCGGAACCGGATTATCCGGGCAAGAAAAAGGACGAGAAGAAAGACGAGCCGAAGACTTCCGATTACATGGAAGCGGCCGAAAACCTCTTCAAATCCTGATCGAACTTCAAAGGCCGCCCACCGGGCGGCCTTTTTCGTTGGGGTTTAAGCCCTGCTTGCGTAAGGTTTGTTTCACAGTAATGCAGCGAAACGGTAACGCAACCGACATGGTCGCGACATACCATTCGGCTGCTTTTCAAATGAACAACACCGAAGACACGTTTCCATGCAAAAACGCCCAACCGAACGCCAGGCAGGCATTGTCGAACTTGTCCGTGCGGATGGCTTTCGCACCATCGAACAACTTGCAGAACGCTTTGACGTCACCCCGCAAACCATCCGCCGCGACGTGAATGCGTTGTGTGATGAGGGCCTGCTACGCCGTCGCCACGGCGGTGTTGAACCAGCCCTTGAGCATGAAAACATCGCCTATCGGGCGCGCAAGGTTCTGAACGTCAATGACAAGCGCAAGATCGCGGCCCTGGTAGCGCGCGAAATTCCCAACGGGGCGTCACTGTTCTTTTCGATTGGTACCACCCCGGAACTTGTCGCCAATGCGCTGTTGCAACATCGCGATCTTCGGATTTTCACCAATAACCTGAATGTCGCCTATGTCGCGGCCACCAATGACAGCTTTGAGGTGACTCTGATTGGTGGGCGTCTGCGCAACCGTGACCGCGATGTTCTGGGGCCCGAGGTCGAGGCGTTCTTTAACAGCTACAAGGTTGATTACGGCATCTTTGGCGTTGGCGGGATTGATCCGGATGGCAGCCTTCTTGATTTCGATGAACAGGAAGTCCGCGCCCGATCCGCCATCCTGAAAAATGCCCGGAAATCCTATCTGGTTGCCGATCACACAAAGTTTGGCCGCAACGCCGTTGTCCGCGGCGGCTCCATCCGCGATGTCAGCGCGTTCTTCACCGATTGCCCGCCCCCGGATCATATTGCCGAAATGATCACGACGGCTGGTGTGGCGCTTCACGCGCCGGAGCCGGATGCGGATTTTCCAACCTTCTTCATTTCGGACGAAGACTGACCGGTTTACGGATCAGTTTTGCGCCTGTCAGCGGCTGCTTTCAGGCTATTGCAGACAGCCTGCAGCCCCGGGGTCAGAGTTTTGTCGCGACGCATGATCAGCGCCAGTTCGCGCACGAGTGGCGGTGACAACGGGCGGGTCTTGATGGGAAACTGGGTTCGATCTGGTCTTGCGCCCATTTCGGGCAGGATCGTCGCACCGATGCCTGCCCCGACAAGTTCCCTGATCGCTTCCACACTGCCGAGTTCCATAACCGAACGGCCATTAACCCCGGACTTGCGCAACCAATCATCGACCAATGTGCGCGTCAATCCTCCGCGTTCATAAAGCACCAATGGCATCGCTTCCAGATCGGCAGGGCGAATAACATCCCCGACATCGGCATCCGCGTGAAAGATTGCGACAAACGGATCGGTCATGATCGGCGTTACCGAAAGGCTCCGCCCACTGCATGGCATGGTCACAAGGCCGATATCGAGCTTGTTGTCCTCAATCGCACGAACGATGTCGCCAGCATTGCCAGTACGAACCATGATTTCGAGTTTTGGGAAGCTGCGTTGAAGCTTTTCCAGAATGGCGGGCAGGAAATAGATACAGGCTGTTGCCCCGGTTCCGATCCGCACGCGACCGGCTGCACCACTTGAAAATCCGGCCACGGCATCCTCGGCCGCGCGCACAGAGGCATCAATGTCGCTGATATGGGCCAAAAGGGCCAATCCCGCCGGTGTGGCCTCGGCACGTTTGCCAACGCGTTCAATCAATTTGACACCCATGCGGGTTTCAAGCTGACGCACCTGTTGACTGATGGCAGGCTGGCTGAGATTAAGCTTATTGGCAGCGGTCGAAAAACTTCCCAGTGCGACAACATCGGCAAAGGCATGAAGCTGATCAAGGTTAAGTGCACGCATACCAAACTTTTCCTTATGCTGTGCATAATTTATCAAAGCTAAACTTATGCTGTATTTGGGCGTAATGTCAGCTCAAACATCATCATGCCGGATAAAAAACATGCCTTCGAACACCGCAGCCCAAGACGTTGCCACAGCCCTGTTACCCAACATCACCATCCGCGATGCCACGCTTGATGACATCCCGGCCATCACGGCGATTTATCGCCACCATGTTCTACATGGCACGGCATCGTTTGAAGAAACGGCACCTGACGAGGCCGAAATTTCCAATCGGTTCGCCGCCATTCGCGATAAAGGCCTGCCCTATCTTGTTGCGATCCGCAGCAATACTATTGTTGGCTACTGTTACGCTGGCAACTATCGCCCGCGCACGGCCTATCGTCACACGGTCGAAAACTCGATTTATGTGGCCCATGACTGCGTCGGAAAAGGGGTTGGCAGCCTTCTGATGGCGGCTCTGATTAAACGGTGTGAAGGCGGCCCGTGGCGTCAAATGGTTGCCGCGATCGGGGACAGCGCGAACAAGGCGTCGATCAGCCTGCATCAACGCCATGGTTTTGAAATAGTCGGTACGTTTAAAAAGGTCGGCTACAAGTTTGATCGCTGGCTTGACTCGGTCCTGATGCAACGGCCACTTGGCGACGACAGCCCGATCATTCCCAAAACTTGATCCTTCAAAAAAAGCACCCGCTTTTGAAAGCAAAAGCGGGTGCAAGGATGCTCCATTAACATGGGAGCGGGAGTTTGCATCTGTGATGGACGGGTCTATCTATTTTGCATAACCGATTTCTTTGAGGACCTCGGCGATTTCGGGAAGGATTGCCGGGTCATCGATCGTTGCCGGGGTGTTATAGCTTTCACCATCGGCGATGGAACGCATGGTCTTGCGCAGGATCTTGCCCGATCGGGTCTTGGGCAGGCGTTCGACCACAGTTGCCTTCTTGAATGCCGCCACCGGACCAATCTGATCGCGGACCATGGCAACGACCTCGGCCAAGATCGCGTCGTGCGGGCGGGTGACCCCGGACTTCAACACGATAAAGCCCAGCGGCAATTGCCCCTTAAGATAATCATGCACACCAATGACTGCGCATTCGGCAACATCGGGATGGCTTGAAAGCACTTCTTCCATGCCCCCTGTCGACAGGCGGTGCCCGGCAACGTTGATGATGTCATCAGTGCGCGACATGACGTAGATGTAGCCATCTTCGTCAATAAAGCCGGCATCACCGGTGGCATAAAAGCCCGGGAATTCTTCAAGATAGGATGACTTGAAGCGGTCATCATTCTGCCAAAGAGTTGGAAGCGTCCCCGGTGGCAGCGGCAATTTGGCGGCAAGGGCACCAATCTGACCGCGTTCAAGCGGCTTTCCGGCCTCGTCCAGAACCTGTACATCCCACCCACAGGCTGCCACCGTCGGCGAGCCATATTTGATCGGAAGCAATTCAATCCCGCGCGGGTTGGCACAGATCGACCAACCGGTCTCGGTCTGCCACCAGTGGTCAATCACCGGAACGCCAAGGCTGTTTTCCGCCCATTGCAGGGTATCGGGATCAGAACGTTCACCGGCCAGATACAGCGCCTTTAGGCTGCCAAGGTCATAGTTGGCCATATGAGCGGCCTTGGGGTCATCGCGTTTGATCGCACGAAACGCAGTTGGTGCGGTAAACAGCACCTTGACCTTGTGTTGGGAAATTACCCGCCAGAACGCCCCGGCATCCGGCGTTCCGACCGGTTTTCCTTCATACATGACCGTCGTGCACCCGGCCAGAAGCGGCGCATAAACGATATAGGAATGGCCAACCACCCAGCCAACGTCAGACGCCGCCCAGTAAACGTCACCGGCATCGACATCATAGATGTTCTTCATCGACCAGTTGAGGGCCACCATATGCCCGCCATTGTCACGGACAACGCCCTTGGGCTGACCGGTCGTGCCGGACGTATAAAGGATATAAAGCGGATCGGTGGCATCAACCGGGACACAGTCAGACGGTGCGGCCTTGGCACATTCGACTTCCCAGTCGTAATCACGACCATCCATTAGCAACGCATCGCTTTGTGGCCGCTGGAACAGAATGACGCTTTCGGGTTTATGATCCGCCATGGCGATGGCTTTATCGAGCAGCGGTTTGTATTCAATGACGCGCGATCCTTCGATACCGCAGCTTGCGGTCAGGATCAGTTTTGGTTTGGCGTCATTGATACGGGTCGCCAGTTCGTTGGATGCAAAACCGCCGAAGACGACCGAATGGATCGCGCCGATCCGCGCACAGGCCAGCATCGCCATCGCGGCCTGCGGGATCATCGGCATATAGATGATCACCCGGTCGCCCTTGGTCACCCCGCGCGCATGCAGCGCCCCGGCGAGACGGGCAACATCGTCGCGCAGATGGGAATAGGTGAATGTCTGAACCGTGTTGGTGACCGGGCTGTCATAGATCAGAGCCGCCTGATCACCCCGGCCGTTTTCGATGTGACGATCAAGCGCATTATAGCAAGTATTGACCTTGCCACCGACAAACCAGCGGTAAAACGGCGCGTTACTGTCATCAAGAACGCGATCCCATTTCTTGTACCAGGAAATGTTTTCAGCAGCTTCTGCCCAAAAGCCTTCCTTGTCGGCGATCGAACGTTCGTAGATTTCCTGGTAGCGACCGGTCATTGGTGAAATACCCTCCCGCGGCGTTTGGTCTGGCGTCGAATTCGGACGCATGCGGAGCTATAAGCTCGTAAATCGGCATCATAATACCGATTTAATTTGCACATACCCCTTAGACATTGGTAGCGCCCTGTAATCCTTGGTTTCTGCGGATTACAATTACTCAAAACAGACACGCGATTGATCCCCTCAGTCAGGACATTCGTATCTGTTTGCAGCGATATGATGAATGTGGGAAGTTGCCCGTGATTTTGAAGTGCAGACATAAAGTTGCCGCCTCAAGCGTGGGCGTTAAGATGAGGCGGCAAAAGCAAGAGTTAGGAAATCTTTGAGGTCGTCAAACCGTTCGCATGGGGGATCGCGTGTTCTTGATCACGCGTTTGGCCATGCCACAACGGCTAATGGGTTATTCGGTTTATCTCGTCCTTGATTTCAAGCTTGCGGCGTTTAATGTCTGCAACAACGGAATCGTTGGGCGCCGGGCGGCGCGTCTCGAGGTGGAGTTCCTGCTCTAGTGCAGCATGTTTGGCAGTTAGAGCTTCGATATGGCTTTGAACGCTCATTCGCCTACTCCTTATATCTGACATTGCCCACAACAAGATGGTATTAATTTCGTAACATGATTTCCAGTGTTTCGATCAGAAACGTGAACAAGAACACAGCCCGGCAAGGATTGGCATGACGCAAAAAGATCGACTTATCATTGGCATAACCGGCGCATCGGGTGTGATTTACGGCATACGTTTTTTACAGTTGCTGAAAAACACGCCAATCGAGACTCATCTGGTTCTTTCCAAAGCAGCCGAGCGCACCATCGCCTATGAGACCGATTTTAAAATCCGCGAAATCAAGGAGATGGCTGACGTTGTCCATGACAATGCCGACATCGGTGCCTCGATCGCGTCGGGTTCCTTTCGCGCGCGCGGTATGATCATTGCCCCCTGCTCAATGAAGTCTCTGGCCGAGGTCGCAAGCGGAGTCGCAGATAATCTGATCGCGCGTGCCGCCGATGTGATCCTTAAGGAGCGTAAGCGTCTTGTCCTGATGGCGCGCGAAACACCGCTTCATGCCGGCCATATTCGCAATATGGCGCTGGCCACAGAAAACGGCGCAATCATTGCCCCGCCGGTCCCTGCATTCTATGCCCGGCCACAATCCCTTGATGAAATGGTGACACAAAGCTGCGGACGGATTCTTGATCTGTTTGAGATTGATCTGCCCGAAACCGCCCGCTGGGGCGATACCGAGGCCGCCAACCCAATCCCGGTCACCGGCAAACCCAAAACACGCGAATAGAATAACCGCGCGCTAGGCGATCCCCATCATCCGGGTCAGGTCGCCAAGCGCCTTGTCACAAGCCTGCTGATCCAACGCAAACCGGTTGGGGGACAAATAGGCGTGGGCGGCGGCCATCGGATCATCACTCGGCACGGTTTCAACCGCTTCGCACAGGATATGCTGTTCAATCCGTTCAGCCTGCAATTCGTCTGATTTGACCTTCTGGCGCAATTCCTGTGCACTGGCGCGCGGATCGTCGCGCAGGTGTCGTCGTGTCTGGCGCAGTGGCTTGATCACGTTTTCGCGCCAGTCGCGCACAGATGCCTCAAGTGCTGAAATGCTTAGTGGTGCCAATCCCTTCTGGCCCAGAAAGAACATGAAAAGCAGCATGTTCACATCAAGGTCACAGCGTTCCTGAAGATCAAGGCACAACTTGGCGACGCCATCGCGACCATACATCGCGACCGTAAAGGCCCAGACTTCTTCCTGATCCATTCCCAACCTGCTGTGTTTTTATTGGATATCAAACGGTTTTGGCCGTTCTGGCGACTTTCGGCGGATGCCCCATATAGGCGCCAAGCCCTTTGGCGGTCGAGACCATCGTGCCTTGGGTATCAACAAGCCGCGGGCCGACAATAACATCTTCCATCGCAACATCGACGACTTTGCGTTGCTGCCAGGCACAGACACGATCAAATTTCTTTTCTGCGATCAAATCCACCGCATGCACCCCAAAGGCCGAAGCAATCACACGGTCACGCGGTGACGGCGTGCCACCGCGCTGAACATGCCCCAACACCGTCACACGGGTTTCCCAGCCGGTGCGTGCGCCCAGCTCATCGGCAAGCCAATGGCCGATGCCGCCATAACGGACTTTCTGGCCATCATCGCCAAGGGTTACCGCCGATCCGTCATCACGTTTGACCGCCTCTGCAACGATCACCAGCGCATGGTTGCGGCCGCTTTTGCGGATGTTAAGGCAATGTTGGCTAAGCTCATCAAGGTCATAATCCATTTCCGGAATCAGGATGACATCAGCCCCGCCCGCAACCCCGGCAAACAGGGCAATATGCCCGGCATCACGGCCCATGACCTCAAGGATCATGATCCGTTCATGGGATGCCGCAGTTGGTTGCAACCGATCAAGGGCATCGGTTGCGACATTCACCGCCGTGG
This sequence comes from Thalassospira indica, assembly GCF_003403095.1. Classification (NCBI taxonomy): domain Bacteria; kingdom Pseudomonadati; phylum Pseudomonadota; class Alphaproteobacteria; order Rhodospirillales; family Thalassospiraceae; genus Thalassospira; species Thalassospira indica. The sequence goes on along the minus strand of NZ_CP031555.1, from coordinate 1,567,291 downwards.
TAAAGCCAATGGAATATTCCGTCTGGGCAAGGTCGTTATCAACCGTCTTGGGGATACCCACCAGATTGATGCCGCCCATCTTGGCCAGACGATGCAGGATCGCCATGCTGCCATCGCCGCCAATGCCAATCAGCGCATCAAGACCAAGCTTGTGATAGCCTACAATGACTTCGCTTGATCGGTCGGCAAAGCTGCCATCAGGCATCGGATAATGGAACGGATCACCCTTGTTCACAGTGCCAAGGATCGTACCGCCAAGACGCAGCAAACCGTCACTATTGACCTGATCATTAAGGTCAATGGCCTGGGGCGGGTCCTGCATCAGGCCATGGGTTCCCTGACGAATACCGACAACATCCCAGCCATAGCCAAGAACCGCACGGCGGACCACCGCAAGAATAACCGCGTTCAATCCGGCGCAATCACCGCCACTGGTCAAAACTCCGATGCGCATTTGTTTCCTTCCCGATCGTGGCAAATTTGTTTTACAGGGTGGTACAAATCATATGGGTTGCCAACATGATATCTGGTATTATCACTGTCCCCTCGCATTGGTTATTAAGCTGGATCAAAAATGGACGAAATCAATCAGATCGAGATTGAAAAGAGACTTCTTTCGCTCCGCGAGGAACACCGTGATCTGGACGTCGCCATCGAACAAATGGTTCAGGCCCCCCATCATGATCAACTGCGTCTTGGCCGCATGAAAAAGCGCAAATTGGCCTTAAAGGACGAAATCCTTTATATCGAGTCGCAGCTGGTCCCAGACATTATCGCCTGATTTGCCACCGGCCACGTCAAAATCTGCCTGATGTAAAATGGGAAGTAATCAGATGCCCTGCGGAATGCGATCCAGCCGGGCCAGATACATTTCCTTGTGCGCACGCAGGGCCGCATCTGTCGCCTTCAGGGCCGAGGCCGGCGTATCACCGCTTTGCGCGTGATAAAGGCCGAATACCGGCACAACCGGGATCGGTTTACCCTTGTGGGTATAGGGATGTTGATCAAGCCATCTGGTAATGGCGTCAACGCGTTGCCAGACATCTTCCTCGTCAACATTGTACATCAGGGCGGCAAAGTCATTGCAGCCGAGATATCCCAGATGATGCGGCGCCATGATGAAATCGGCCATGATGCGTCGGACATAGTTAAACAGGCCGTCTTTGCAGTCCTGCCCGTGAAGTTGCAGGATATCGTCAAGATTGGCCAATTCGCACATCAACACCATGCGGCTTGTCCGGTCCGCGCCAACCAGTGACATTTCGTTTTCAAGGATCTGCATGAAGGCCGGCCGGCTGATCGCGCCGGTAAAGGGATCGCGGCCCTCGTTGCGGGCCAGATGGGCCTGGCGTTGCTTCAGTTCATTGAGATTTTCGGTCAAACCATTGATGCGCACCATCAGGCGACCAATCGCCTGTTCTACCGCAGGTGTAACCTGCTGGTCCGGAATACCCAGAACGTTTGCGATATCGGGGGTGTGATAGGGTGTCTTGTCGACCGGATCCGGTATGGCGTCGGTGTCGATATCAACCTGATGATCCTGATTTGGCGCACGACGACGGCCCGCATCCTTGCCATATGCAAGAATCCCGTAAGGGCTTGATGGATATCGTCCATCCCCGCCCCCCATAGAGGGTGTCATTGATCCTGGTCTTGTGACTTTCATGTCTGACCTTCGCGTGCTACCTGCACAGTTATATAAGGCAATGGTAAATAATAGATCAAAAACGCAATTAATTCACCAAGATTTTCAATCCTGAGTGACATTAACCGCGATCTGCCATTACTTAATGAATTTCTTAATAAGGTCAGCATCATATACAAGGCTTTTCCCGATAAGACAATCCCGCAAGCAAGCTTGCATGATAGAACTTGCTGCATATAATGCGGGCCTTCATGAAACCGCCCGAAACGGAGCCGCCACTATGAGCGATCAAACCCCGGTCATCGGCATTATCATGGGAAGCCAGTCAGACTGGGAAACCATGAAAAATGCAGCAGATGTCCTTGATGCGTTGAACGTCGCGTACGAGACCAAGATCGTCTCCGCCCATCGCACGCCTGATCGCCTGTATGACTATGCCAAAACGGCAAAGTCGCGCGGCCTTAAGGTCATTATCGCCGGTGCCGGTGGTGCGGCCCACCTTCCGGGCATGGCTGCGGCCATGACCCCGCTTCCGGTTCTGGGTGTTCCGGTTCAAAGCCGTACCCTTAAGGGCCTTGATAGCCTGCTTTCCATCGTTCAGATGCCGGGCGGCGTTCCGGTTGGAACCCTTGCCATCGGTTCTGCCGGTGCCAAGAATGCCGGTCTGATGGCGGCCGAAATCATGGCGCTTATGGATGATGGCCTTGCCGCCCGCCTTGATGAATGGCGCGCAGCCCAGACCGCATCGGTCGCAGACGAGCCGGTCGACCCGGCACCCTGATATCCTGATCTGAAAAAGGCGCCCCGACGGGGCGCGTTTTTGTTTGATTGCACCAGATTTGACGATTGCCCGACAGATGGGCGAGTTTTGATCGAGGAATACATGACGGATTTCGACACGCGCATCATCGCCCCGGGCAGCACCATTGGCATTATGGGCAACGGCCAGCTCGGCCGTATGGCTGCCTTCTGTGCGGCGGAGCTTGGCTATAAGGTCCATGTGTTTGGCCCGGGTGCCGACAGCCCGACCGAACAGGTCTGCCCCAAGGCAACCGTTGCCGATTACAGCGACCTTGATGCGCTGCGCGCCTTTGCCGAGGATGTCGATGTTGTGACGTTTGAATTTGAAAACGTCCCGCATGACAGCGTCAAACTGCTGGCCGATCTTGTGCCGGTCCGTCCGGGCTGGAAATGCCTGCATCTTTCGCAAAACCGACTGCGCGAAAAGACCTTCTGCAATGATCATGGTATTGGCACCGCACCGTTTGAGGCCGTCCGATCCCTCGCCGATCTTGAGGCCGCCGTTGCCAAGCTTGGTCGCCCGTCTGTTTTGAAAACCACCGAACTGGGTTATGACGGCAAGGGACAGGTCAAGATTGCCGCTGATACCAACCTTGCCGAAGCCTGGTCTGAAATGGGCGGGGCCGAGGCCATCCTTGAAGGCTTCATCTCGTTCGAGCGCGAGATTTCCGTGATTGTTGCCCGTGGCGTAAAAGGCGACACCGCCTGTTTCTGCCCGGTCGAGAACGTGCATACCAATCACATCCTTGATGTCACCGTTGCCCCGGCTGAAATCGCAGACGATCTTTCGAAAAAGGCCGAAGACATCGCGATCAAACTGGTCAGTGCGATGGAATTTGTCGGGCTTCTGGCGGTTGAGATGTTTGTCACGACCGACGGCGACATTCTGGTCAATGAAGTTGCACCGCGCCCGCACAATTCCGGTCACTGGACAATTGATGCCTGCATCACCAGTCAATTCGAACAGTTCATCCGGGCTGTTTGCGGCCTACCGCTGGGCGATCCGACCCATCATTCAAAGGCGCGCATGAAGAACCTTTTGGGTGACGACATCAATGACTGGCAGGCAATTTTGACCGAGCCAAATGCCAAACTGCACCTTTACGGCAAGGCCGAAGCAAAGCCCGGCCGCAAGATGGGCCATGTGACCTGGGTTCTGCCGAAATAAGGCATCCCCGACGTCCCACCAAAACAAGAAATTGCCCCGGATGCCAAGTGTCTCCGGGGCTTTTTCGTATGTAATTCATAAAGTTACCCAAAGCATCACCCGACTGGCATTTTATGCCCAGTCGATTGGCATCCCGTTTGCTGTTGAAGGGGCAGGAAACTCTTTACGGATGACATGTGATGAAAAAACTTCTGATCATTCTTTCACTGACCCTTGGCCTGATTGCTGTTGAAAGCCGCACGAACCAAGCCACGGCCACACCGGGTGCCGCAGGCTTCCCGGATGTGATCGAAGGCGACAAGCTGCGCTTTGGCAATCTGATTGTCGAACTGTTTGGCATTCGCGCGCCAAAACCCGGCATGATCTGCCGGGCCGGATCGGTCGAATTTCAGTGTGGTGCGGCGGCTGCCCAGGCACTTGATCGCATCATTGAAAACTATGCAATTAAATGTCAGCAGGTCTCAGACGTCCAACTGTTCCCGATGCTGACCGAATGCCAGATGGGTCAGGTCGATCTGAACCGCCTGATCCTGCGCGCCGGTTGGGCAATGGTCGATATGGTCAGCTGCGACACCCATCCGAGCTGCACCACCTATCTGCGCGATCAGCAGTTCGCCAAGGACAACAAAAAGGGCATCTGGATGGGCACCCCGCCGTCCGAACTGGTGGCGCTTGCAGCCAAGCCGGCAAAATATGACCTTCAGGAAGCGGATGACGCCAACGCACTTAAAACCCTGATTGAGGATGAGCTGGAACCACAGCGCCCGGAAAATCCGATCGAGATTGATCTGGCATCTGAAATGGAACAAGCCAACAAACCCGACATGACGCTTCTAAGCTTCCTGACCAATACCTTCTGATCAGGCCGCATCACTGCGTCCGCAAAAGTTTCCTTCCCTCAAAACTTAAAACGCCACCGGCACAATGCACGGTGGCGTTTTTGTTTTCATCGGGCTTTTTGACGGCCTTTGTATCAGCCACCAAACTGGCGGCGCATCCGGCCCGGTGTCGGCATGCAGCGCGCAATCTTTGCCCCCATCTTGAAGGGTGCGGCGGCAAACTTGCCAGCCTTGCCAATCTTGGCGGTGATTTTCGGGATCTGCATGACATTGCCAATCCGGCGATCCAGGAATGCCCAGCTATCGGCATGGCCTTCGGACGTGTCATCCAGCCAATAGGCAAGCGTTGATCCATAGACACCAGCAAGCAACATGCGCTTGGTGTACCAATTATGATCGGTCGAGGTATCACCGGCCGCCACCCACATCGCATCCACCGTACCATGGGTCAGTTTCAGACCAAGGGCGGCATTTTGCGGCAAGGTCATAAAGGCAAGGGCCGCACGAACAGTGTCTTTTTGCCCCTCAACCAGCTCTAGCCGGGTTTTGACTGCGGTCGCGATGCGATCACGAATTTTCAGGTTCTCAAGACCCTTTTCGTCAAGGGCCGCGATCATCTTGCGATCAGTCATCTCGACATAGATAACGATCGCCTGACGAATGCCATTGGGAAGCAACCGATCCACCTCGCCCGGTGCAAGATCAAGGTCTTCTGCCCCGGCATGAAGTGCCTGTTTGGTCCAGCCATCGAACGGCACATGTTCAAGGGCTGCCTCGACCAGTGCTTCGCGCTGGGCTTGCAGACGGGTCATGCTTTCAGTAACAGACATTCAGGCCTCCTCGTCATCAGATCCGGCGTCGGTCGCAACCGACTGCCTAAAGGTAGTCTCGGGCGGGTTTTCGCGCAATTCCTCGTTAAAACCGAGCAACGACATATCTTCCATACGTTCGGGATACATCACCCCGATCAAATGATCATATTCGTGTTGAACCACGCGGGCATGGAAACCACCGGCGGTGTGCTCCACAGCTTCGCCCTTCTCATTTAACCCGCGGTAACGGATTTTGTTCCATCGCGGCACCACACCCTGAAGGCCCGGGATCGACAAACACCCTTCCCAGCCATCAACGATTTCATCGCCAATCGGCTCGATTTCCGGGTTGATCAGGACACTTAAGGGCACCTCGCCATCGTCGGGATCATCGCTTTTGCGAAGTGCTGGCACGTAATAGACCATGATCGCCAAGGACTGAAACACCTGTGGTGCCGCAAGGCCAACGCCCCCGGCATCCTTCATGGTGTCCTTCATATCAGCAATCAGGCGCTGAATTTCGGGGTCAAGCGGGTCTTCGACACGGTCTGCAACGCGGCGCAGAACCGGGTGGCCCATCCGGGCAATTTTAAGGATCGACATGGCCCTATATCCAACCAAAAACGACCGGCTGTAAAGTCCTAATGCCCTGCCCCTAGTGTCCCGCAAAGACCAGAGTCTGGATCGGCCAGATCAATGCCTGCACGCGCAACAGGATGGCATGCACAGCACCCACTGTTTGCACCATATGCAAAAACAGCCACCGCCCTGTTCCGATATCAGGATCTTCAAGCTGATCATGGGTGTTGGTATAGGCATTGGCGACACATTTACTGCCAAGTGGCACATCACGGATCGTTTCCGGATAAAGCGGCACCATCTTGGCAAGGAAGGTGCCCGGCCTTGCGCGATCAGTGATATCAAGCAACTGGTCCGTTGGCCGGAATTGGCCGGCGGCAATCACCGGCTGCACGTCGGTTACCACCATCGGGATGATTTCAAACGGCAATGAGGCACAGGTGACCTCGGCAATTACACCGGGCTTGACCACCTGTGTGGCGATCTGGGCAAAGCCCGCCTGATAGATCGTCTCCCCGTCCTTTTCCGGGATCAGGATTCCCGCCGGGCGCAGGACTGGACTGACATAATCGCCAACTTGCAGGGCAAATTGCTGGATCTTTCCGGCCACACCGGCACGCACCACAGTTTTGGAAAGCTCCGCCTCTGCCGACCTTAATGCCGCTTGCGCATTGGCAAGCTGCGCCGGAAGAAGGCTTTGAAGCTTGGTTTCAATCACCGTCATGCTTGCAAGGGCGGCGTTCAGCCCGCCTTGCCGGGTTGTCAGGGAAACTTCCAGGCGTTCGACCTCGCGGCGTGATACCGCGTTGTTTCCGCGCGACAAAAGATCGGCTTTGACTTCAAGCTCGTCGCGCACCTGATTATAGGCGCCACGTGCCTATTCAACATTGCCCTCGGCGACGGCAAGGTCAGCACGGGTGACATCCATCTGGGCGCGGATTTCGGCAATGCGTTGCTCGGCCATGGCGACGGCTTCGCGTTCGACCCGGTTATCAATGCGAAACAGCGGATCACCGCCCGCGACGACCTGATCGTTATCGACATAAATCTCGACCACGCGCCCGCCCTTTTCCGGCAGGATCGTCACTGTTCTGAAAAATGACGACACATTCATGGTCGATGGATGGAAATAGAAAATCGTCGCAATAAGCGTGATCGTCAGGATCGCACAGCCAACAATGCCATAGCGCAGCTCATACCAGACGGAAAACAGGGTGATTTCCTTGCCGATCCTTTTGCCCTGCTTGTAACGGCGAAACAGGTAATCGGGCAGGATGGTGAACAGCGAACACAAAAGAAGCTCAAACATCTTTGGCATTCTCCTGCGTCGTTACTGGCTCTGACGCAACGGGCGAGTCGTCGACAACAGCCCCCTTGTTGCGCGCCATTGCCTTTACAGACTGCGCAATCGACTGCAGCGGGCTATAGAAATCCGGCACCTGAACCACCGCAATCACAAGGGCAGCCAACCAGAACAGGTTGTTATGGGTAAACAATGCCAGAAGGGTCAGGATACTGATCAGCTGGATTTGCGTATGGTTGGCGTGATGGGCCATACGTTCGGGCAGTGCATGCAGGCTAAGATAAAGCGCCCCTGCACCGAACACCGCCAACACCACGAACCAGACAACAATGGTGAATAATACATCTGTTTCACCGGGGGCTGTGACAAAAAACGGCGCATGTGCAATCGCCGTTTCGCGCAAACCACCTTCCATTTCCCATCCTCCGAGCTGTTTGCATATCCCGCCCGGAACCCCGGGGAAACCAGATCATCTACCCGATCAGGATCAGGCAATAGATGTTGTTATCTCAAAGTATTATAACAACTTTTAAGGCATTTCTACCATATGGTTATCGCCACACGGTTTTAAAGCAACCAAACCGGAAAACCCGGTAATTGCCCAAAGGGTTCGCCAAAACGCGGCCAATAAACGCCCAAGGCGAATATCCCCTTCCCTCTTTTCTTTTTGCCAGATTTGCACTATATACAGCCCACGGTCAGTTTGACCGTAAATCCAACCGGGGGGCATTCCGCACTCCGGGTGTTTTTGTTTTTTTGAAAGGAGCGTGGTTTCCGTGCAGGTAATCGTTCGCGACAACAATGTCGATCAGGCTCTGAAAGCGCTTAAGAAAAAGATGCAGCGCGAGGGCATTTTCCGTGAGATGAAACTCCGTCGCCACTTTGAAAAGCCGTCGGAGAAGAAAGCTCGCGAAGGGGCGGAAGCAATCCGTCGTGCCCGCAAGCTGGAGCGTAAGCGCATCGAGCGCGAAGGCTTCTAGTCTTTTTCACTTTCGGGGTATCTCGAACGTGACTGTACGATCGAATTTAGTTCGCTAAATTCGGACCCGTGCGCCAAGCCCGCCTCGGAGCAATCCGGGCGGGTTTGGTTTTTCCAGGGTCCTGATTTCAGATCAGGCAGCCTTGCAGATCGAGTTGCCACCATCGGCCAGCATGGCCGATCCGGTAACAAAGCTTGAATGATCAGATGCCAGAAACAATGCCGCCTTGGCAATTTCGTCTGGCTCTGCAATCCGGCCAAGGGCGTGGAACTTTTCCACCATTGCCCGTGCTTCCGGATCATTGGCAAAGCGTGCCGCCATCGGGGTATCTGTTCCGCCCGGCAGTAACGCATTTACCCGCACATTGGCGCCGCCATATTCCACGGCCAGACATTGCGCCATCCCGATCAGGCCCATTTTACTTGCCGCATAGGCCGTCATGCCCGGCAGGCCAATGGTATGCCCAACAAATGTGGAGGTAAAAATAACCGATCCGCCGCCGCGTTTGGCAATTTCTGGCATCTGGTATTTCGCCCCGAACATGGCAGCGGTCAGGTTGGTTCGAATGGTTTCTTCCCACTCCCCAACGTCAATATCGCTCAGCGCACCGGGAGATCCGAGGGTTCCGGCATTGTTGAACCCCACATCAAGCCCGCCATATTCACCAATCGCGGCATCAACCAATGCCTTGGCAAACGCCTCGTCGCAGACATCTCCGGCAATGGCAAATGCCTTGCCGCCTGCCCCATTGATTTCCGTCACAACTTGGTCAAGCCGGTCTTCCGAGCGCGCCGCAAGCACAAGCTTTGCCCCTTCCCGGGCAAACAATTTGGCAGATGCAGCGCCGATCCCGGAACTTGCACCGGTGATGATAACAACCTTGTCTTCAAGCAACATGATCCATCCAATCCATCTGGCACCGGCCCAGTTGAGTGAGCGGTGCGGTTAACGATGGCAAAAGGATATGGGGCAGAGCCCAGTGTTGCTCGCCGGTTTCGGACCTCACGTTCGTGTCGCGCAGAAACCCGGATGTATCAGTTGCCCGATACCCACGCCCGGATGTCATCCATCATCGTCGGCTCATAGCCAATCGGGTCTGGCATCGGCTCGGACCGCACGATGACGCCCGACTGGGTGCGATAGACGGTATAAAGCGTATCTTGCTTGATATCGGTAAAGGTCGAACTGCCATATTCGGCATCGACCAGAAAATTCCATTCCGCCAGATAGTTCATCAGATCAAGCGCATCACCCTGCCCCAGATCATAGGCCATTTTTGGCTTCGTGTTTTCGTCATCGATATCGCGGTAGCGACCCTCAAAACGCACCAGTTTATAGCGCGCATCCATGCCCATCACATTGGCCCAGGGCTTCAGCTTGATGAACTCCGCATCAATCCGCCACTGATCGCCATAAATCTCAAAGATGCCAACATCCCCGCCTTCGCCCGCCGCCAAATGCGCCTCAAACACATCCTCACCCAGCGGCTCGAAATACATCTTGGCAATCGGCTCCTCGGCCGTCAGCCGAACATAGGTCAGGATCGTCAGCCCCATGGACGCTACCAACGCCACAGACAGCACGACCACCAAAAGCAGAGAAACCCTTACCAACCGAAACATGTGACCTTCCGAACCAGACGATCTGGGTTAAGCATGACAGAACTATAAGGCACGAAAAAGCATTCGTGACTGTTTACTCATCAAACCGACCGCCCCTTCTGGATAGCTTTTTCATTAGTCATCCACGATTTACGATTGTTGAAAAAGAAATGTCTTTTGGAGGAAAACCTCAATGAAGTTGCTATCCTTGGAAGTCGAGAACTTCCGTGGCTATAAAGACGCTAGGAAAATCACCTTTGATGATCTCACGACACTGATTGGCAAGAACGACATTGGCAAATCGACAATCTTAGAAGCGTTAGAGATTTTCTTTAACAATGACACTGTGAAGATTGAACAAACAGATGCCAACGTTTTCTCAAACAGTAAAACGGTGAAGATCACCTGTGAGTTTTCTGAGCATACTGAAGCCATCGTACTCGACAGTGAGTCTTCAACAACTCTTAGAACCGAATTCCTACTCACGGATCGCAACACGCTAAAAATCCAGAAGCTCTACGACTGCTCAAAAAAAACTCCGTCATGTGAGGTGTTTATAATTGCGAATCACCCGAGCATAACTGGAGCTGAAAACCTTCTTGAACTCAAAGAGAAGGATTTGCGGGACAAGGTAAAATCCCTTGGCTTGGACGTTTCCCTAAAGGGCAATCCGACAATGAGGAAAGCCATTTGGGAGCATTTTCCAGATCTCCAACTCAAAGAGACCCCCATCCCGGTTTCCAAGCCGAAGGAAGACAGCAAAAGGATTTGGGAGAAGATCGAAATACTGCTTCCCATGTTCGCAATTTTTCAGAGTGATCGAGCAAGCAAAGACAGCGATGGAGAAGTGCAAAATCCACTTAAGGGTGCTGTAGCCACTGCAATCGCCGAAGCCCAAACGCAGATCGCTGAAATTGAACAAATGGTCCGGGAAAAGAGCGAGGAAATCGCCAAACTAACGCATGATGCGTTGAAGCAAATTGACCCGAACCTTGCTGAAAGCTTGGAGCCGAAATTCAGCCCTCCAGCTCCGTCGAAATGGGCGAACCTATTTTCTCTCGGCATGGAAACGAATGGAAATATCGCACTCAATAAGCGTGGTAGTGGAGTGCGTCGAATGATTTTGGTCAGTTTTTTCAAAGCTGAAGCTGAGAGAAAGTTGCAGAGCAACTCAAAGTCCAACGTGATCTACGCAATTGAAGAACCTGAAACATCTCAGCATCCTTCGAACCAAAAAATACTGATCAACTCATTCAAGGACCTATCTGCAACCGAGAACTGCCAAGTCATCCTTACCACGCACAGTCCCGGCTTGGCCTCTGACCTTCCTACTGAGAGCATCAGATTTGTCAGTTCTTCTAGTATTGGAGCTACACCTAATGTTGACGTCGGTGTCGACGTTTTCGACAAAGTTGCTGACGCTCTCGGCCTCGTTCCAGATAGCCGCGTCAAAGTCTTGGTGTTTGTCGAGGGGCCAACTGACGTCCAAGCGCTAAAATGTCTAAGCAAAGCTATTCACATGGACGATCATCAATCACCAAACCTAGAGACAGATGAGCGCTTTGCATTTGTTGTGTCTGGTGGAGCAACCCTCAAGCATTGGGTCACGAAAAACTACCTGGGAAACCTCGGCCTTACCGAATTTCACCTGTACGACAATGATGTGGCTACTTACCAAGGCACCGTCGACCAAGTAAATGAGAGAAACGACAATCGCGGTTCACATGCAACTCTAACCGCAAAGCACGAAATTGAGAGCTATCTGCATTCGGGCGCTATTCTTGAAGCCTTCGGATTTGAAATCGAAGTAGCAGATCATCCTGATAGCAACACAAACACGGTGCCCAGAGAATTTGCGAAATCATTTGCTGAACACCACAATCGCCCCAACGCCCCATCAGATGGCACAGCTAAGAAGAAGCTTGCGGAGAGCGCCTTCCCAAAGATGACCGCTGCTTGGATTGATGAGCGAGATCCAGCAGGCGAAGTGAGAGGTTGGTTTCGCCGCCTCCGAGCGATGGCGGATCAAGCATAGTAAAAAGGCGGCCCCATTGGAGCCGCCTTTTGTCGCTTCAAACCGGATGGTTTGATCAGTTATCGAGATGCATGACGATTTCTTCGCACATCTTTTTGGCATCGCCGAACAGCATCATGGTGTTGTCCTTGAAGAACAGTTCGTTCTGGATGCCAGCGTAACCCGCTGACATGCCGCGTTTGACGAACAGGACCGTTTTGGCCTTTTCGACCTCAAGGATCGGCATGCCGAAGATCGGGCTGGCCGGGTCGGTTTTGGCGGCCGGGTTGGTGATGTCATTGGCACCAATCACGAAGGCCACGTCAGCAGATCCGAAATCACGGTTGATTTCTTCCATTTCCAGCACGTCGTCATAAGGCACGCTGGCCTCGGCCAGAAGCACGTTCATGTGACCCGGCATACGTCCGGCCACCGGATGGATGGCGTAGCGGACATTGACACCCTCTGCTTTGAGGATATCGGCCATTTCACGCAGCGCGTGCTGGGCCTGTGCCACGGCCATGCCGTAACCCGGAACGATGATGACGTTCGATGCATTCTTCATGATGAAGGACGCATCATCGGCCGATCCGGATTTGACCGAACGATCACCATCGCCGCCCGGACCGGCGGCGGCTTCGCCCTCGGCGCCAAAGCCACCAAAGATGACATTGAAGATCGAGCGGTTCATGCCCTTGCACATGATGTAGGACAGGATCGCCCCCGAGGCACCAACAAGCGCACCGGTAATGATCAGCGCGTTGTTTTGCAGGGTAAAGCCGATGCCACATGCCGCCCAACCCGAGTACGAGTTCAGCATGGAGACAACGACCGGCATGTCTGCCCCGCCAATCGGAATGATCAGCGTAATGCCCAGAACAAGTGCAAGCGCCACCAGGATCCAGAAGGCCGTATGGCTTTCGGTCGCCACAAGGATGACGCCAAAGACAACAATGCCAATCCCGATAACAAGGTTGAGCATATGCTGGCCCTTGAAGCGAACCGGGGTTCCCGAAACGATGCCCTGCAATTTACCAAACGCAATCAGCGAGCCAGTAAAGGTAATGGCACCAATCGCGACACCAAGCCCCATTTCAATCAGGCTGGCCGCACCGATATTGCCCGCCGTACCAATGCCATAGGCACCCGGCGAATAAAGGGCAGCACCGGCGACAAACACGGCTGCCAGACCGACAAGCGAGTGGAAGGCCGCAACAAGCTGTGGCAGCGCGGTCATCTGGATCTTGAGCGCGATGACCGTCCCGATGGCACCGCCGATCAGGATACCGACGATAATGGTTGTGTATGACAGCACCGCCGGGGAAGCCAGCGTGGTAAAGATGGCGATTGCCATACCCACCATGCCAAGGATGTTCCCGGTACGGGCCGATTCAGGTGACGAAAGTCCGCGCAACGAAAGAATGAAGCAGACCGAGGCCACCAGATACAGGAAAGCCGACAGGTTTTCCGACATTGTGTGTTCCCCCCTACTTCTTTTTCTTGAACATATGCAGCATGCGCTGGGCGACGATGAAGCCGCCGAAAATGTTGACGGATGCCAACACCACCGCAATGAAGCCCATCATCTTGGAGAAGTTCATCTCCACCGGGCCTGCTGCCAGAAGCGCACCGACGATAATCACCGACGAAATGGCGTTGGTCACAGCCATCAGGGGTGAATGAAGGGCCGGGGTGACTTTCCACACGACGTAATAGCCAACAAAGCAGGCCAGGACGAAAACCGTCAGACCAAGAACCGTCGGGCTAACGCCTGATCCCTGTACCGCGACCGCGGCCGTACCAGCGGCATCAGATGCGCCGGTTGCCAGGCTATCGGCAAGCTTTGCCGCCTTTTCCGCAAGACCAAGCGCGGCATCGCGGAGTTCATTTGCATTCTGGGCTACGGATTGATCAGCCATTTGCGACCTCCTCCCCGCCGAATTTCGGATGAACGACCTTTCCATCATGGGTCAGGCGCGTTTCGGCAATGATCTGGTCTTCGCCATCAAACGAAAGCGCGCCTTTTTCCGCATCAACAGAAAGGGTGATGAAGTTCAAAAGGTTCTTGGCATACATCGCCGTCGCATCGGTTGCGACGGAACTGGTGATGTTTTCCGGACCGATCAGCTTCACACCATTATCGGTCATCACCGTTTCACCAAGTTTCACACCGGCAACGTTGCCACCGCGTTCAGCGGCAAGATCAATGATCACCGATCCCGGCTTCATGCCCGCGACCATATCGCCCGTGACGATTTCCGGTGCCGGGCGGCCCGGAATAAGCGCCGTGGCAATGACGATGTCGGTTTTGCTCAGGACCTCTTTAAGCTTTTCGGCCTGCTTTTTCTTGTAGTCGTCCGACATTTCCTTGGCATAGCCGCCTGATGTTTCCGCATCAGAGGCATCGTCGTCTTCGACTTCAATAAACGTCCCGCCAAGCGACTGAACCTGTTCTTTCACCGCCGGGCGCACATCAAAGGCCGACACAACAGCACCAAGGCGCTTGGCGGTCGCAATCGCCTGAAGGCCGGCAACACCGGCCCCGACCACAACGACGCGTGCAGGTGCAAGTGTGCCCGCCGCCGTCATCATCATCGGATAGATGCGGCCAAATTCATGGGCGGCATCAAGCACCGCGCGATAGCCCGCAAGGTTCGATTGCGAGGACAGCACATCCATCGACTGCGCACGCGAAATACGCGGCATCAGCTCCATGGAATAGCCATCAACACCGGCCTTTGCCATGGCCTCGATCAGCTCCTTGCGATCATAGGGCTCAAGCAGGGCCACGACCGCGGCCCCCTTTTTATAGGCGGTTAATTCGTTGGTTTTGCCTTCAATGACAGGTGGGCGCACCTTGAAGATGACATCGGCATCCTTCACGGTGGTTTTCATTGTTTTGGCAATGGTTGCACCGGCATCGACAAAGCGATCATCCGGTATGGCGGCGTCAGTTCCGGCACCAGCCTCAATTGCAACGTCAAACCCGAGAGCCTTGAGCTTTTTCACGGTCTCTGGTGTGACGGCAACGCGCTTTTCCCCGGGCCATATTTCCTTTGGAACGGCCAGTTTCATCGCGTTTGACCTCCTTCCCTGTTGATTGGTCAGTTTGACAATCCGTGTTCATTCAAAGCAACCGGTTCCAGAACGTCGTTTCGCGTTCCTTGATCGACCGATCACTGGCAACCCTTGTCCAATTCAATTCTTCGGACCAACACACCTAAACCTAAGGCGGCCCGAAAAAGAAAAAGGCGGTTCTTCAGCAATCGCAGAAGAAACCGCCCACTTTCCCACCACGCATTACAAGGCATAAATCCTTGCTGACATGTCAGGTCCCACCCGCCATTGGTGCTCAGGACAAACAATCAATGACGCCCTGCATGTCTGCGTTGAAAGCAAGATGCGATTTCTCACCGACAACCACAATCCGAAAAAACGACAAAAAAACACTTTAACTTTAGTTTGGTTAATTATCTGAAAAATCACCAATGTGCGGATATCCGCACGCTTAATTTCCACTATGGAACAGGTCCTTATCCCACCCGTCACACACCAGATCATTGATTTTCCGCAGTTTCCCCTGTTTTTACCCCACGTTGTAAGTGAATATTATCTTACAAACAAACGCTGGAGTCTGCATTTAATCCCCTTTGATCAACCAACACGTAACGCGCCAACCCCAAAAAGGTTCGCGACATGATTGCTGATTTTTTCAGAATTGTTTCAGGTTAAGCGTGCCAAATTCGGTTTTTCAGCCCGACATTTGCACCAAACGGCGCACAGACTCCGCATTGAAAACTCGACTCGCTTCGATCTTTTTAAACCGAACTACGCGTCGGGGCGTTCCAGCCCGATCTGATCAAGGGCCTCTTTCTGACGGGCTTCGAGTTTTGCCACGTCAAAGTCCCCGACAAGATCGTTGAACAGACGATACCAGTTCACCTGCGCATCCAGACGCAGGAACACCGCACCCAGCCCGACAGCCGCACGGTCGACCAGAACAAACTCACGCGGCGGCTTGACACCGCCAACACGCCGAAGCTCCTGATGCACCTTGCCCGCGACCTCCGCGCCATAGGCAACCGAATTGGTTTCACCCATCTTGCGTTCCCGGTCATCCAAGATCGGGCCATACACAAAACTGGCCCAGATGTTGAGCACATCAATCAGTTCGCGTGACGGATTTTCAAAGCCCCAGCTTTCATAGGCCGAAACAGCCTTTTCCTCGTCCTCGTCGCGTAGCGCTTCATAAAGCGTGATCACCGCCTGAACGAAGTCGGGTTTGAAAATGCGGATACAGCCGAAATCCAGAAGATTGACCGACCGATCATCACGTAGCGTGTAATTGCCCAGATGCGGATCGCCATGGATCACGCCATAGCGATAAAACGGCACATACCACGCGCGGAACATATTAAGGGCGACCTGATTGCGCGCGTCCTGATCGGGGTCGCTTTCAAGGAAGTGTTTGAACTTCTGCCCCTTTTGCCAGGTCATGGTCAAAAGCCGGCTGGTGGTCAGATCATCAACCGGTTCAGGCACATGTACGCAATCCTCCTCGGCCAGCATGTGGCGATACAGGCGCATGTGTTTGGCTTCGCGCTCATAGTCGAGTTCTTCGCGCAAACGGGCCGTCAGTTCTTCCTGAATGTTCTGGGCATCAATCGCGCTGTCATAGCGCTTATAAATCGCAAAGGCCGCGCGCAGCTGCTTGAGATCGGCCTCAACTGTTGCCGACATATCGGGATATTGCAGCTTGCACGCTACATCACGCCCATCAGGCAGGGTTGCCTTATGCACCTGACCAAGTGACGCGGCGGCCACCGCATCGTGGCTGAATTCAGTGAATTTCGATTGCCATCCTGCACCCAATTCACTGCGCATGCGGCGTTTGACAAACAGCCAGCCCATGCTCGGCGCATCGGCCTGAAGCTCCGCCAGGGCCTGGGTATACTCCTTGGGCAGGGCATCGGGGATGGTTGAAAGGATCTGGGCGACCTTCATGAGCGGGCCCTTAAGCCCGCCCAGGGCAGAGGTCAGTTCGGCGGCGTATTTGGCGTGATCAACCTCGCCGCCGAACATTTTTCCCGTGGCAAGGCGCGCGGCCAGCTTGCTGGCCGAGGCACCCACCCGTGCATAACGACGAACCCGCCCGCCAAACCTGTTTTCCTCGTTCGCGGCGGTATAATCATCGTCGTCATCACTCATCTCAGGAAAGCTCCTCCAGCTCGTCGATCATGCGCTTTATCATGTTAAGGCCACGCTGCCAGAAGGCCGGGTCCGATGCATCAAGTCCGAACGGTGCCAGAAGTTCCTTGTGCCGTTTGGTGCCGCCAGCTTTCAGCATATCAAGATACTTCTGCTGGAAGCCGTCTTCAGCGCCCTGATAAACATCATACAGCGAGTTCACCAGGCAATCGCCAAAGGCATAGGCATAGACATAGAACGGCGAATGGATGAAGTGCGGAATATAAGACCAGTAGTACTTGTATTCGTCTTCATAGCGGATGGCGTCGCCCAGACTTTCATGCTGTACGGCCAACCAGATGTCGCAGATCTCATCAACGGTCAATTCACCTTCGCGGCGCTTGTCATGCACGCGTTTTTCGAACTCGAAGAACGCGATCTGACGCACGACGGTGTTGAGCATATCTTCAACCTTGCCGGCCAGCATGATGCGCTTCATCTTCGGATCGGTCTCCGCCCGCAACATCGACTGGAAGGTCAGCATTTCACCAAATACCGATGCGGTTTCCGCGAGTGTAAGCGGCGTATCAGACAGGAAATAGCCCTGCTCACCGGCCAGCACCTGATGCACGCCATGGCCCAGCTCATGGGCAAGCGTCATCACATCACGCGTCTTGCCGTGATAGTTCAAAAGCAAGTAAGGATGCGCCGACGGCACAGTCGGATGGGCAAAGGCGCCCGATGACTTGCCGGCACGCGGCGGCACATCGATCCAGGGATTATCGAAGAACTTCTGACCGACTTCTGCCAGTTCCGGCGAAAACTCGCCATACGCCTTAAGCACGGTCGAGCGCGCGGTATCCCAATCGATCTGACGATCATCATCATCGGGCAGCGGCGCGTTACGATCCCAGTAATCAAGCTGATCAACACCAAACCATTTCGCTTTCAGGCGATAATAGCGGTGCGACAGATCGGCATGGCTGTCTTTGACAGCGGTATTAAGCGCATCAACAACTTCATCCTCGACCTGGTTGGACAGGTTACGTGACGATACCGGGGTTGCAAAGTTGCGCAGACGATCATCAATTTCCTTGTCCTTGGCAAGGGTATTGGTGATGTGCGCCAGGAGCTTGATGTTCTTGCCCAGAACATCACCGATGGATTTGGCGGCCTTCTTGCGGTCCTCAACCTTGTTCGAGGACAGCATGTTGGCGGCATCTGACATGGTCAGGTCTTCGCCATCAATCGGGAAGCGGAGCTCCGCCATGGTCTGATCAAACAGGCGCACCCACGCCGCCGATCCAGCCACACGGCGCTCATGCAGGACCTGCTCGACCTCGTCAGAGAGCTGATGCGGGCGGAAGGCACGGTTTTCATCAAGCCACGGGCGATAGCGACGCAGCGCTTCGCTTTGTTCATACTTCGCATCAAGCGACGCGTCTTCGATGCGGTTGATTTCAAGACCAAAGAACAGCGACAGGCTGGAAATGCCGGTCATTTCTTCCTGAACGAACTGATAGAACTGACCAATGGCCGCGTCCGAGCTGTCACCGGCATATTTCAGCTGCGCAAACGATCCGATCTTGCCGCAGATTTCGCTGATCGCTTCGTATTCGGCAATGGCCGCTGCCAGTTCATCACCGGACAGGTCATTGAGTTTGCCCTGATAGCTTTGCTGGAATGCCTGAGAGCGGCTTTTGGCATCATCAAGATCGCGCCGGATATTCGGGTCTTTCAGATCGTTATAGAGATCGGTCAGATCCCAGGTCGGCAAATTCTTGTTGATCGCGTTCATTTGTCCTCCAGACAGTCTCGTTGGTCGCGTGCGTCCGATCCGCACAGCAAAGGGATGTACCTTTGCTTTTTTAATCGTCCTGATCCGATATATAGCCCGTCAAAGCCATATCACCAGACCCGTTTACAGATACGGTTTCAAATTGCTGGGTCGATCATATCGTTCCCTGTGCCATGGACAACAGCAAAGCCGCATCCAACCCCAAACAAACCGCATTTTACCGGGCTTTTGACCGGAACAAGGTATCCGGGACCGCGTTTGTGTGACATGGGCGACAATTCGGTCTTTAAAATGTCATTTTCAGGCTGCGCAATTGTGCAATCCCTGATAACAAATTCATCGTGGAACGTTCGTTTATTCCGATCTGCAGCACATCCGCGCGGGTATAAGGAAAAAGGAAATGACAGCGTTACCATCAGGGCAGCGCAAAGATTGCCCGTTTGCGGGAACCAAGAGTGAGGCAAGGAAACGTCATGACAAGTTTGCAGGATTATGCCAATTGGCAAAACTTGCCGACCATGTTTTTTGAAAAGGCCAAGAAACATGGCGACACGCCGTTTCTTTGGACCAAGGATTCAGAGGGCAAGGAATTTGTCCCGACCAGCTGGCAAGAAGCCGCCGATCAGGTCCGCGCCCTTGCGCGCGCCCTTTATGACATAGGGGTCCGCCCCGGCGACCGGGTTCTGCTGGTTTCGGAAAACCGCACCGAATGGGGCATTGCCGATCTTGCCATCATGTGCGTTGGCGCCATGACCGTCCCGGCCTACACCACCAATACCGAGCGCGATCATCTGCACGCGATCGAAGACAGTGGTGCAGCGATTGCCATTATCTCGACCAAGAAACTTGCCCAGCCCTTCCTGCATGCTGCCCTTGATAGCGGGCGCTGCCGCCATGCGATCATGATGGAAGAATGGGGACAAAGCTTTGTCGGTGACATCACCATTTCGCGCTGGGATGACCTGATTGCCAAGGGGCGCGGTCTGAGCCATGATGTCGATGACTGGATTTCCAAGATCAATCGTGATGACTTGGCTTGCCTGATATACACATCCGGCACGGGCGGCTCCCCCAAGGGCGTGATGCTCAGCCACGGGGCGATCATTTCAAACTGCATGGGTGCGTTTGACATCATCGAAACCCTTGGCATCGATAAGGAAATCTTCCTGTCCTTCCTGCCGCTGTCGCATTCCTATGAACATACTGCGGGCCTTTATTTCCCGATCAGTATCGATGCCCAGATCTATTACGCCGAGGGGCTTGATAAGCTGGCCGCCAACCTGGCGGAAGTCAAACCGACCATCATGACCGCTGTACCGCGCCTTTATGAGATGCTCTATCAGCGCATGAGCCGCATGGTCGAAAAGGAAGGCGGGCTGAAGCAAAAGCTGTTTGACCTGACACTGCGTTTGGGCCGCAAGAATTATGAAGGCGAACGGCTTGGCCTGATCGAAAAGCTTCAGAACCTTGCCTGTGAACTGTTGCTGCGCCGCAAGCTGCGCCAACGCTTCGGCGGGCGGATCAAGGCGATGGTCTCGGGTGGTGGTCCGCTGAATTACGAACTGGGTGTCCTGTTCGTTTCATGTGGCATTCGCATTCTCCAGGGTTACGGTCAGACCGAATTCGCCCCCGTGGTTTCATGTAACCGTGCAGAAAACAACAAACTGCGCACCGTTGGCCCACCGATGGTCGGCGCCAAGGTCAAAATCGCCGAGGATGGCGAGATCCTGCTTAGCGGCGAAAGCATGATGAAGGGCTACTGGAACCTGCCGGAAGTCACCGCAGCGACCATCATTGATGGCTGGCTGCATACCGGTGATATCGGCAAGTTCGATGAACAGGGCAGCCTGATGATCACGGATCGCAAGAAGGACATCATCGTCAATTCCGGTGGTGACAATATCTCGCCGCAGCGGATCGAAGGCCTGATGACGCTTGAAACCGAGATTTCCCAGGCGATGGTCTATGGCGACGACAAACCTTATCTGGTTGCCGTCCTGTGGCCGGAAGAAGACTTCATGCGCGAATTCGCCCGCGAGAACGGCATTTCGAACTCCATCGAGGAACTCGCCAAGAATGACGACTTCCGCAAAACCATCCGTACCGCGATTGACCATGTCAATCAGCGCCTGTCGACGATTGAAAAGGTGCGCAGCTTCATGTTTGCCGAGGCGCCCTTTACCATTGATAACGAAATGCTGACACCGTCGATGAAGATCCGCCGCCACAAGATCCGCGAAGCCTATGGCAAGCAGCTTGACGGCCTTTATCAGCGCAAGCGCGGCGGCAGCAAAAACGCCCAAGAAAAGCCCAAAGACTGACCATAAAGACGATGACGCGCCCCAAAGAAATCAAACAAACACTTACCCTGGTCCGGGGTCTTCCAGGATCGGGTAAATCAACACTCGCCAAAAACCTGTGCCAGGCCACCGGTGCGGTCCATCTCGAAGCGGACATGTTCATGGTCGACCATGAAGGGTTTTACGAGTTTGACGGCACCCGCCTGTCGCAAACCCACGCCCGCTGCGAGGCCGAATGCCACAACGCCCTGTCAGAGGGGTATGACGTTGTTGTCTCCAACACCTTCACCCGTTTCTGGGAAATGAAGGCCTATATCGACATGGCCGACAAGCATGACATTCTGCTGCAGATTGTCGAATGCCATGGCCGTTTTGGCAGCATCCATATGGTGCCCGACGAAACCCTTGCCGATATGCGCGATCGCTGGGAACCGTTGCCTGAAAAGTACCGCTAGGGCGCGTCCCTAGTTTACAGTTGAAAAGACCTTTTTGAGAGTATCGGTGGTCCACCGCGTCGGATCGCGTCGAATATCGGCTTCCTGCACGGCGATATAATGGAACAAACCATCCATCGCCTTGGCAGTTGCGTGATCGGTCAGCGATGCCTTTAGATCCGGCACAAACGGCAGTTGGTCATATTGACCAAGCATCTGATCATAGAGCGATAACGCCCCGGTGTCGGACAACGCATCGGTGATCATTGGCCGCAAACGTCCTTCGATATCAGTGCCCGATACGCGGCGCAGATACTGGGTCGCGGCATCATCCGGGCCCTGCAAAATGCCCTTGGCATCCGCGACCGTCATCTGGCGCACCGCATTAACCAGAATACCGCCGGCATCCTGCATGGTCTGTTCGGCCGCGCGGTTCATACGCAACTCGATTTCATCGGCGTAGCTGCCAAGCCCCGCCGCGCTTAACAATTTCTGCGCGGTCTGAACTTCGTCGGGCAGTGGAATATGTGCAACCGGATCGGCATTAAAACCATCAACCGCGCCTAGTTGGTCGGTGACCAGTTCAACACCCATATCAAGCGCCTGTTTCAATCCCTGCTCGACCGTATCGGATGAAAGTGCGGAAACGCCAGAACCGCTGCTTGACGTGCTTCCCGATCCCGATGAGTTCATCGCATCGCCAAGGGCTTCTTTGGCCTTGTCAAAGAACGACTGGGCATTTGCGGGAACGATTGCCCCCACAGCCATAACACCCATGACAAGTGCAACAGCACCGGTTTTGAAAAAGTAATCGGAATTGTGTTTGCGCATCTGCGACCCTGCGGTTTTTGATTGTTGTGTATAAGCAAACAAGACAATGGCCAAAAAACATGGCCCGAAAAAGACAAAACCCCGGTTAACCAACCGGGGTTTTGCATGTGAGGTATCAGGCGACCTTATTCAACAACCTCGACCTTTTTACCATTGAGCAAAAGGTCATTGGCCTCGGTCGAGACCGGAACGGTGTCACCATCCTTGATCCCACCTTCGAGGATCTGCATCGCCAGCGGGTTCTGCAGATAACGCTGGATCACGCGTTTGAGCGGACGGGCCCCGTAAACCGGGTCATAGCCTTTTTCAGCCAACCAATCCTTGGCGGCATCATCAAGTTTCAGGGTGATCTTCCGATCAACCAGCAACTTATCAAGGCGACCAAGCTGGATATCGACAATTTTGCTCATCTGATCGCGATGCAAACGATGGAACAGGATGGTTTCATCCAGACGGTTGAGGAATTCCGGACGGAACGATGCCCGAACGATTTCCATGACCTGGGCCCGGACTTCGCCGCTGTCATGACCTGGTTCCTGATTGGCAAGGATTTCCCCGCCCAGGTTCGAGGTCAGAATAATCAGCGTGTTGCGGAAATCCACAACCCGGCCCTGCCCATCGGTCAGGCGGCCTTCGTCAAGAACCTGCAGAAGGACGTTGAACACATCGGGATGTGCCTTTTCGACCTCGTCAAACAGGACAACCTGATAGGGACGACGACGTACCGCCTCGGTCAGTGAACCACCTTCCTCATAGCCAACATAGCCCGGGGGCGCACCGATCAGGCGGGCCACCGCATGCTTTTCCATGAATTCGGACATATCAATCCGCACCATGGCCTGTTCATCATCAAACAGGAACTGGGCAAGGGCCTTGGTCAGCTCGGTTTTACCGACACCCGTCGGTCCAAGGAACAGGAACGAACCGATCGGTCGGTTTGGATCCTGCAAGCCGGCACGCGCACGGCGCACCGCATTCGAGATTGATCGAACGGCATCATCCTGACCGACAACCCGTTTGCGCAGCGTGTCTTCCATTTCAAGAAGCTTTTCACGCTCACCCTCGAGCATCTTGTCGACCGGAATACCGGTCCAGCGCGAAACCACGGACGCGATGTGTTTTTCGGTAACCGCTTCTTCCTTGATGCCACGCGACGGATCGTTTTCCGCCTTTTCAAGCAGCGCCTGAAGGGCCGGGATTTCTTCGTATTGAAGCTGCCCGGCGCGATCAAGCTTGCCATCGCGCATCGCACGTTCAAGTTCACCACGCGCCTGGTCAAGCTGTTCCTTGATGTGGGTCGATGCTGCAAGTTCCTTCTTCTGGGCTTCCCACTTCGCGGTCAGCTCAGCCGATTTGCCTTCCAGCTCGGCCAGTTCCTTTTCCAGACGGCCAAGACGATCCTTGGATGCACTGTCCTGTTCTTTCTTGAGCGCTTCACGCTCGATCTTGAGCTGGATGATCCGGCGATCCAGTTCGTCGATTTCCTCTGGCTTGGAATCAAGCTCCATACGCAGACGCGACGATGCTTCGTCCATCAAATCGATCGCCTTGTCAGGCAGGAACCGATCCGTGATGTAACGGTTCGAAAGCGTTGCTGCTGCGACCAGTGCGGCATCGGCAATACGGACCCCGTGATGAAGCTCGTACTTGTCCTTGATCCCGCGCAGGATCGATACCGTATCGGAAACCGACGGCTCGCTGACAAATACCGGCTGGAAACGACGGGCGAGCGCCGCGTCCTTCTCGATATGTTTACGGTATTCATCCAAAGTCGTCGCACCCACACAGTGCAACTCGCCACGGGCCAAAGCCGGTTTCAAAAGGTTCGATGCATCCATCGATCCTTCGGCCTTGCCAGCCCCGACAAGCGTATGCAGTTCGTCGATGAACAGGACGACCTGACCGGCCTCTGATTCAATCTCGCTCAGGACCGCTTTCAGGCGTTCTTCAAATTCACCGCGGAATTTTGCACCGGCAATCAACGCACCAAGGTCAAGCGACAGAAGTTTCTTGTCCTTGAGCGTTTCGGGAACGTCACCCTTGACGATACGCAGTGCCAGACCTTCGGCAATTGCGGTTTTACCAACCCCGGGCTCACCAATCAGAACCGGGTTGTTCTTGGTCCGGCGTGACAGAACCTGCACCGCACGACGGATTTCCTCATCACGGCCAATGACCGGATCAAGTTTACCTTCGCGCGCCGCCTCGGTCAGGTCACGGGCATATTTCTTAAGCGCGTCATACTGGTTTTCGGCCCCCGCACTATCGGCCGTGCGACCCTTGCGGATGTCATTGATCGCACCGTTCAGCGCCTGTGCCGTAACACCGGCATCGGCCAGTACCTTGCCCGCGGTTGACTTCGGATCAAGTGCAATGGTCAGAAGCAGCCGTTCAGCCGTGACAAAGCTGTCACCGGCTTTTTTGGCGACTTCCTGTGCCTGATCAATCAGGCGGGCAAATTCAGATGAAAGATAAATCTGACCATTGCCGCCGGAAACCTTTGGCAATTTTGCCAGTTCCTGCGCGCACCGTTCCTGGGCAAGCTTGGGCTTACCGCCGGATGCCTTGATCAGATTGGCTGCCAGACCTTCTTCGTCATCAAGCAGCACCTTAAGCAGATGAATCGGGACAAATTGCTGATGGTTTTCACGCAACGCAAACGATTGCGCTGATTGCAGAAAACCTTTTGACCGATCCGTAAAGTTTTCAAATTCCATTCCTGTCACTCCTTGAGCCAACAGTATTCAAACGATGTGGACCTTCTTGGAAGCGTCCACGGCATTGGTGTCATTACCGAATTCTAAAATTATAGATTATTTCGACAGCGACAACATTGATATGTCTCAGTCTAGCGTGTTTGCAACCATATACCCCTACAAAAGTTGCAAGAATTATTTGTGCACCGCAGCACAACTTTCTGTCATTATTCTAGATATCATATGATGATACTGAACTAAGGACATTGCCAGCCAGTCCCTTCGGGGTTGCCCTTGGCAAAACAACGTTCTAACGTCGCTCGAATAGACAAACCAGACATGCCATTCGTCCCGTTTTTCCGGCATGCCAAAGCGCCATACAGGAATAGTGATCATGACGATCGAACTCAAAGCCATCAAAAGATACCCGGTCAAGGGAATGCGCGGCGTTGACCTTAAACAGGCAAAAATCAGCGCACACCACATGATTACCGATGATCGTCGCTTTGTGATTGCCACCCAATCATCTGTCGGACAAGAGGGTGTTCATGAATGGGCCCGCAAAAGCAACTTCCTGCAGTTGGTCAACACGCCAAAGCTTGCTGAAATCGGCACCGAATATGACGACGCCACCTGCACCCTGACCATCCTTCGAAATGGCCGCGCCATCTGCAAAGGAAGGCTGGACGATAGCATGGGCCGCACCGTGGTTGAGGATTTCCTCAAGGCGTTTCTAAAAAACGAGATCGCCGGCACGCCCAAGATCTATTCAGTCCCCGATACGAATTTCGGCGACATGAAGGAACCTTACATATCGCTGCTGAACCTGGCGTCGATCCGTGATTTCGGGTCGCGCATCGTCCAAAGCGAAATCGATCCGATGCGTTTTCGTGGTAACCTGTTGATTGACGGGCTGGAGCCGTGGAAAGAGCTTGAATGGAACGAAGACAAGATCATCAAGATCAATGATGTGTCGTTCCGCGTCGTCCATCCGATCACGCGCTGCAAGGCAACAAGCGTTAATCCCGACACGGCGATTTCCGATATCAACGTGCCACTGATGCTCCGCAAAGGGGTAAACCACCTTTATATGGGGATTTACATCGAAGCGCTTGAAGACGGCCTGATCACACCGGGTGACAAGCTGACCGTGACGGTCGCCTAAGGGCCGTTATCAGTTCCCGGAATTGAATGTCGGGGCGTGTACGGCGATGCCCTTGAACATCTCGTCGTGATACCAATCAGTGCGGTGTGCACGAATGGGCGGGCATCCCTTGCGGAACAAAATCTGTTCTTCCTTGGGGAAGCGCGCCACTTCGGCTGATCGCAGGATGGGCTGATTATCCTGGGACCGCAAATGCACCGGGCGGCTGGTATCCTTGCCACCGCCGGTGTCATCAAATTTCGACATTGCGGTCAGGCCCGAAACCCAATCCAGGTTAAACGCCCCTTCCTGGCTCAGAACCGAAATAGCATCCACCCGGCCGACGACATTTTCCCAGTTCAGGCAAACATCCATCAGGCCACTGACACCAGAGAACCCCGGCCAAACGATCATGCCCTCGCCGTATCCGCCGCCCAGAAGGCGCTCGAACAAGGGCATCCGGCCAACATTTTCGATCCCATCCAACAAGACCAGGAATTCCGGATCGCCCGACTTCCAGCCACGCTGATTAAGCAGGTTCATCATGCCTGTCAGCATCACACGGCTAAAGGATGGCTGAACTTCCGGGTTATCACCGCCAAGCTGACCAACGATAAAGATCGAAACCGGGCCACTGTTGATGTCTTCAAGTGTGAAGCTGCTTTTGCTGACCAGACGTGCGATTTGCGGATTGTCGAATTCTTCGGTGGCGGCACGGCAGGCCTCGATGATCTTCATCCGCTGATCTTCGGTCATATCAAGGATATTCAGCGCGACCTCGGATATGCGGCCATCCGCAGACTCAATCCCCATCAGTTCTTCAAGGGTTTTGTAAAACCGATGCGATGGCATGATCAGATTGCGGCGTACCTCGGCAAGGTTGCGGTCTTCCTTCGCACTGCGCTGGATCGTGTAAACGATAAAGCCCTGCAACAACGTCCGTGCAATACGGACTTCCTGTTCATCGAGTTCCTTGACAAATACCGGCGCCAAAAGCGTATCGGCGATAAAGCCGGTATCCGTGATCATTCCTTCCCCCTGCTGGCGGATGAAATCGAACGGATTGAACTGTTGGGTTTCGACACCGGTTTGTTTGTGTGGGTCAATGACAATCAGTCTTTGCCCAAGCTTGGTACGGCGATCATGAATGGCGCGAAAGATGCTGCCATGGCGCTCATAAACAAACAGATTGCCGGTATGCAAAAGCGCGTTTGGCTCTGCCGAGGCGCGATAGAATTCTTCGGGTTTGGTCGAAAAGGTAATCACCCGCTTAAGACCCTTGGCCCCGATCAGGCGCTTGTCATCCCCCCAACGCCCCAGAACGAAGGACGGATTGCTTTCAAGCAGCTTGCGACCATTAAGGTCTTCAAGAGTGGCCCACGCCCCCTCGCCACGACCAGCAGTCCCTTTTCCGCCCAGTTTCTTCTTTTGCGATTTGGACGATGATGATGGCTTCATTCGGTTCAGGATGATGACAACCAGCGGAATGAACATCGGGACGATGAAACAGACAGCCCCCAACAGGGCCAACTCGTAATCACCGTTAAACAGCCCAAGGGCGATAACCATACCGCCAAGAGCCCACAGCAAAACCATGACGACCCGAAATAAGCCAGTCCCCATCTGTCACTCCCCACGAATGCGCCTGCACCGTGAAAAGACGCCGGTTCTTTTATCCCGATCTTGCTTCCACGGTTTTATTGATGATTTGTCCCAGAACCCGCGCGAAAAATAATCGAAGGTTGCACGAGATATTCAATTATATGCTTATACAGTTTTACGTCCCTTAAAGCACTGAGTCTTTGGGGGAATGCACGGTTTTTGCAGATGATCCAAACGACAACACCCCTGCAAGCGGATGGCTTGCAGGGGTGTTTGTCATGTTGAAAGACCGCCTCGGGTCAGATCAGGCCGAAACCGGCTCGGATCCTTCGTCAGAGGTGGCACCTTCTTCGTCATCGCGACCAGCTGCGCGGCTACGACCGCGGCGGGCTGTCGGATGGCGACCACGGGTACGTGCGGTACCGCTTGCGGCACGGCGCGGTTTCTTCTCACCGTCTTCGCCCTGCTCTGCAGTGTCGGTTTTGTCGGCACTTGCCGGTGCATCATCACCAGATGCTTCTGCCGGTGCGCTTTCCTCTGCGCTGGCGTCATCATCTGATTTCCGCGGGCGACCACGGCCCGGACCACGTGCATCCGAACGGCGCGCACGCGGCGCGCGTTTCGGACGGCCACCATCTTCATCCGATGTTTCAGCAGAAGTGTTTTCTGCCTCTACCGGGGTGTTGTCATCGCCATTGTTTGACGCAGATTCTGCGTTTTCGTTGGCGTCACCCTGTTGATCATCGTTCTGATTTGACTGGCCATCACTGCGGTCGTCACGGCCACGATTGTTGCGCTGACGATTGTTGTCACCACCACGTTCCTCACGGCGCTGGTTTTCCCATTCCTGGGCAGCCTGAAGGATGCGGTGGTAATGTTCCGCGTGCTGATAGAAGTTTTCCGCAAGAACCGGATCGTCGGTGCAATCCTTCGCAAGGGAAATGTATTTTTCATAGACCTGTTGGGCGTTACCGCGTACGCGGCCGTCCGGTCCATTACTGTCAAAATTCTGAAATTTTGGATTTACTGGACGTTTATTTGACTGTTGCCGTCCGCGCGGACGTTTATTGTTATTTCTCATATCAACATGACTTTGGTGTTGAAGGACAATCCGGTAGCATCATCGGCTCCGGAACCACTCCGTCTGAAAAACATATTTCCCGCTAAACAGCGCCGATCACGGCATTATTTTTACAAACCTGCCGGGAACCTTGAAAGGAACGGAGATTGTCGACTGTTTACAGGGGAACACGGCGCTTTCATAAGCGCGTTGGGCACCCGGCCCGTTCGATTCAACCTATATGGCTTGATCGGTTATTCCAACTGTTTTTTTCACTCGCCTGCGCTTTTTTTACATCACAGGTGCGGAAATATCAGATTATGCAACGTCCGACGGAACAACGGGTTTTCTTTGCCGCGACGCAACGGACAATTCCGCCAAGGTCTTCACGATACTCCACTCCGACAAAACCGGCCTCCACCAGCATCTGACCGACATCGTTTTCCTGCCCGCGACCGATTTCAAAGATGACAAAACCACCGGGTTTTGCCAGATCAAACGCAACATTTGACAAAACGCGATAGGCCGCCAAGCCGTCCCCCTCATCTGTCAGGGCAAGGCGAGGATCAAATTTTTGCACCTCCGGCGACAGGGTCGTCATCTCGTCGGCGGTGATGTAGGGCGGGTTTGACATCACAAGATCAAACCCCTCGGCGCGGTCTTTGTCATCAAGGGCACTGTCCCAGTCCGAGACGCGGAATTCGACGCTGTCATCAAGCTCAAGCAGCTTGGCATTTTCACGCGCACAGGCCACCGCCCCCGCGCTTAGATCAAGTCCAATGCCGGTCGCGCCTGGCAGATCGCCAATCGCGGATAACAACAAACACCCCGTCCCGGTGCCGAAATCAACAATCCGCGGCGCATCGGCATCCTCAAGGAAATCAATTGCCCATTCGACAAGTGTTTCACTGTCCGGGCGGGGCTCAAGCGTTTCGGATGACAGCTTGAAAGTATGGCGCCAGAAATCACGTTCGCCCAAGATACGACCGACTGGTTCATGCCCGACGCGGCGCGCGATCATGCCCCGAAAAGTTTCCGCCTTGTCATCAGGCACAATGTCTTCGGGCCATGCACTGATCCGCCCCCCATCAACACCCGCAGCCCGTGCCAGAAGAATACGCGCATCCATCCGCGTGTTTTCAATACCGGCATCGGTTAAGGCCGCGGCGGCCTCAGCCATCAGGCTGCCAAGGGTCGATGGGGTGTCAGAAGGCATGATCAGCTTTCAATTTCGGCAAGCTTCTGGGCCTGCTCTTCGGCGATCAGGGCATCAATCATTTCATCGACCGCCGGGCCACCGGCAATAAAATCATCCAACCGATAAAGTGTAAGGTTGATGCGATGATCTGACACGCGCCCTTGCGGGAAGTTGTAGGTGCGAATGCGTTCAGAACGATCACCCGACCCGACCTGTGATTTCCGGTCGGCCGCACGTTCGCTGTCCTTACTTTCGCGTTCCTGATCATAAAGACGCGACATCAGCATCTTCATGGCTTTTTCTTTGTTCTTGTGTTGCGACTTTGCTTCCTGGCTGGCGGCAACCACGCCGGTCGGAATATGGGTAATGCGCACGGCACTATCGGTGGTGTTGACGTGCTGGCCACCCGCACCCTGCGAACGATAGGTATCAATACGCAGATCCTTGGGATCGATCTTGATATCAACTTCTTCGGCCTCTGGCAGCACGGCCACGGTCGCAGCCGAGGTATGAATACGCCCACCACCTTCGGTCACCGGCACGCGCTGCACGCGGTGCACGCCACTTTCAAATTTCAGACGTGCGAACACATCCGTCCCAGATACGTTGACGATGACTTCCTTGAAACCGCCAAGGTCGTTTTCGCTGGCGTCCATCTGCTCGAACTTCCAGCCGCGGCCTTCGGCGTAACGCTGATACATGCGATACAAATCGGCGGCAAACAGCGCGGCTTCTTCCCCGCCGGTGCCTGCGCGAATTTCAAGGATGGCGTTCTTGGTATCAGCTGTGTCTTTCGGGATCAGCATCAGTTTCATCTGACGCTCTGCCTCGGGCAGCTTATCCTGAATGTCGTATTTTTCCGCCTCGGCCATTTCGCGCATATCGCGATCGCTTTGCGGATCGGCCAGGATTTCCTCGACTTCTTCCAGATCGTTCAGAAGCTTTTTATAAGCTTCGATCGCCTCGACCACCGGGGCCAATTCTGCATGTTCGCGCGACAGCTTGGAAAAGCCGTCCCCATCAAGCTCTCCGCTTGAAAGAAGCGAATTGAGTTCGTCGAACCGGCGCGTAACGCCTTCGAGCTTCCCAAGGTCCAAACTCACTCTTTATTCTCCTGTTCAGGGTCGCCAGGCACGTCATCGCGGCCAAGCGGCTTGTCTTCAAGTTCAAACAGGCGCGACAACAGTTTCTGGGCCTTCACCCATTCCACGGTGCCCGCACCGTCTGTTGTCGTCGCCAAATCTTTCAATGCCTGTGTCGGCGTATGCAAAAGGCGATTGATCAAAAGCCTTGTCGCCTTTTCCGCATCCCCATGACTTTCGGCCAGCGCATCTGCGCGCACCGCTTCAAACCGTTTGCGCAGATCGGCGATTGCCGGCACGGCTGCGCGCTGCGCACGGTCACGCACAAAATTATCAATTTCCGCTTCGATCAACGCCCAGGCTTGATCGGCCTTTTCTTCACGTCCGCCGCGCCCTTCGGCAGCGATCTTTTCCAGATCCTCGATCCGGTAAAAGAAAACCTCGTCAATCTCGTCAACTTGCGGATCAATATCCCCCGGCACGGCCGTATCGATCATCAGAACCGGGCGGAACCGGCGGCGTTTGACCGCCGCCATCGCACGATCCTTGTCGATCATGTAACGCCGCGATCCACCTGCCGTCAGAACAAGGTCCGCCTCGGCCAGAAGCCGATCCAGATCATCGATTTCCGACCAGTGGCAATCCAGCCTGCGCGCCACCAGACGCGCACGGGCCGCCAAGCGATCCGTCACCAGAATGCGTCCGATACCCCGTTCCGCCAGCGATGCGGCGATCAGTTCCCCCATGTCGCCGGCCCCCGCCAAAAGCAAGGTACAGTCGCCAAGATCCCCATGCAGGTCACGCGCAACCGATTGGGCTGCGGCGGCAATTGATACAGCCCCCTGCCCGATCCCGGTCTGATTGCGGACCTTTTTGGCAATGGCATAGGCCGTCTGATAGACCAGCTCCAACTCGCGCCCGACCAGATCATGCTTGCGCGCGATCCGGTGCGCATCCTTGACCTGACCAAATACTTCGGGTTCGCCAATCACCAGACTGTCGAGTGACGCCGCGACGGCAAACATATGGCGAAGCGCATCCCGGCCAGACCGGATGTAAAGTTCTGTCGCAAGCTGATCACGATCCAGATCCGCCCAAAGCGACATCAGATCAATCAGGCGTTCGCGCCCGCGTTCGGCCTCAGACGCCAAAAGGTGAACTTCGGTGCGATTGCAGGTCGAAACGACAACCGCCTGGCCGAGACGGGCCTGCTCAATGGCGGCCAAAAACTGTGGCAGACGGGCTTCTTCGATGAAAAGACGGTCGCGGGTATCCTCGCTTGAGCGCCGATGATTGGTGCCGATCACCATCAGGCGATCCAGCGGCCAATCCCCGGCATCGTCCTGCGAAATCCCGTCTGTCACATCCATCTCATTTGTTAATTAGTCGCAATCAGCTTCTGCAAAAGTCCACTTTGCCAATCAGAATTGTTACTTTCTGGATATGATGACACGACATAATCAATGAGGTGTAATGCATTATCCCACTGAGACTGTGATTGACTATCCCTGAGTGATTTCTTCTGACCGACCGTTAGCGAGCTTAAGTCTCGAAACTTTTTCAAAATGCGCATTAAACGTTGCTCCTCAACGACGAAACTCTCGCTAAGATCAAGCAGCTTTAGCTGATACAACCCCTGTTCAACCTCTGTATCACCGACCACAATAGCCAAAATTGCATTTGCTTTATCTGCACGCTTCAAGCGTTTTGTCATATTACCCGAATAGCCCTGATGAACCGCAATCCCAGCTTCGCGCAGGCTCTGCGCAAGAGTCCGGCATTTTGCTTCGGCCGCGTCCCCCATCGGGATCAGCGCCACGGGGCGCGGACCAGCGGGGGCCTTGCCGACCATCAAGGCCAAACGTTCAACACCCGCGGCCCAGCCAACACCGGCGGTCTGCGGGCCGCCCATGGTCGAAATCAGGCCATCATAACGGCCACCGGCCATCACCGTGCCCTGCGCACCAAGGGTGTTGGTGGTGAACTCGAAACAGGTGTGGCAATAATAATCCAGACCACGCACCAGACGCGGGTTCAGTTCGTAATTGATGCCGATATCGCCAAGCCCCTCGGTCAGGCCCTTGAAGAATTCCTTGGAATGCTCATTAAGGTATTCGGCAAACAACGGCGCATTGGCCACCAGTTCACGATCCCCTTCGTCCTTGGAATCAAGGATACGCAACGGGTTCTTTTCAAGGCGCGACCGGCTGTCTTCCGACAGCTTGTCAAAATGGCCCTTGAAGTAATCAACCAGCACATCGCGATACGCCGCACGGCTTTCCGGGTCACCAAGGGTGTTAAGCTCAAGCGTGATGCTGTCCCAAAGGCCGAGGGCCTTTAGGATATGCGCGCCATAGCCGATCATTTCGATATCGCCCGCGACCTGTTCGATACCAAGCAGTTCTGCACCGATCTGGTGGAACTGGCGCTGACGGCCTTTTTGCGGGCGTTCATAACGGAACATCGGGCCATAATAGCTGACCTTGACCGGGGACATCTGCTGCATGCCATTGGAAATATAGGCACGCGCGATACCCGCCGTTCCTTCGGGACGCAGCGTGATCTGTTCGCCGCCGCGATCCTCAAAGGTGTACATTTCCTTGGTCACGACGTCGGACGTGTCACCAAGGGTGCGGGCGAACACCTCGGTAAATTCGAAGATCGGCGTGGTCATGCGATGATAGCCATACAACTCGCCGATTTCGCGTGCGGTATTCGCGATGTAATCCTGCAGACGGTTCTGTTCCGGCAGAAGGTCGTGCGTGCCACGGACGGGTTGAAGCGATGCCACTTTGGGTCTCCGATCTAACTTGAATTCCAGATATTTGCGCGAAACATCAATCGGCGCAAACACATGCGAACATGAAAATAGCTTTCCGCCGGTGTGGCGGAAAGCCAAAAGTAGTCAATACTGCCTTGCTATTCCGCCGCGGTTTTCTTGGCGGCTTCTTCGGCTTCGATTTTGGCGGCACGTTCTTCGACCAGTTCGACGATATGGTCGACCATCTTTTCCGTGCTGATATTGTGATCCGGGCGCCCGGAAATGTACATCTTGTGGTTCCCGCCACCGCCACCGGTAAGACCGATATCTGTTTCACGCGCTTCGCCCGGGCCATTGACGATACAGCCAATGATCGACAACGAAATCGGGGTCGAAATATGGGCAAGGCGCTTTTCAAGCTCTGCCACGGTCTCAACCACGTTAAAGCCCTGACGCGCGCAAGACGGGCAGGAAATGATTTGAACCCCACGGGTACGAAGACCCAGCGATTTCAGGATATCGAAACCAACATGGATTTCCTCAACCGGGTCGGCGGACAGCGATACACGCAAGGTATCACCGATCCCGGCCCAGAGCAGGTTGCCCATGCCAATCGATGATTTCACCGTGCCACCGCGCAGGCCACCGGCCTCGGTGATGCCAAGATGCAGCGGATAGTCGCATGCCTCGGCCAGGCCGTAATAGGCCGCAACCGCAAGGAACACATCCGATGCCTTAACCGAGATTTTGAATTCACAGAAATCCTGATCTTCAAGGATTTTGGCATGGTTCAACGCACTTTCGACCATCGCCTCGGGGCACGGTTCGCCGTACCGTTCCAGCAATTCCTTCTCAAGCGAGCCGGCATTGACACCGATACGCATTGAACAGCCATGATCCTTGGCCGCCTTCACCACTTCACGCACACGTTCGGTCGACCCGATATTGCCCGGATTGATGCGCAGGCATGCGGCGCCGGCCTCAGCGGCCTCGATCGCACGTTTGTAATGGAAATGGATGTCGGCCACGATCGGGACATGCACCTGTTTGATGATGTCTTTCAGGGCGGCGGTTGATTCCTGATCCGGGCAGGACACACGGACGATATCCGCACCCGCCTCTTCCAGACGATGGATCTGCGCAACGGTCGCGTTGACATCGGTGGTCAGGGTATTGGTCATCGACTGCACCGAGATCGGCGCATCCCCGCCAACTTCCACGTCACCGACACGGATTTTGCGGCTTTGACGGCGTTCAATATCGCGATATGGGCGGACGCTCATTTCCGGTTCCAAAATGTTTTAGATGTCTTGGGGGAGTATATAGCTTATCAAACGCGGTTTAGAAACCGTTGGCTAACAGATTTTCCGCCAGATTTCGCATAGCTGTCACGAAAAAGGCGACCCGTTCGGATCGCCTTTCGCATTTTGTCTGTTTTCATCGCCCGCAGGCGTTGGCCAAACCTATTGAACGGTTGGTTCTTCTGCCTGGGTCAGATCACCGACATCAAGCGAGAAGTCCGAAATCACCGCACCATATTCCCCGACCGGCTGGGCTTCGGAACCATCGATGCTATAGGTCAGGGCACCAGCATTGCCGACTTCAAGTTTCAAACCGTCACGATTCGGAACCATATAGGTATCACCGGCTGTCAGCATCCGGGTCAGCAGAACATTACCATCTGCCTCACGAATACGAACCCAGCTGGTTTCCACCGCCGAAATGGTCACACGGCTATCGACATTGACCGCGCCAAATACGCGTGCACCACCGGCCTCGTCAACTTCGGGTGCCGCGGGAACCGATGCAACTTCCGCTGCCGGTGCAGCCGGCGTTTGTGCGGCTGGTGCCTCTGCGACTTCGGCTTCAACCGGAGCCTGTTCTGTGGCGGTTACCACTTCGTTAGCAACGGGTGCAGCTTCCTGCGCCGGGGCTTCTGCAACTTCCTCGGAAACGACAGGTGCTTCTGCCGGTTCTTCGGTTGCTTCTGCGACTTCGGCTACGGGTTCAGATGCTGATTCTGCGACCGGGGCCTCAGAAACGGTGGTTTCTTCAATAGGTGCCCCCTGATCGGCAATGACCGGTGCAGGCGTTGTTATTTCTGCTTCGGCGGCCTGCGCATCTGCGGCGTTTTCAAGATTACGCGGCGTTGAATCCTGGCTTGCCGTTGTCGAGTAGCTTGCAAGTCGCTCTGGCAACGGATCAACCAGATCGGCAATGGTTTTGCCCTGGCTCGACAGGTAGTACCATCCGCCATAAGCACCAAGACCAAGCATAACCGCGATCAGCAATACCGCCCCACCGGGTACACGGCTTTCCTGCACGGGTTTCGGGAAGGACAGTTCACTGCGCACGGCCGGCGCATTGCTTTCTGCGCGGAAGCGACGTGCGATCTCTGCACCGTCCAGTCCAAGATGTTCGGCATATGCCTTCACGAAGCCAAGGCCATAAGGACCATTCGGCAATGCCGCATAGTCGCTGCTTTCAATGGCTTCGATGTAAATTTTGCGAATACGAAGCATGCGGCAAACGTCTTCGACTGTTTGCCCCAAACCAACGCGGGTCGCCTTCAAAAGGCTCCCGACCTCGGTATAACCACCGATCTGGTCTTTATGTTCGTCCATCACACTGTCATTTGCAGACGAATCCCCGGACAAAGGCCTGAAACGAAGGCGTTCTCGGGTTTCGTCATCCAAATGATCTTCCTTTCGCTTTTTGATCGCCAACTGCGCACCCCCACGTTACGATCTAGCAATAAAACTAGCAGATATCCCCACCAAAAGCGATTGTTTTTAAAGTTTTACACCGTGATCTATTGCGAAAGCCTTAAGACGCGAACGCAATGATCTGGTCGGATTATCCATTATCGTCAGAATATAACTCTCGACTTCAGACTTACACATGCTTCTGACCATTTCCTTGACCGGACCAACAGAGGCAGGCGCCATCGACAAGCGTTTAATTCCCAAACCGATAAGGGCCATCGCTTCAAGCGGACGTCCCGCCATTTCACCACAGATGGTCAGGCGAACGTCCTTTTGATCGCACAATGTCACCAACTGGCGCATGAATGCGAACACACTTGGCGACAGCGTGTCATACCGGCCCTCGATCCTCGGATTGCCGCGGTCAGCAGCAAACATGAACTGCAACAGATCATTCGTCCCAACCGAGAGGAAATCAACCCGTTGCAGCAAGGCCGGAGCCTGCCAGATCAGGGCGGGAACTTCAAGCATGGCGCCGACTTCGACCTTGCGCGGGATAAATCCGCGTACGGCTTCACGTTTGAGCTGCTCGTCAAGAACCGCCTTTGCCTGATCAAATTCAGCAACTTCGGCGATCATCGGGAACATGACATAAAGATCACGGTCATGCCCGGCCCGGATCAGCGCGCGCAACTGATGTACAAGCACCGCCGGACGGTCCAGTGTGATCCGGATCGA
This sequence comes from Thalassospira indica, assembly GCF_003403095.1. Taxonomy (NCBI): domain Bacteria; kingdom Pseudomonadati; phylum Pseudomonadota; class Alphaproteobacteria; order Rhodospirillales; family Thalassospiraceae; genus Thalassospira; species Thalassospira indica. Next base: position 1,530,013 of record NZ_CP031555.1, on the reverse strand, counting down.
TCGCCAGCCCATTGCCGGATTCTCTTCTGTCATATCCTCCCAATAGGGCAGCAATTTGTCACCGCCGACATCAAGAGTCCTGAAAACCACCGGTCGGCCTTCGGCCTGTTCGAAAATACGATCATAAAGCCGGGTCTGATCGGTAATGTCGGGCATGGCGGATCGCACCATGAACGGAATTTCCGTCCGATACAGGCCAATCCCGTCCGCACCGCTTTCAATCACATGCGGGACATCAATCAAAAGCCCGGCATTCACATTAAGTGAAATCTCCGCCCCGTCGGTCGTTTCGGCCGGCAGGTCACGCATCTGGGCGTAAAGCGCTTTTCGCTCTGCCCGGGCACGCAACGCGCCGTCAATCACCGCCCGAACATCTTCGCTTGGCCGAACAAAAAGCTGGCTGTTATCAGAATCGACAATCAGCGGATCACCGGCCTCGACCTTATCAAGCACACCCTTGACCCCGCCCAGAACCGGGATATCAAGTGCACGCGCAACGATTGCGACGTGCGAGGTGTGCGACCCTTCTTCAAGGGCAAGACCGCGCAGACGGGTGTGATCATAATCAAGAAGTTCGGCCGGGCCGATATTGCGCGCCACCAGAATGATATCATCGGGCAAATCGCCAAAGGCCGGGGATTGATACTGCCCCGAAAGATGCTGCAATAGCCGGTTGGCCAGATCTTCAAGATCGTGCAGGCGTTCGCGCAAATAGGGGTCGGTGACCTGCGCCATGCGCGCACGGGTATCATCATGCACCTTCTGAACCGCGGCCTCGGCCGTCAGGCCGGTATGCACCGCCTCGGTGATGCGGTTCAGCCAACCTGTATCCTGGGCAATCATCCGATAGGCTTCAAGGATATCCCCCGGATCATCGCCTTCATCCATGCCGTTGATGCCTGAAACGGCTTCCAGCATCTTATCAAGATGGTTCTGAAGACCATGCATGGCTTCACGCAGGCGGGTCAGTTCTTCTTCCGGATCATCAGAAACCATGCGGTCAATGACGATGCGCGGTTCGTGCAGAACGGCAATGCCCTTGCCAATCCCCGGTGCCAGACGCGCCCCGCCCAGACGCAGCGGCAACAACGCAATACCGTCGGCCGGGATCAGTTCTTCGCGGCTGACAAGTTCGCCACCGGCGACCATTTCGGCCAGCACCATGGCGACGTTTTCAAGGGCTTCCTGTTCGTCCTCGGAATAAAGGCGTTCGGTCCGGTTCTGCACGGCAAGAACACCGATGATGCGGCCACCGCGCAGGATTGGTACACCGATCATCGAATGATAGATTTCCTCGCCGGTTTCCGGACGATAGGCAAAGTTCGGATGGCCTTGCGCGTCCTTGAGGTTAAGCGGCCGCGCATGCGCCGCAACAAAACCGACAATCCCCTCGCCCACGCGAAGGCGGGTCAAGTGAACTGCTTCCTTGGACAGACCACAGGTCGCAAACAGTTCCAGCACTTCGCCCGCACGCATCACATAGACCGAGCACACCTCTGCCACCATATCAGCGGCAATGATGGTCACAATCTGTCCGAGGCGTTCTTCAGCGGTCCCCGGTCCAGCCATGACGTCGCGCACACGCTTTAGAAGGCGTCGCGGACCTGTGACTGCGGCGGACGGAATGCTCATTTGACTTAGCTGTCTCTCTTAACCAGGGATTGAACGGCCTGTTCGACCAACTCTTCGAGGATTTCGGAAACCGGTTGTTCTTTCTTTACCATACCAACCGACTGTCCTGCCATAACCGATCCGCTTTCGACGTCACCATCAATCACCGCACGGCGCAGGGCCCCGGCCCAGAAATGTTCAATTTCAAGCTGTGCAGCGCCTTGGTCAAGCTCGCCTGCGCGGAACTTTTCAATCACGGCACGTTGGGTATTGCGGAATTCTTCCGTGCCCTTGTTGGCAAGCGCACGTACCGGAATGACCGGGAAGCGATCATCAAGCTGCACGGTGGTCACCGCGTCACGCGCACTTGCGCGGATAAAGGCCTTTTTGAAATCAGGATGGGCAATGCATTCCTCGGCACACACAAGGCGCGTGCCGATCTGAACACCCGATGCCCCCTGCTCAAGCAAACCGGTAATCGCTTCACCGCGGCCAATACCCCCGGCACAGAAAACCGGAATGTCGGAAACTTCCGGCAGGATTTCCTGTGCCAGAACCGTCAGCGATACCGGGCCAACATGGCCACCCGCTTCGCTACCCTCGATCACCAGCGCATCAGCACCCGAGCGGATCAGCTTCTTGGCCAGAACCAGTGCCGGGGCAAAGCAGACAACCTTGGCAAATTCCTTGGCCTGCTTGATCGAGTTTGATGACGGCAGGCCGCCAGCAAGAACCACATGCCCAACACTGTGTTCACGGCACACTTCGATCAGCCCATTGAGCTGCGGGTGCATGGTGATCAGGTTGACGCCAAACGGCTTGCTGGTCATTTCCTTGGTGGCGGCAATTTCAGCCGACAACAGATCCGGGGTCATCGACCCGCAGGCAATCACACCAAAACCTCCCGCATTGGAGACCGCCGAAACAAGGTGACGCTCTGAAACCCAGGACATGGCGCCGGCCATAATGGCGTAGTCGGTGCCAAGGAATTCCTTGCCCGATGCCCACAGGTTTTCCAGGCGCGCCCGTGCGGCGTCAATTTTCGGATCACTCATATTCTCTGTACCCCAAAGCAGAAACGCAGGAGACCAGTGGTCTCCTGCCATTTCATTACAAAGGCTGAAACACACTGCTCCAGCTAGTATGTATTATTACAGGTAATTTAACAGCGGCTTAATCGCCAAACTGTTGAACTTATTCGGCATCCAGACCGTATGCCGTGTGCAAGGCACGAACGGCAAGCTCGGTATATTCCTCGGCGATCAGGACACTGACCTTGATTTCCGAGGTCGAAATGACCTGAATGTTGATGCCTTTTTCCGCAAGTGTTTCAAACATCTTGCGCGCAACACCAACATGGGAACGCATCCCCACGCCAATGATCGACACCTTGGTCACATCAGAGGTGCTGAGCAGTTCCTGATAGGCGATCTTGTCTTTGTTCTTTTCGATCACCTGAAGCGCACGCTGGAATTCACCACGCGGAACGGTAAAGGTCATGTCCGTGCTTTTGCCGTCTTCTGAGACGTTCTGCACGATCATGTCGACATTGATATTGGCATCAGCCAGCGGGCTGAAGATTGAAGCGGCAATACCCGGCTTGTCCGCAACTTTCACCAAGGTGATCTTGGCTTCATCACGACTATAGGCAATTCCGCTGACGACTTCCTGTTCCACGATCTCGTCCTCGTCTACAACAAGTGTTCCTTCTGCATCACTAAAGGTAGAACGGACCTGCACCCGGACGCGATGGTTCATTGCCATCTCGACTGAACGGGTTTGCAAAACCTTTGCACCAAGAGATGCGAGTTCCAGCATTTCTTCGTAGGTAATCTTTTCGATCTTGCGCGCCTTGGGCACGATGCGCGGATCGGTGGTGTAAACACCATCGACATCGGTATAGATGTCGCAACGATCTGCGTTAAGTGCCGCGGCAAGGGCGACCGCCGACGTATCCGAACCGCCACGCCCAAGGGTGGTGATACGGTTGTCGGGTGCTATCCCCTGGAAACCGGCCACGCAAACGACTTCGCCGCCATTCATGCGCTTATCAAGCTCGGTGGTCTCGATTTCCTTGATGCGGGCCTTGGCATGTGCGCCGTCGGTCTTGATCGGGATCTGCCAGCCAAGCCAGGAACGTGCAGGCACATCCATGCTTTGCAGCGCCATCGCCAGCAAACCGACAGTCACCTGTTCGCCCGACGATACGATCACGTCATATTCACGTGCATCATACATCGGCGAAACTTCCTGCGCCCAGCCAACCAGTTCGTTGGTCTTGCCCGACATGGCGGACACGACAACAGCAACCTGATTGCCGGCATCGACCTCGGATTTCACCCGGCGCGCGACATTCTTGATTTTCTCGACATCGGCGACCGAAGTGCCGCCAAATTTCATGACAATACGGGCCATGAAGTTTCCCCGCTATGCTCGCCGTCCATCGGCTGTCCGAACGTGACGGCATGTGATCCGGTCCCGGCCCGGGTAAGCATGCCGAATTTGCGGCGCTTCCCCTGATCCAAGCGGCGTAATCAATACTGCCATAATCCCCGCGAAACAAGCGTCAAGGATGCCGATAAATTGCGTGAGAGCAATTTTTTTGACCTGAAAATGTCCCAAACCGTCCGAATGCGGCAAATTGCGTCGCATATCATGCGAAAATTACCCAGTAACCCTGATGATATGCATCATCTGAACATGGCTGCCTTGCTTTGAATTTCTGCCAGATCGCCGCCATCGCACCGTCATTTGACAGGTGAGTATTGCCTTGCCGTGCGCGCACGCGTAAACAGGGCGTCATACAGCAACGTTGTTTTACGCCTTCGGAGCCACACCATGTCGGACGCATCCGCCCCTACCAGCCGCACTGCCAATGCCGATGAAATCGCACGTTTTTCTGCGATGTCCGAAAAGTGGTGGGATCCAAATGGTGTGATGAAGCCGCTGCACAAATTCAATCCGGTGCGCCTGCAAATCCTGCGCGATAATATCTGTGCGCATCTTGGCCGCGATCCGGAAACGATTGAGCCGCTTAAAGGCATCGAAATCATCGATATCGGATGTGGTGCTGGCCTGTTGTCCGAGCCGCTTGCGCGCATGGGGGCAAAGATGACCTCGATTGATGCGTCCGAAAGCAATATCGAAGTCGCCAAAATCCATGCCGCACAATCCGGTCTTGAAATCGACTATCGCTGCGCAACACCTGAAATGCTGGCCGATGAGGGCAAGCAGTTTGATATCGTTTTGAACATGGAAGTCATCGAACATGTCGATGACGCGCAATTCTTCATGCAGGCTTGCGCATCGGTGCTTAAACCGGGTGGCTTGATGTTTGTCGCCACACTGAACCGCACGATCAAGTCGCTGGCACTGGCCAAGATCGGCGCGGAATACGTTCTGCGCTGGCTGCCTGCGGGCACCCATGACTGGCGCAAATTTGTCAAACCATCGGAAATGTCGGGCTATCTGCGTGGTGCGGGTCTGGACCTTCAAGACATTACCGGGGTCACTTACAACCCGTTCAACGACACATGGTCGCCTGCCCCGCGTGATCTTGATGTGAATTATATGGTGATTGCCAAAAAGCCTGACTGATCTTCTTGGATCACGTCAGTTCTTTTTGGTTCCGTCATCCCAGGGCAACGCCATGACATCGATGCCTTCATCGACCAGTTCGGCGGTTTCCTTAAGCGACGCCTGGCCATAGATGCCGCGCTTTTCGGTTTCGCCGTAATGGATTTTGCGGGCTTCTTCGGCAAACTTGTTGCCGACATTTTCGCAATTGCTTTCGACCTGTTTGCGAATTTCGGCAATTGCGGCCTGGGTCGCTTCGGCGATTGCCTTTTGCTGTTGTTTTTCGGCAGCGACTTCTTTTTGCCGTGACGTGCGCAGACGCGGCGCCATCAGGGCCTTGCCAACATTTGACGTTCCACACACCGGGCAGGACAAATCCCCGCTGGCGGCCTGCGCGTCATATGTTGCGCCGTCCTTGAACCAACCTTCGAATTCGTGATCATGTTCGCATTTAAGCTGAAATAGAATCATGATGGTACGTGTATAAGCCAAACCAGTAGCAAAACGATAACACTATCAGATACAGATCATATGGCGCGCATCGGCCCGGATCGCCAGCCTGCGGGCGCCACACTCAATAACCAAGATTTACAAAAATGTCATCCCAATTGCCATCAAGCTGGGTCACACAGCACTGTCCCACGCCACACCCTGCCCGCAATCGCGCGCTTGATCTTGCCTGCGGCAAGGGACGACACAGCTTCTGGCTGGCGGATCAGGGCTGGCAGGTGACGGCAACTGATCTCGATCTTTCGCAAACCGATACCGATACGAACCCTGCAATCAACTGGGTCGAAGCCGACCTTGAATCCGGTCACTGGCCGTTGGGCGATCAACAGTTCGATCTGATCATTGTTGCCAATTACCTGCATCGGCCGCTGTTTGAATATCTGCGCAACGCCGTCCGACCGGGCGGCATCCTGATTTATGAAACCTTCATGGTCGGGAACGAGGCATATGGCCGTCCGCGATCACCGGATTTCCTTCTGCGCACCGATGAATTGACAGACACATTTGCCGACTGGACGATCATCGCCCAGCAACAAGGCCCGATCAGAGCGAAACCGGATGATGAAATTACAGCGATAAAACAATCTATTGTGGCGCAGAAGCCTGAACAAGGCTGATCCGCTGAACGGCATGCATGATTGAAACAAATCCGTAACATACTGTTTTTGCAAAAAGAAACACAACTTTCACAATTAAAATGTGTCGTTTCTGGCATCTTCCCTGCTGCTGTTTCAGGCATAGGCGTTAAGAGAGAAAAGCCATGAACGATAAATACGAAATCATCGAAGATAGTGACGATATCCCGTCCAACCCGACCAACAATCCGTGCATCGACGATCTGATCAATGCACGCTTTTCCCGCCGCGGCTTTTTCAAAGGCCTGATGGCGACGTCGGCTGTTGTGGGCGCAGGCATTGCGACCAAAGGCGTTGCCAAGGCGCAGTCGCCATCCACCCTGACCTTCAAGTCCATCCCGCAGAAAATCACCGAAACCCATGCTGTTGCTGATGGTTATGACGCAAGTGTGCTGATCCGTTGGGGCGACAAGGTTGTTGCCGACGCACCGGCATTCGTTCCGGGTCAGGTCGATGCCAACGCGCAGAACAAGCAGTTCGGTTATAACTGCGACTATGTCGGCTATATGCCGCTTCCGGTTGGTTCGCAGAATTCCGACCATGGTCTGCTGTGCGTCAGCCACGAATACACCAATGCCGAATTGATGTGGTCGGGCCTCAAGGACGCGATGGATGCATCCGAAGAACAGGCACTGCATGAAATCGCGGCCCACGGTCATTCAGTCATCGAAGTCAAGAAAACCGGTGGCAAATGGCAGGTTGTTGACGGGTCCGATTATGCGCGCCGCATCTCCCCGATCGACACCGAAATGCAGATTACCGGCCCGGCTGCTGGTCATGACCGTCTTAAGACCAACACCGATCCGACCGGCACCCGTGTTATCGGGACGCTGAACAACTGTGCGGGTGGCAAAACCCCGTGGGGTACGGTTCTGATCGCCGAAGAAAACTTCAACGGGTACTTTGGTGGCGACATCGCCAAAACCAGCGAAGAACGCAACTACAAGCGTCTGGGCATCAGCCAGGACAGCTGGTACTCGTGGGTTAAATATTTCGACCGCTTCAATGTTGAAAAAGACCCGAACGAGCCGAACAAATTTGGCTGGATGGTTGAAATCGACCCGTACGATCCGACCTCGATGCCGAAAAAGCGCACCGCCCTTGGCCGTTTCAAGCACGAAGGTGCCACCGTCATCATCAACAAGGACAACTCCGTTGTTGCCTATTCCGGTGATGATCAGCGCTTTGACTATCTCTACAAATTCATTGCGGCAAACAAATACAATCCGAATGATCGCGCCGCGAACATGGACCTTCTGGAAAACGGCACACTCTTTGTCGCCCAGTTCCACGAAGATGGCAGCCTTGACTGGATGCCGCTGATCTTTGGCGAAGGCCCGCTGACCGCTGAAAATGACTTCCACAGCCAGGCTGATGTTCTGATCGAAGCCCGTCGTGCGGCCGACCTTCTGGGCGCAACCCAGATGGACCGCCCGGAAGACGTCGAACCGAACCCGGTCAACGGTAAGGTCTATGTCATGCTGACCAACAACTCCAAGCGCAAGGAAGGCAACGCAGCAAACCCGCGTGCGGCCAACCCGCATGGTCACGTGCTGGAACTCACCCCTCCGGGTGGTCGCGGCAAGGATGCCGATCACACCGCTTCGCGCTTTACCTGGGACATCATGATTGCGGCTGGCAACCCGGCGGTTGCCGATGACAAGGCGGTTTACCATCCGGCAGCAGAATCCTGGGTTTCCTGCCCGGATAACATGGCAATCGACCATCGTGGTCGCCTGTGGATTTCCACCGACGGCGCACCGAAGTCCGACATTCCTGATGGCATGCATGCCACCGATGTTGATGGCCCGGGCCGTGCGCTGACCAAATTCTTCTTTGCTTGCCCGGTTGGTGCGGAAATGTGTGGTCCGGAATTCACCCCGGATGGAAAGGCGCTTTTCCTTGCCGTTCAACACCCGGCAGACGGTTCGTCCTATGACGCGCCAAGCACCCGCTGGCCGGACTTCCAGGCAGCAATGCCGCCGCGTCCGTCGGTTGTGGCCGTGACCAAAAATGACGGTGGTGAAATCGCGGGCTAATCCCCTGCTTCACTGTCCTGAAATGCAAAACGCACCGGCAAACTGGCCGGTGCGTTTTTGTTTGTCAGCGCGCCCCCAATATTACTTGATCGGTGCGGCCATATCATAGGTGCCGTCATTATCTGAAATCGCCATCCAGCTTTTGTCCGACGCGGACTTGCTTTCAAGGTCGGTCCAGTTGCCTTTGGCGGCACTGATATTGCCTGAAATATCCTCGTTCCAGAAACCAACCACGGCCGGCGTGATATTCAAATAAAGTTTCCCGTCGACAATCCGCCACAGGTTCGGGTTGGCTGGCACTTTGCCGCCCTTTACAACCCCATATGCGCAATGCCCATCAAATGCCGGGGCGTATTTCGCCGGATCAGCCAGAAACATCTCGCGGTTTTCCTCGGACGCAAATGCCCAGGTTGCACCATTATACTCAGCCGTAATGTCGGCCCGGCCCGGAACGGCATGGGGCTGCATCATGCCGACATCCTTTTGCGGCAAGTTGAAATAGGCCACCGCGTCATAGCCGCTGATCGCAAAGCCGGTTTCATCGACATATTGCTCGCCCGCAAAGGCGGCACCAGACAGGCCAAAAACAAATGCCGTACCGATCAAAAACTTTTTGAACATCATCCCTGTTCCTCCGTTTGAAAATCCCTGATGAACCGAGTTTGCCCGGGAAGGGCTTCAAAGCGAAATGACGTTGCGACACTGTTTCGTGAGATCGCGTGAGCCTGTGAAAAACCGCTCAGCGCTTCCTATATCAATCAAAGAGAATTACCCCTTGACCTCAACTATAGTTGAGGAATTACCAAGAAGGGAAATCGGAAAACAGACATCCCAAAAAACGATAAGCCATGACTGCTGCATTTCTCGAACACGTGAATTTTACGGTCGCCGATCCGGCGAAAACCGCCCAGAACCTGGATAACTGGTTTGGCTGGCACACCCGCTGGCATGGGGAGGCCATCCATGGCGGGCTGTCCTATCATGTTGGTAATGACACAAGTTATGTCGCGATCTATGCCCTTGGCACGCCGAAGGACGGCCAGGATAACTCCTATGCCACCATCGGCGGATTGAACCATATCGGGATTGTCGTCGATGACCTTGATGCGACCGAGGCAAAGATCAAGGCCGACGGTATCGAGACCTTCAACCATGCCGATTACGAACCCGGTCGCCGGTTCTATTTCCGTGATGAAAACAACATCGAATTCGAAGTGGTCAGTTACGCCTGACCACTTCGATCAAGACCCGGCTAACACGGCTTATATTCCCGATCATTGCCAAGTGATGGCACCATCCGGCGAATTTCATCAACGCGCGTCAGATCAATCTCGGCGGTGATGAAACCCGGATCGGTGCCACCATCGGCCAAAACCTGTCCCCACGGATCAATGATCAGGGAATGACCAAACGTCTGGCGGTCGCCTGGATGATCACCGCACTGGGCCGCCGCAATCACAAAGCAGCCGTTTTCAATCGCACGCGCCTTCAAAAGGGTATGCCAGTGCGCCTGTCCGGTGGTGCGGGTAAAGGCCGCCGGGATGCTCAGGATCTTTGCGCCCGCCTTGGCGTAATCGCGAAACAGATGCGGGAACCGCACGTCATAACAGATCGATATCCCGACCTTGCCAAACTCGGTTTCGGCCAGTCGGGCCGCATTGCCGGGACGGAATGTTTTGCTTTCGCGGTAACTTTCGCCATTGGCCAGATCGACGTCAAACATATGGATCTTGTCATAGGATGTGATGACCTTGCCATCCGGACCAATCACAAAACACCGGTTCGCAACGCGGTCCTCATCCGGCACTTTGACATGCAGCGATCCGACAATCAGGGTGGATTTCAGTTCTTCTGCCAGGTCGCAAAAGAAAACCAGACCGGGATGCTCATCCTCGGGAAAGGCAGCGGCACGGCCATTTTCGCCACCAAACGACATCATCGACACGTTTTCAGGAAAGGCGATCAATCTGGCCCCCGCCGCATGGGCATCACGGGCATAGGTTGCCGCCCGCGCAAGGTTATCAGACATCACATCGCGTGAATTGACTTGCACACAAGCCGCAATGAAACGGGTCATGACGCAATCTCCTTTTTATCTTTATCGTTATCCCGTTTCATGATGCGGTGGCGGAACCGCTCGGGCAATAGACAATTGACATAGCGCACGTTACGGCCTTGTCCGAACAGGCTGGTTTTTCTATGGCTTCGGTCGAAATGACACGCGGTCAGGATTCAGACTTTTCAAAGTTAAAATTAGTGTATACAGTATTCCGTACACCTAACGAGGATCGAAGATGGAACCTCTTTCCGGCCGAAAAAGTCTGACTGACGAAGTGCATGACCGCCTGGTTGATGCCTTGTGTTCCGGTGCTCTCCCTCCCGGGACACCTTTGCGTCAGGAAGCTATTGCCGAGGAACTCAATGTCTCGCGGCAACCAGTGTTGCAAGCTCTGGGGTTGCTGCGTCGTGACAGACTGGTCGAACCGATGGGACGGCGCGGATATCGCGTTGCGCCTGTCGACAGCGACCTTGTCCGTCACGTTTATGACCTGAGAGAAGCATTTGACGGGCTTGCAGCTCGTCTTGCTGCTGAGACCAAGGCACCGGATCGGGAATCGGCTTTGCGGGCTGCCATTATACAGGGACACCACGCTCTGGGCAGCGGCGACACCGCAAACCTTGTTGCAGCCGACGTCGCATTCCATCAAACGATCTACCGTTTGTCGGGTAACCCCCTGTTGCCCGAAGCATCAGCCGCAGTCTGGCTTCAGATCAGACGCGTGATGCATGCCTACCTGCAGATCGGGTACCCCCGTGATCCGATCTGGACGGAACATCAGGCCATCGCCGATGCAATCTGTGTCGGCGATGGTCCTCTTGCCGAAAAACTGGCGCGCGATCATGGCCGCAATGCACGTGATCGCCTGATTTCCCGAATGGAAAAGCCAAGCTGACCTTCCCCTCGCTGCCACCAACAGCCCGCCTTTTCCGAGCCCTTCGCACCACCAATCCCCATCGACTTCAAAAAATCTGCCAATGACCCGCCCGCGTCGCCAAAGGCAGAACCATATAAGAACGACAAGTTTCCTGTCTGGGAGGAACGCCAATGAACCTTGATACAAAACTGCGCAAACGGGCCGATGAAGGTAATCCCGTCCGGGTTGGCATTATCGGTGCTGGCAAGTTCGGATCGATGTTTTTAAGTCAGGCCGGCCATCATCCGGGTTATCACGTTCTGGGTATTGCCGATCTTAGCATTGATCGTACCAAGGCCGCCCTGCGCCGTGTCGGATGGTCTGATGACCAGTTCACCGCAAAGGACGCTGCATCGGCCTATCGCGACGGCACCACATGGCTGACCGAGGATGCAGATGCCCTGATTGCCGCCGACGGGCTTGAAGTCATCATTGATGCCACCGGAAGCCCTGCGGCCGGTATACGCTTTGCGCTCAAGGCCATCGAACATGGCCGTCATATCGTCATGGTCAATGTCGAGGCCGATGTACTTGCCGGGCCACTTCTTGCCAAACGGGCCGAGGCCGCAGGTCTTGTTTATTCCATGGCTTATGGCGATCAACCGGCGTTGATTTCGGAAATGGTCGATTGGGCTCGCGCGATTGGCCTGCCGGTAACGTGTGCTGGCAAGGGCACCAAATATCTTCCGATCTATCACCACGTCACGCCCGATGATGTCTGGCATCACTATGGCCTGACACCCGAACAGGCACAGGCGGGCGGCATGAACCCGCAAATTTTCAACAGCTTCCTGGATGGCACCAAATCCGCCATTGAAATGGCGGCCGTGTCCAATGCCTGTGATCTTGTGCCGCAGGATTGCGGATTGCAGTTTCCGGCCTGCGGAGTGGATGATTTGCCCCGCCTGCTTTGCCCGCGTGAAAGTGGCGGCATATTGGATCGCAAAGGCACGGTCGAAGTGGTTTCAAGCCTTGAACGCGACACCCGCCCGGTGTTTCGCGATCTGCGCTGGGGCGTTTATGTGACCTTTGAGGCCCCCAGCGATTATGTCGCGCGGTGCTTTAACGAATATGGCCTTCTGACCGATCCAAGCGGGCAATATTCGACCATGTACAAGCCCTATCACCTGATCGGGTTGGAACTTGGCATTTCGGTGGCCTCAGCCGCCCTGCGCGGCGAAGCCACCGGCACCTCACGCGCCTGGTCGGGCGATGCGGTTGCCACCGCCAAACGCGATCTTAAACCCGGTGAGATGCTTGATGGTGAAGGCGGATATACGGTTTACGGCAAACTGATGCCTGCCCTGACGTCAAAGTCACGCAATGCGCTTCCGATCGGGCTTGCGCACCATTTGAAAATCAAACGACCTGTTGCCATGGATCAAACCCTGACCTGGGACGATGTCGAATTTGATGCCAAGGACCCGGCAATTGCCTTCCGCAAGGAAATGGAAACCACCTTCGGCTAACATCACAATCATCAGACAAATAAAAACCCCGGCCAAACTGGCCGGGGTTTTGTATGACTATTGCCGTTAATCAGCCAATTGCCGATCAGGCAGACAGTGTGGCTTCGAGCTTGTCAGCAGCTTCCAGCGCCATCAGCTCGTCACAGCCGCCAATATGTTCGTCATTGATGAAAATCTGCGGCACGGTATGACGGCCATTGGCACGGTCCATCATTTCCTTTTTGCGACGCGGTTCCATCATCACATCGATCAGCTGGTATTTGGCACCCTTTTCCTCAAGCAGCTTACGCGCACGCTTGCAATACGGGCACCATTCGGTGGCATAGACTTCAACTTTTGCCATGAGGCAGTCATCCTTTCTTTGGCAACCGATCATCGCGAATGCCCCGGATTATCGGGTCCACTGCGTCTGATACGGTGCGGAATTTCAGTCAGATGACGGCTATATAACAGAAATCTTGCAGCGCGTCATCGCACGACACGTGCAACCGTGATCACAGATACGTGCATAACGCCTGATTGCTTTAACGCCCGAACACAGGCATTGGCCGTCGCCCCGGTGGTCAGAACATCGTCAACCAAAACAACCCGCGCGCCGGCAAGATTACGTTTCTGAGCGCGCGCTTCGTCGACAACAAATGCCCCGCCAACTTCGCGTTTGCGTGAAGACGGCCCAAGCCCGCCAAGGCTTCTTGTATTGCGCTGACGGGCCAAAACCAGTCCGTCCCAAGGCACGCCTGTCACGCGCGAAAGCTTTGCTGCCAACAGGCCCGACTGGTTATAGCGCCGTTTCAAAAGCCGTCTTCGATGCAGCGGCACCGGCACGATCAGATCGGCCTGATCCCAGATCCCCCTGCCCGCCTGATAGACCCAGCGCGCAAGAAGCGGCGTCAGGTCGCCGCGATCCGCATGCTTGAACCGCAACAGGTATTCACGGCTGTGATCATCATACACCAGCGCCGCCCGTGCCTGATCAAAGGCCGGTTTCTTCTGCAGACAATTACCACACAAAATCTGTCCGCTTTCATCAGGGTCACCGCCGATGTTAGCGCTATCATCAAGCTCGAACGGATAGCCGCAACAGACACATAGCGGGGCCGTGATAAACCTTAAACCCGCCCAACACGCGGCACAGACCGCATGGGTGGTATCGGTCACATCGTCACAGCCCCCGCAACGCGGTGGTAAAATGGCGTTAACGCCCATGGTTGCGACGGTGCGGACCCATTCGATCATCTGCGATGCTACCCACGATCACCTTGAAGAACCGGCAGCATAACACACGCAAGGATTGAATTAGCCAAAATCAAATAACGGATTTTTCCGTAAGGTGTCCGCTGCCAGATCAATAAACGCCCTGACCTTTGCCGGGGCATGGCGGCCCTCGGGATGGACCAGATGGATTGGCACCGGATCGGGATCATAATCGCCAAGCACGGCCACCAATCGCCCATCCGCAAGATAGGGGGCCGCCTGATAGGACAGCATGCGCACAATTCCCCAACCATCAAGGGCGGCATTTCGTGCGGCCTCAATCGAATTGGTTTGCCATCTGGCATCCGGGGAAAAGCCGATCTTGCGCCCACCATCCGGGGATCTGAATTGCCAATCAAGCCGCGCGGACGATCCGGTGGTGGCAATGAGGCGATGGGCACCAAGATCAGCGGGTGTTTGCGGCGTTCCAAATCTCGCAATGTAATCCGGAGATGCGCAAAGGATCTGGCTGACCTCTCCGACCCGCATGGCAGTTAACGATGAGTCGGCAAGATCACCAATGCGCACGGCAAGGTCGATGCCTTCCTCGACGATATTGACGATGCGATCAAACAGCAGCAGCCGTGCGTGCATGTCGGGATATTCATCCAGATATGCGCCAACAATCGGGGCGACATGCATCTGTCCGAACTGAACCGGGGCGGTGATGGTCAACATCCCGCTTGGTTTGGCATAGGCCCCACCGGCGGCGGCTTCGACTTCTTTAAGGTCGGCCAGCAACCTTTTGCAGTCTGCATAATACCGTGCACCGGGCTCTGTCACCGTGACCGACCGGGTTGTCCGCGTCAGAAGGCGTGCGCCTGTTACATCCTCCAGATACGCGACCGCGCGCGTGACCGCAGGTGGACTTTGACGCAATGCGCGGGCAGCAGCGGCGAAGCTGCGCTCCTCGACCACATGCACAAACACATTCATTGCTTCGAAACGGTCCACCTTACGCGCCTTAATTATTTCATTTATCGGAATACTAAATTTCCAAATAACGGAATTCCATCATTAAATAGAAACAATCACAATATCCTCTGTTTTCGCCCCATGCGAACCACTAACTCGGAGGATGTTTCATGAAATTGCATTATTTCGCGCTGTCGGGACACGCCCATCGCGCGCACCTTTTCCTTAGCCTGCTTGGCATTGATCACGAACTGGTTCATGTCGACATGGTCAATGGTGAACACAAGTCCCCGAAATTCCTTGAACTGAACCCGTTTGGGCAGGTTCCCGTGCTTGAAGATGGCGACCTTGTCATCGCGGATTCCATCGCAATCATGGTCTATGCCGCCAAAAAGATCGGTGCGACCAACTGGCTCCCCGAAGATGCAGCGGATCTGGCACAGGTTCAGCGCTGGCTTTCGGTTGCAGCGGGTGAAATTGCTTACGGCCCGTGTGCAGCACGTCTGTTGACGTTGTTTAGTGCCAAGTTTGATGCAAACGATGTCATTGCCCGTGCGCATGGCGTGCTAAAACTGATCGATGATCGCCTGTCAAACCGCGACTGGATTACGCTTGATCGTCCGACCGCCGCCGACATCGCACTTTACAGCTATATCGCCAACGCCCCCGAAGGCAATGTCGCGCTTGATCCCTACACGCATGTCCTTGCTTGGCTGAAACGTATTGAAGCACTGCCGGGCTTTGTGCCGTTTGAAACGTCTTCAGTCGGTCTTCGGGCGGCTTCGTGACGATATGGGTCGGTCATTGATCCCTGCGCGTTGCGCGCAAGAACTCCAAGCGCCGGCCCCGCCTGACCTGCATGTCCTGCCACTCCTCGATACCGTCTTTTCAACAGACAGGAGCACGAGATGAACACGGCCAACACCGCGATATCCACGCCAGTGATGCCCCCAAAAGATCGTGAGGCCTGGCACCAAGGTGAAATCGAGATGCAGGAACGCGTCGGTGTCCGCCAACAAATGGCGGATGTTGGCAAACGTGTCCTGCGTGATCACCTGATCGATCAACATCGCCAGTTTTATCCGCAACTGCCCTTTGCCGTGTTCGGAACTGTCGACGAGAACGATGATGTCTGGGCAACATTGCGCGCCAATCATCCCGGGTTCCTGTCGGCATCTGATCCGTATCACCTGTCCGTCAATTTGCCACGCGACGCCGATGATCCCGCCGATGCCGGGATGGGCGACGGCAAGCCGATTGGCATGATCGGCATCGAATTACACACGCGTCGCCGCAACCGATTAAATGGACGCATTACCGCACAGACCGATAAGAAATTTGACATTCAGGTCGGGCACAGCTTTGGCAACTGCCCGCAATATATCCGTCTGCGCGATTTCGAATTCGTCCGCGACCCGATGTCTGCGCCGACATCCAAACCCGAAATATCCCGCAAACTTGATGATCGGGCGCGAGCGCTGATTGCAAAGGCCGATACGTTTTTCGTTGCGACCTATGTTGATCGTGACGGCGGGCATCGCGAAGTTGATGCATCCCATCGTGGCGGCAAACCCGGTTTTGTCCATGTCAATGCCAATGGCACACTTACAATCCCCGACTTTGCCGGAAATCAGTTTTTCAATACGCTGGGCAATATCCTGTGCAATCCCGAGGCGGGGCTTGTCTTTACCGATTTTGCGACTGGTGATGTCCTGCAAATTACCGGTGATGCAGAAGTCATCACCGAAGGCCCGGAAATCAGTGCCTTCAAGGGTGCCGAACGGCTGTGGCGTGTTGTCCCGCACAAAACAGTCTGGCGGGCATCGGCATTGCCAATTCGATGGCGCCCACAGGAAGAAGGCATGTCCCCCAATAGCCTTCTGACCGGGGATTGGGAAAGTGCGGAGAAGAAGCTTGCCGCGATGAGCGCCGCACAACAATGGCGCTCGTTCAAAGTGGTGCGGATTACAGAAGAAAACCATCTGATCAAATCCTTCCAACTCGAACCGGCTGATCAGGGTGGCTTGGTGTCATTCAACCCCGGTCAGCATTTGCCAATCCGGGTGAACGTGGCGGGCCATGACAAACCGTTTATCCGAACCTATACACTTTCCAGTGCACCGTCAGATGCGCACTATCGGATCAGTGTCAAACGCGAAGGCGCAGTATCCGGCCATCTTCATGATAACCTGAAAGTTGGCGACACCCTTGAGGCACGCGCCCCTGCTGGTGATTTTTCCCTTCAGCCCAACATCAAACGGCCGATGGTTTTGATGGCAGGCGGGATTGGCATCACGCCCATGATGTCGATGATGCGCCATGCGGTTTACGAGGGATTGCGCACACGCAATTTCCGCCAGATCTGGCTGTTTTATGCAGCGCGGAGCATGTCTGACCGTGCCTTTGATGCGGAAATTGTCGAACTGGTCAAAGCCGCCCAGGGTAACATCCGTATCATCCGGGTTCTTGGTGATCCCGATGGCGCGACACCGCGCAAGGATTACGAGGCATCGGGTTATATCGACATGAACTTGTTGCGGGCCGTTTTGCCGTTTGATGATTTTGACTTTTACCTGTGCGGTCCACCGCCCTTCATGCAAGGCCTTTATGACGGATTGCGCGGGCTTAACATCGCCGACAAGCGCATTCCCGCAGAGGCATTTGGCCCCGCGTCATTAACCCGCAGTCGGGATAACGATGACGACGTTCCCGAATTGCCCCGCGCAAGCAGCAAGCCCACAAAGGTCGAGTTCGCCCAATCAAACCAGTCGGCCGTCTGGCAACCGGATGCAAACAAGACGTTGCTGGAACTGGCGGAGGACGCAGGCCTTGCGCCAGAGGCCAGTTGCCGGGGTGGGAATTGCGGCACATGCCGCACCAAAATCACCCAGGGCAGTGTGACCTATAACAACCGGCCCAGTGCAAAAGTCGGCGCAGACGAAGCGTTGATCTGTTGTGCTGTCCCTGCCGAACCGGAAGATGGCGAGCCAACGCCACTGGTTCTGTCGATATAGGCTGAATGGATTTCTGGTTCTTCGATTGCAAGGGCGGGATCAAAGCTCTATCTAGGTCGTAACTTTTACAACGATTTTAGCCGGAGCTTCCCGCCCCATGGCCGATCCGATCACCGTCTTTGATCGAGACACCCTGAAACTGCGCCGCGACCGCGCGGCGACCAAGGCGCAGGACTTCAACTTCCTGTTTGCTGAAACGGCCGAACGGCTGGCTGATCGCCTTGATGACACCACGCGCACATTCCCGCTGGCGGTTGATCTTGGCTGCCATAGCGGTGAATTGGGCCAAATCATTGGCACACGCGGCGGCATCGAAACGCTTTATCAGTCCGATATTTCGCGGGGCTATGCCAAGGCTGCACAGGCCAACAACGGCAAAGGCACGCTGGTCGCGGATGAGGAATTCCTGCCCTTTGCCGAAGGATCGCTTGATCTGATCCTGTCCAACCTGTCGCTTCACTGGGTCAATGATCTGCCCGGCATGCTGTTGCAGGCACGCCGCGCCCTTAAGCCCGACGGGTTGTTTCTGGCCTGCTTGCTGGGTGGCGAGACGCTTAAGGACTTGCGCGAAGCCCTGATGACGGCGGAGGCCGAGGAAGAGGGTGGCGTATCACCGCGTGTTTCCCCCTTTGTTGACGTGAAGGATGCCGGGGCGCTTTTGCAACGCAGTGGCTTTGCCCTGCCGGTGGTCGATGCTGATGACATCTATATCGACTATCCTGATGCGCTGAAACTGATGCGTGATCTTTCGGGGATGGGTGAAAGCAACCTGATTGCCAAACGATCCAAAAAGTTCACCAAACGCAGCACCCTTGCGCGTGCCGCGGCAATTTATCACGAACGCCATGCGCGTACTGATGGCCGCATCCATGCCAAGTTTCAGGTGATTTATCTGACCGCCTGGGCCCCCGATGAAAGTCAGCCCAAACCGCTGCGCCGTGGAACGGGTCAGGTCAGCCTTGTTGATTTTCTGGGTGATGACGCGAAAAAGCAGTAAGGCCGGATCAAAGTCGGTATCACTTCCCGGATGAAACCATCTCACGGATCTTGGTCGCCTTTTCAAAGTGATCAAGCTCGTGGGTTTTGATCCACCATGTCGCGGCTTCCATCAATGTGTCCGGATCATCATTGCGATTGGCAAAAAACGCGTAGAATGACAGACCGACATCCGGCCCCTTTTGCGCGATTTTCTTGTCACACACAGCAATAATTTTCTCGCGCAGGCTTTGACGCATGATCGCTCCGTTTTAGGGTCTGGGCTTCAAAGGGTTGATGTATGACCTGTTTGCCGCGAAATTGGCAGTCTGATACCGCCCATCACATGACAATTTCTGTCAGGAAAGATTTGACATGCAGCTCCCCCACCCCCTGATCCACGGCAAGCTGATCAAACGCTACAAACGGTTTCTCGCCGATGTCGAGCTTGATAATGGTGAGGTAATCACGGCCCATTGTGCCAATCCGGGCGGGATGATCGGGCTTAAAGAACCCGGGATTGATGTCTGGTTGTCGCAATCGGATAATCCGAAACGCAAACTGAAATACAGTTGGGAGCTTTGCCAGATTGGTGATGCATGGATCGGCATCAATACGGCCCACCCCAACGCGATTGTTGAAGAAGCGATCCTTGCCGGCAAGGTGCCGGAACTTGCGGGCTATGAAAACCTCAAGCGCGAAGTCAAATACGGCAAGAATTCGCGGATCGACATTTTGCTTTCCGATCCAGACAAGGGCCTTTGTTATGTCGAGGTGAAAAACGTTCACCTCAAACGGGATGATGACGTTCCGGGTTTGGCTGAGTTCCCCGATGCCGTGACTGCACGCGGGGCAAAGCATCTGGATGAAATGACCGACATGGTTGCCGAAGGTCACCGGGCGGTGATGTTCTATCTGATCCAGCGCACCGATTGTGATCGGTTTACACTCGCCACTGACATCGATCCGCATTATGGCGAACGGTTCAAGGCCGCACGAACAAACGGGGTCGAAGCCATTGCCTATGACTGTTCGATTGATACCCGTGCGGTAACGGTGCGGTCATCCTTGCCTATTCTCGGGTTATAGGATCAAGGCCCCAAGTCCCTGCATATCAGCCAATCCTTGCCAATCATGGCGTCTGGCTTTATGTCATTGGGCTATAAAACAGACATTGATACAGCCGAGTTTAAGGAGATTTTCGGGTGGCGAACGGAACAGTCAAAATTCACGGCCCCGAAGCATTTGAAGGCATGCGCGCCGCAGGCAAGCTGGCAGCAGAAGTGCTTGATATGATTACCCCGCATGTGGTTCCGGGTGTCACCACCGGTGAGTTGGATCGCCTGTGTGATGAATATATCCGCGATCACAATGCGATTTCGGCCTGCCTTGGCTATCGCGGTTTCCCGAAATCCACCTGCACGTCGATCAACCATGTGGTCTGCCACGGTATTCCCGGCGACAAGAAACTCGCCAATGGCGACATCATGAATATTGATGTCACCGTCATCCTTGATGGCTGGTATGGCGATACATCGCGCATGTATATTGCCGGCACGCCCAAGGTCATGGCGCAGCGTCTTGTCGATGTGACCTATGAGGCGCTCTGGCGTGGGATCAATGCCGTCAAACCGGGGGCAACCCTTGGCGATATCGGCCATGCCATCCAGTCCTATGCCGAGAGCGAGCGTTTTTCAGTCGTGCGTGATTTCTGCGGTCACGGGCTTGGTCAGGTGTTCCATGATGCGCCAAATATCCTTCATTACGGCAAGCCGGGCGAAGGTCTGGTGCTTGAGCCCGGCATGATTTTTACGATTGAGCCGATGATCAATCAGGGAACCTATGCGTGTAAAATTTTGCCCGATGGCTGGACAGCGGTGACGCGAGACCGCAAACTGTCTGCACAGTTTGAACATTCGCTCGGCGTGACGGATGACGGGTTTGAAATCTTTACCCGATCCCCGGCCGGTCTGGAAAAGCCGCCCTACGATCTTGGCAAGGCCGCCGAGTAACGGGCACGCAAAAAGGGGAAGCAGATTTGAGCGAAGAACGAGATCGCAAAGCTGCTTCCGATCCTGCCAGACAATCATCATTGGAAATAGATGATGGCACCCGGGTCTTTTTTGATCAGGCCCGGGCAGTGCATGTATCGGGCACGCTTGGCGCATCCGGCACCGACGCAGTGGATGCCGAAAAATCCAAATCCGCAAAACCCCATTATCACGGCCATCGCCAACGGCTGCGGGATCGCTTTATCAAGGGGGGCGCCACCGCCCTTGCCGATTACGAGTTGCTTGAACTGATGCTGTGCATGGCGATGCCGCGTGGGGATGTCAAACCACTGGCAAAATCGCTGATCGCGCAATTTGGCAGTTTCGCAAATGTTCTGGCTGCGCGCCCCGAAGACCTCAAAACCGCCAAGGGCCTTGGCGAAGCCGGTATTGCCGCGATTAAAATTGCCGAGGCAAGTGCCCTGCATCTGTCACGTGAACGGGCGATGGAATTACCGGTGATCGCCAGTTGGGAACAGCTGATTGATTATTGCCGGGCAAGGATCGGGCACCTTAAGAACGAGGAGCTGCACCTGCTGTTTCTCGATCGCAAGAACCGGCTGATTGCCGATGAATGCCATCAACGCGGCACGGTCGATCACACGCCGGTTTATCCGCGCGAAGTGATCAAGCGTGCGCTTGAACTGCATGCCTCCGCCCTTATTCTGGTGCATAACCATCCAAGCGGCGATGCCACCCCGTCAAAGGGTGACATCGACATGACCCGCAAGATTGTTGATGCCGCCAAGGCGATGGACATCACCGTGCATGATCACATCATCATCAGCCGTGCCGGATATAATTCCTTTAAGACGCTTGGCCTGATATAGCTGCCATCCCTGATCCATTTCCCACCACGAGATAGCCATGCCCCATATCGGTTTGTTCGCCCTTGTCGTGCGCGACTATGACGAAGCCATCGCATTTTACACCGAAAAAGTCGGCTTTGAGTTGATTGAAGATACCGACATGGGCTGCGGGAAACGGTGGGTGGTGGTCTCCCCGAAGGGGGCTCGTGAAACACGTGTTTTGCTGGCGAAGGCAGGCAATAACGACCAAGTCAGCGCGATTGGCAATCAAACCGGCGGTCGGGTTGGCTTTTTCCTGAACACAGATGACTTTGAGCTCGATCACAAACGCATGGTTGATGCAGGGGTTCATTTTCTTGAGGCTCCCCGCGATGAGCCCTATGGCACGGTCGCCGTGTTTGAGGACCTCTATGGCAACAAATGGGATTTGCTGTAACTGAAGGTATCAGGGTGAAACTGGCTGCTATCCCGATACCCGCCACCGATCGGGAATAAAATCGCGCAAAAAGGTAACGGACCGGCAGTTGGTTGCAATAGTGGGGGATGCCGGTCCGTCTCGTCGGCAAAGCCTGATTGCTTGCCGACAAGTTCGAGGTAAGATGACAGGGAGACGGTTCAGGGTCAGAAAGTGTAGACCAGCACCAGACCAGCACTGAGCACATAGTCCTCATCAATGATCGGACTGTCGGTATATTCGTCGAGCAGGAATTTAACGTCAGTGGTCCCAACGACGGCAAAACTTTCGGTCACCGGATAGGTCACACTGAAATCAAGATGCGGGATAAAGGTGGCGTCGGGGGAATAGAAGCCACGATCACTGCGCACTTCATTGCGACGTACGCCGACGTTGTAATCAACGAGGTCTTCGCTTTGCCAGGTCACACCACCGCCGACATTGAAGCTGAACTTTTCGTATTCGGTTGGCAGGTAATAAGCAACATCCACCTCATGCCCGCCATGAGCATTGTTGAGATCAGTCTGATAGCTTGCCTGAAGCTCGCCGTGCCAAACACGCAGCGATCCGCCGATACCGGCTTCGTATGCCATATCGCGTTTTTCAAGCCCGTTCAGATAGCTTGAGTCACCCGGATCAAAAGGCTCCATCCGAAGGCCACCAATGATCGAAACGCTGGCAAAGTCATTCATCCAGACTTTGGCATCAATGCCGTCAATACCGATACGAAGACGTTCGGCATCATAGGCCAATACCGGAAGCGCGTCTAAATCTGTACTATCGGCCCCGCGATAGGGATTGCTGCTGATCTGGCCGAAGGCACCGATCTGCCAATTGCCGCCAAGCCAGGGTTTAAGTGGGTCTTCGGTCTGCGGATTGACCTGTTCGCGGATGATTTCCCTTTGTCCAGGCGTTGCAGTCTGGGCGTGTGCGCTGCTGGCAAACATGATGATGATGGCTGCCGTACAGATGCCAAGTCCGCCCAGCACCATTGCATCCCCCAAACGACGAGAACAAAAATGCGATACCATAAAATGCGATACCATAATGTCTAAACATCCCAATTGTGTTGTTGATGTCGCGACATTGCCCGAGCGCGCCAAAGAAGGCGTCCGGTTTTATAGCCTTGTACTTACAATCCGCACCAAACAGGTACGAATGCGCATTCATACGCCTTAACTATCTGATTTTGCGAAATTGTTCTGACGATAGTTACTTGGTGTATGACCGGTGATTTTCTTGAATGCCTGATTGAAGGTCGATTTCGAATTGAAGCCGACCTCGGTTGCGATATCGAGGATCGTGCGGTTTGGTTCCTCGATCAGCAGACGAGAAGCCTCGTCAACCCGGACTTCATTAACGAAATCAAAGAAGCTTTTACCCAGATGCTGGTTCAAGACAAAGGAAAGCTGATTGGGCGTTGCCCCGACAGCAGAAGCCAGTTTGGGCATCGTAAGCAGTGGATCAAGCATCACTTCACGGTCTGCAACGATCCTTGCGAGGCGGGTGCGAATACGGTCGATACCGGGGTCATCAACAATTGCACGCAACATCGGGGTCTGTTGGGTGTCGGTCCCTTGGCCGGTTTCCTGACGTTCAGGCAGATGGTCCTCGGCGCCGTCTTCGGTTTCCGCTTGCACAAAGATCGCCGGGTTCTGCGCGATAACCTGACACATGCGGAAGAACACAACCACAAACCCCACCTTGACACCAAGCGACAGCCATTCCGCGCGAAAGACAAACATATCCAAAAGGTTGGTCAAGGTGAAGACGGTAAACAACACCGTCATCCCGACAAGAAGCTCGATAATCCAGCGACGCATTCGTTCACTGTCGGCCTGGAGTTGCCAGTTGGCTTGTCGCAAATAACGCCGCGCGAGCCGCCATATCCCCGCCATGTAACCGACAAATGACACGCAAAACAGGATGACAATCGCCAGGAGAACCAAATTGGCAAGCCCTTGCGATGAAAACGCAATCTGCAACCCGACATCACGC
Source organism: Thalassospira indica (assembly GCF_003403095.1). Lineage (NCBI taxonomy): Bacteria > Pseudomonadati > Pseudomonadota > Alphaproteobacteria > Rhodospirillales > Thalassospiraceae > Thalassospira > Thalassospira indica. The sequence continues at coordinate 1,505,728 of NZ_CP031555.1, read as the reverse complement.
ACATGATCCTGATTGGCGACCATACGCGTACTTTTCAGGTAAACCATAAGCCCGATCGCTGCGGTTACCGGAATTAATACCAGATAATGCCGGTATGGCCGGGACACCGGATTTCCCGAAACTTCCCGGAAATACAAATATATCGACGGTATAAAGGCAAAAAAGAATGGCGCAAAAACCGGCACAAGATACAGGTTCACAATCGGGCTGATGAACGGGTCGAACGTATCGTCAATAAAACTCATACCGACCGAAAACCCGAAGACCATGAGCCAGCGGTTGGCGCGAAAAGAACGCTTTCCTTCGTCCATCAACAAGACAATCAGGAAAATCGCCTGCGATACGCCAAGAACCGAAACGATCAGAAAAAGAATGTCGAATGTTTCAATCATTCCTGCGCCTTCAGTGGCGGTTTCTGTTGGTGGGATATGCGTGGCCGAGCAGAACGCAAGAGCCGCAACGAACTCTACGGAAATACGCGACTATCAACCACGCTGCAACCAAGACTTACTTGAAGGACCTCAGCAACATGGATGCAGGCACTTCGATCTGAACAGCCCGCTTTGCGCGATATCGCCTTGATCGCACTGCTCTTCACGCGCTTATTTTCACCCATATTCTTGATAGGCTCCACGCGTTCGTAAAATCGCGATCAGATCACCACCACGCCTGCAAAGAGGCACCTGTCCAATATCTGCTGTCTTCAAACCCGTCCTGTGACCACCATATGGGCCGGGTTTCTTGCGATTCGGTCGCATCTTGTGATGTGCGAGGCGGTCGAATGCGAACGGTGTCTGAGCAGATCACCACTTTTGCGCGATCATCCACCGAAACCATACCGTCCTGACTGTTTTCGGACGATTGGTGTTAAGAATGCCAAACACCGTAACAAATTCGACATAAATCCCCATATGCACAACAATTAACGATTGAAAACGTTTTCCCGCGCAAGCATTAATCTATCTTCCCCGTTGTGTAGAATCTGCCTTGCAGTAAGCGCATACCCGGATCAGTATTTTCACGTACGTACTTTCTGGGAGGTGCGTAACGAAAAATCAAAATGATAAGGGAGACATTTTAGATGTCAGACAACGCGATGACTGCAAAAGGTCTCGTGAACGGGTTGCTAAAATCCTCACGTGCTTTTGTGTTGGGTACCGCCTTGATTGCCGGTTCGATGACGATGTTGTCGACCAGCCAGGCGCAGGCCGAAAAGATCCTGCGCATTGGTAACGACGGCGAACCGCAGTCAATGGATCCGCATTTCATCTCTACCATCCAGACCAGCCGTATCTCCGATGATATGTCGCTGGGTCTTCTGACATATGGCCCGGATGGCCAACCGGTTCCCGGTGCAGCCGAAAGCTGGACCGTTTCCGAAGACGGGATGACTTACACCTTCAAAATCCGCGACCATAACTGGTCAGATGGCACCCCGGTTACGGCACAGGACTTTATCGCCGGCTGGGAACGCCTTCTTGATCCGGCACTGGGTGCGGAATACGCATCCCTGCTCTACATCATCGAAGGCGCTGAGGAAGTTAACACTGGCAAGGATGGCGCGAAACTCGCTGCCAAGGCCATTGATGACCATACCCTCGAAGTCAAACTGACCGCACCTGCCCCCTATTTCCTGGCACAGCTGACGCACCAGACCGCTTTCGCCATTCCACGTCATGTCGTTGAAAAATACGGCAAGGATTGGGTAAAGCCGGAAAATATCGTTGTGAACGGTGCCTACAAACTTGTCGAATGGGTGCCAAACGTTCACACCAAACTGGTCAAGAACGAAGAATTCTATGACGCCGCAAACGTTCCGATCGACGAGGTGATCTATTACACCTACGAAGATCGCACGGCGATGCAGAACCGTTTCCGCGCAGAAGAACTGGACGTTGCGCGCGACATCGCATCCGAACAGATTTCCTGGCTGCGTGACAATTTGGCCGACAGCCTGCGCATCGCGCCCTATGCCGGGATTTATTACTACGCCGTGCGTAGCGACAAAGAGAAATTCCAGGATCCGAATGTCCGCAAGGCACTGTCGCTTGCGATCAACCGCGAAGCAATCACCGACGCGGTTCTGAAAACCGGCGAACTTCCGGCTTATTCCTTTGTCCCGCCGGGAACCGGTAACTATACCGAGCCTGCATATGTCTCTTGGAAAGACCTTTCTTATGGTGACAAGGTCGCCGAAGCCAAGAAACTGATGGAAGCAGCCGGTTATACCGCTGAAAACCCTCTTAAATTCACGCTGCGTTACAACACATCTGAAAACCACAAGCGTATCGCGATTGCGGTTCAGAACATGTGGAAACAGATCGGCGTCGATGCAGAGCTGTTTAACACCGAAGGTAAAATCCACTATGCCGACCTGAAGGTTGGTGACTTTGAAGTCGCCCGTGCCGGCTGGATTGCCGATTACAACGATGCCCAGAACTTCCTGTTCCTCGGTGAAGAGCGCACCGGTCCGCTGAACTATGCAGCGTTTGATAACCCGCGCTACAACGAATTGATGCTGGCTGCCGAGAATGAAGGCGACCTGAAAAAGCGTGCAGAACTGATGCATAGCGCAGAAGCCATCATGATGGAGGCACAGCCCTACATCCCGATTTACTACTATGTCTCGAAACAGCTCGTCTCACCAAAGATCAAGGGCTGGATCGATAATGCCCCGGATCGTCACCTGACCCGCTGGCTCGACATCGCCGAGTAAATCCTGCCTTCGTGTCGCAGGCTGTGTGGTGTTCCTCCCGCCCGCAGCCTGTGACCACCCCGACGGGGATGAGAGAAAATGTTATCTTACGCCATTCGGCGCCTGCTGATCGCGATCCCGACATTGTTCATCGTGATCACAGTCGCCTTCTTCATGATGCGTATCGCACCGGGCGGCCCGTTCGATCAGGAACGCGCATTGCCGCCGGAAATCGAAAAGAACATCAAGGCTGCCTATGACCTTGATAAGCCGCTGGTCGAACAATACGCGATCTATATCGGCAAGCTTTTCCAGGGCGATTTCGGACCATCGATTAAAATCCGCGACTTTTCGGTTGCCGAACTGATCATGGCAGGTGCCCCTGCCTCGATGCAGCTGGGCCTGAGCGCGATTGCCATTGCGCTTGTGTTTGGCGTCGCGTTTGGCACCTATGCCGCCATTCGACAAAACAGCGCGGTTGATTTCGTTGTCATGGGTGTTGCGATGATCGGCATCGCCATTCCGAACTTTGTCATGGCGCCGTTATTGTCGCTGGTATTTGGGCTTTATCTGTCGATCCTGCCGACCGCCGGCTGGGGGGATGGGGAACTTGAATACAAAATCCTTCCGATCATCGCACTTGCCCTGCCCCAGATTGCCTATATCGCACGTCTGACCCGCGGGTCGATGGTCGAAGTTCTGCATTCGAATTACATCCGAACCGCACGCGCCAAGGGCCTTCGCGAGACGCTTGTCGTCAATCGCCACGCCATCAAGGGCGCGCTGTTACCGGTTGTTTCCTATCTTGGTCCGGCAACGGCGGCCGTCATGACCGGCTCGGTCGTGATCGAAAGCATCTTTGGCGTGCCCGGTATCGGCACCTATTTCATCAAGGCAGCGTTGAACCGCGACTACCCGCTCGTGATGGGGGTGGTGATTGTCTATGCGGTGATGATCATTCTGCTGAATTTCCTGGTCGATATGATTTACGGCCTTCTTGATCCCAAACTGAAGTCACGCTGATAATGAACAAATCTGAAAAAACAGCTCTGCTGCAATCAGCCGGCGCAGCCGAAGAAATCGAAGGTCGCAGCCTGTGGCGCGATGCCCGTATCCGGTTGTTCCGCAATAAGGCGGCTGTCGGCTCCATGATCATTCTGGGCATTATTACCTTACTCGCAATCTTTGCCCCGCTTCTGAGCCCGTATGCCTATGACCAGATCGACTGGGGCTATATCCAGGAAGGTCCGAACTGGGAAAACGGCCATATCTTTGGCACCGATGGCAATGGCCGCGATCTGTTTATCCGGGTGCTTTATGGCGCGCGTGTATCGCTTGCGGTCGGGCTTCTGGCAACCACGGTCTCGCTGATCATCGGCGTTACGTACGGCGCGGTTGCCGGATATTTCGGCGGCAAGATTGACAGCATCATGATGCGGTTTGTCGATGTGCTTTATTCCCTGCCCTTCATGTTCTTTGTCATCATGTTGATGGTTGTGTTTGGCCGAAACATCTTCCTGATCTTTGTCGCCCTTGGCGCGGTTGAATGGTTGACCATGGCACGTATTGTCCGCGGTCAGACATTGTCGCTACGTCGGCGCGAATTTATCGAAGCTGCCCATGCAACGGGTGTTTCGAACTTCAAGATCATTTTCCGCCACGTCATTCCCAACGTGCTGGGCCCGGTCATTGTCTATATGACGCTGACCATCCCGCAGGTGATCCTGACCGAAAGCTTCCTGTCCTTCCTTGGACTGGGTGTGCAGGAGCCGCTGACAAGTTGGGGCGTTCTGATTTCCGAAGGGGCCAAGGTAATCGAGGCATCGACATGGATGCTGATCTATCCGGCTGTGTTCCTGGCACTCACCCTGTTCTGTTTTAACTTCATCGGTGACGGTCTGCGCGATGCGCTTGATCCGAAAGACAGGTAAGGCGGAAAGGAAAAACCATGACCACAAATCATATTCTGACTGTCGAAAACCTGACCACGCGCTTCCAGACCCCGGATGGCGAGGTCGAGGCCGTCAATAACGTCAACTTCCACATCGATCCGGGCGAGACGCTTGGTGTTGTCGGGGAGTCCGGATCTGGCAAGACACAGATTTTCCTGTCGCTGATGGGATTGCTTGCCAAAAACGGCGCATCCACCGGGTCGGTCCGATACAAGGACAAGGAAATCCTCAATCTGCAGCCCCGCGAATTGAACAAAATTCGCGGTGTGTCGATGTCGATGATCTTTCAGGATCCGATGACATCACTGAACCCGTTTCTGAAAATCTCCCGGCAGATGACAGAAGTTCTGGTCGAACATCGTGGCATGTCGGAAAGCGATGCCTTGGCGCGCGCAATCACCATGCTTGATCGTGTCGGAATTCCCGGCGCGGCCCAGCGCGTTCACATGTATCCGCATGAGTTTTCAGGGGGCATGCGCCAGCGTGTCATGATCGCCATGGCACTATTATGTGACCCGGAAGTTCTGATTGCCGATGAACCGACCACCGCCCTTGATGTGACGGTGCAGGCTCAGATCCTTGATCTGTTGCGCGATCTGCAAACGGATTTCAACACAGCCACCGTCATGATCACCCATGATCTGGGCGTGGTGGCGGGCCTTTGTGACCGGGTGATGGTGATGTATGGCGGGCGTGTTGTCGAAACCGGATCGGTTCGCGACATCTATTACGACAGTCATCATCCCTATACCGAAGGCCTTTTGAAATCGATGCCACGGATTGATCGCGCTGATGAAGAAAGCCTGTTTGCCATTCCCGGCCAGCCGCCCAACTTGCAAAACCTTCCAAAAGGCTGCGCCTATCAGGAACGATGCGAATATGTGTTTGATCGCTGCTGTGCGGAACGCCCGCTTTTGAGGGAATTTGGCAATGGCCGTGCCAGCGCCTGTTTCCGGGAGGATGACAAATGAGCGTGATGAACAAATCCGCTAAAAAAGACGCGTCACCAATCCTGTCGGTCCGCGATCTCAAGGTTCATTTCCCGATCCCGTCCAAGGGCCTGTTTGCCCCTGACCGGCAG